>JANXVU010000050.1 GCA_025351485.1 Candidatus Eiseniibacteriota bacterium | reverse complement strand
ACCACGAGCCCTGGCTCGTGGCCGCGGCGGGGGGAGTCTCCAGCGGGCTCGGGAGCGCGGTTCAGTTCATGCTTTTGCGCTGGGCCCTGCGCACGGACCGGCCGTGGATGCGGCGCTTCGGCCCGCGGAGCGGGCAGCTCGAGGCGGCCCTCCGCCGGCACCCTTCGGCTTCTTTCGTGACGATCCTCATGGCACGGGCCATGCCGCTGCCCGATGCTCCGGTCAAGCTGGTGGCCGCCGCGGGGGGTTACCCGGTGCATCTCTATCTGCTCGCGGTCCTGATCGGGGCGGTTCCGTACTACTTTACCATCTCGCTGCTCGGGAAGGCCGTTAGGATCCCGACCTGGGTCTTGCTGGCGGTGATCGTCGTGATGCTGCTCTTTGTTACGGTGGATCGCCTGCGGCGGAGGCGCGGCCAGGGGGGGTGATGCGGATCAGCCTCAGGCCGCGGACGTGCCGGATGAATCCTGAGGGTTAGAGGTCGAACAAATCCATCGCCTGCTCCAGACGCTGCTGGGCTGCGCCACGCACAACCCAGAGTTCGACCCGGGTGAGGCCGATCCCCAGTTTGCTCTCCGCTTCCAGGTCCTCGATCGAGCACGACTGGCACAACTCGTGGGACTCCTCGAAACCACACGCCAGGTGAACGATCGTTGCGATTTCCAGGTCGGGTTTGGTCACCGGAGCGGCGAAGGACTCAATGGAACGTTGAAGAGGCTTCGGGAACTTCCACTTGTGGGCCAATTCCCCCCCGATCCTGGCGTGCGTCAGCCCCAGAAGCTCCATCTCCACCTCTGCCAGGGGCCGCGCCATGTCCCCTGAGATCGCGAGCAGGCGGTCGAAATGCTCGGGCACCGCGCTGTCGAGGGCCAGGATGCCCAGGCCGTGGAGCAGTCCGTGGGTGAAAGCCGCTTCGACGTCCGCCCGGCGCAGGCGCACTGCCAGTGCTTCTGCAAGGTAGGCCGTGCCCACGCAGTGTCGCCAGAAGCGCTTTCGGTCGAATCTGCGGGGGCCTTCGGGCGCATCAATCAGGCCGCCGCGGGTAAAGAGGGCGAGGCACATCCGCTTGATCTCACGGGTGCCGATGGTCATGATCGCTTCTGGGATGGAAGCGATTCCGTTGGGCCGGGCGTAGAAGGCCGAGTTGGCGATCTTGAGCAGGCTGGCGACGAAGGCCGGGTCGGCTTCAATTGCCTGCGCCAGCGTGTTGGAACGTGTCTCCGGATTGTCGACGACTTGCAGGATCCGCATGTAAGTGTGGGATATGGGAGGGAGATCCATGACGCGCCTGTTGAGCTCATCCACGGTAATGCCGAGATCGCGCATTGGGGTTCCGAAGAGTTAGGGGGTGCAACTGGACCACAGCCATCCGGGCAGGTCTGGGATCCCCGGCTGACGGCATCATCGACACCCGGATTCTATAGCTGATTCCGGCCATAAGGTACACACGGGAATCGACCCCCCGGATACGACCGGTCGGGTCCGGCTGCCACGCACTGACATATTGGCGTTCACGGACGCGCACGGCATCCGCCTAACACCTCCGGAAAAGCCCGCGATGCCCGCCATATCCCTTCCGTCTTCAATAGCTTCCGCATCCCGTCCCTGGCCGCCCCATCCCCGGCATGCCCTATGCGACCATCGCTCCTGGCATTGAGAATGCTCTTGCCTCCGGCCGAGACGTCCGGCCGGGAAATCGAAAGGGGAGCACCATTATGAGCACCACGGCCGACAAGAAGGCCGACCTGGCAGGGCCGGGCATCAGCACCTACCCTGAAGTCGAAAAGATTCTTCCGGACGGTTACAACTCCCTGCTGGACCCCAAGGAAACCCAGATCGCCCTGGGCCATCTCAAGCGTTTCATCGAAGACGGCCTCTGCCGTGAACTGAACCTGTTCCATGTCGAAGTGCCGCTCGTCGTGACCAGGGAGAGCGGAGTCAACGATTACCTGGACCGGGACGGCTCGCGCACCCCGATCGAGTTCCCGTGCGGCCTGGGACTCGACAAACGCATGGACTGCCAGGTGGTCCAGGCGGCCACCAAGTGGAAGAGGATGGCCCTGCGGGAATTCAACTGCGACGTGGGGGAGGGCATCTGCACCGACATGCGCGCGGTGCGCAAGGACTACTTCCTGGACCACGACCACAGCGCCTACGTGGACCAGTGGGACTGGGAAAAGCGGATCACTTCCGAAATGCGCACGCTGGAGCTGCTCAAGGACACCGTGACCCGGATCTGGAAGGTGATCAAGGGGGCGGAGAGCTTCATCCAGAAGGAATTCCCGAAGCTCAAGGACCCGCGCTTCCCGGACCTGCCGGAACAACTCGAGTTCCTGCATGCCGAAGAGTTGCTGGCCATGTACCCGGATCTGCCGCGCAAACAGCGCGAGACCCGGCTGCTGTCGGAGCGCTTCCCGGCGGTCTTCATCATCGGGATCGGCTGGGTTCTCGAAGACGGCTATCCCCATGAAATGCGGGCAGCCGACTACGACGACTGGGCGACTCCGACCATCAACAAGAATGGCCGCCAGATGCACGGGTTGAACGGCGACATCCTGGTGTGGAACCCGGTCACCCGCAGGCGCCACGAGCTGACATCGATGGGGATCCGTGTGACCAAGGAGACCCTTCGCCAGCAGCTGGAGATCTCGGGCCAGCTGGACTTCCTGAAGCTGCCCTACCACCAGGCCATCCTGAACGACCGCATCCCGCTGTCCATCGGCGGGGGCATCGGCCAGTCGCGCACCACCATGCTGCTCCTGCGCAAAGCGCACCTGGGCGAGGTCAGCGTGGCAGTGTGGCCCAAACAGCTGAAGGAGATTTGCAGCAGGAAGAACATCCACGTGCTCGACTAAGAGCCGCCCTGCGCGGCAAGGCCGTGGCAGGGCGTGTCTCAGCGAAGCGAAAAGTCCCGAGAGCCACCTGGCTCTCGGGACTTCTGTTCTGTGGCGGTGCGGCAACGCCTCGGGAGGGTGATCCGTACGAAACTGCACGGCCCCCGGCGTTACCGAGTCAGGATTACCCTGCGCCGGGCGTGGGTGTTGCCCCAGGAGAGGTCGACAAAGTAAAGCCCTGAAGGGACGCGCAAACCGCGGTCCGAGGTTCCATCCCACTGCCACTGGTAGCTGCCGGGCGCGGACCGCGTCCACACATCGCGGCGGACCACCCGGCCCGAGAGATCCAGCACCTGGGCTCGGACTTCCCCGGGGCCTGCGATGGAGTACTGCACGGCGACGCGCTGCCGGGCGGGCTGGGGAAAGGCATTGCCCGCTTGAAGGCCTGACCCCACCCGGGGATCCGCAGGCACCCCGGTCGCGGCGCAGGCGCTGAGCGCCTCGCCCGCGCTTACGAATGCTACCGTGCCCACGGCGCTGCCGTTGGCGTGGGAAGGCGAGGCGTCCGTGAGATCGCCGTCCATCTTCCAGTAGCCCACGAGCCCGGGCTCGGAGCCG
>JANXVU010000168.1 GCA_025351485.1 Candidatus Eiseniibacteriota bacterium | reverse complement strand
CCCCGGTCGGCGGCCGCGCCGGGTGTCGCCCACCAGGGTGAATTGCGAAACCACCAGCGCCGCTCCCCCGCTTTCCAGGAGCGAGACGTTCATCCTGCCCTCGGGATCGGGAAAGATGCGGAGATGCGCGCACTTGGAGGACAGCCACTCCGCGTCGTGGTCGGTGTCCTCGCGGTCCACGCCCAGCAGGACCAGGAGCCCCGGCCCGATGATTCCCACCCGGGATGAGTCCACGCGCACTTCCGCACGGGAGACCCTTTGCAGCACCGCGATCATGTGCCGGACATCCCACCCTGGAATCGGCCCACCGACTTCACTCCCTTGACGCGCTTGATGGCCGCGACGACTTCCTGCAGGTGGCGGCGGTTTCGCACTTCCACCACGAACGAGCCGCGCGCGGCGCCATCCACGGAGTTCATGCCGGCCGATCGGATGTTGGATTTTTCCGCGGCGATGGCCTTGGCGATGTCGGCCAGCAGGCTGGAGCGGTCCCCCCCTCCGACGACCAGGCGCACCGGGAAGAGCTCGCCCATGCCGGCGTCCCAGCTCACGTCCACCCGGCGCTCCGGGAGCACCCGGTCGGAAAAGGTGTTGGGGCACACGTTGCGGTGCACCGAGACGCCGCGGCCCTGGGTCACGATGCCGATCACCGGATCCCCCGGAACGGGCTGGCAGCACTTGGCGATGTGCACCAGCAGGCTGTCCACGCCCCCGATCTTTACGCCGCTGGCCTTCTTGGTGACCATCTCGCCGAGGGTGTCGCCGAGCGATTCGAGCGGGCCCTTCCGGCGCTTGGGGTCGATCAGCTCGGGAAAGATCTTATGGACCACCTGGGCCGCCGAGAGGCTGCCCTGGCCGATCTTCACGTAGAGCTGCGCCAGTTCGGAGATCCCGAAGGACTGCGCGGCGTCAAGAAGCTCGCGCTCCCCGGCGGCCCGGCGTACCCGCCGGAGCTCGCGGTCGAGCATCTCCTTGCCCAGGACGATTGCCTCGGCCTGGTGTTGGGCCTTGATCCAGTGCTTGAGCTTGTGGCGCGCCCCGGCGGTGCGGACGAACTCCACCCAGTCGGGGCTCGGCCTGGCGTTGGGCTGGGTGAAAATCTCGACGGTGTCGCCGTTCTTCAGCCGGGTGCGCAGCGGCACCACGTTGCCGTTCACCCTGGCCCCCACGCAGTGCATGCCCACTTCCGAGTGGATCGAGAACGCGAAGTCGATGGGGGTCGAATCCTTGGGCAGCTGCTTGAGCTCGCGCTTGGGAGTGAACACGAAGATCTCGTCCTGGTAGAGCGACGTCTGGAGCAGGTGCATCCACTCCTCGTCCGACATCTCCCCGGTCCACTGTGCAGTTTGCCTGATGAAGTCCCCGAGCTTCTCGTTGATCTCGCGGTCGGCCTTGCCGCCCTCCTTGTAGCTGTAGTGGGCGGCCACGCCGAATTCGGCGATCCGGTGCATGTCCCGGGTTCGGATCTGGATTTCCACGGCCTCCCCCCCCGGACCCACCACGGTGGTGTGCAGGGACTGGTACATGTTGGACTTGGGGGTGGCGATGTAGTCCTTGATGCGCTCCTGGATGGGCGTCCACAGGTTGTGAACCAGGCCCAGGGCGTGGTAGCACGACGCCTTGTCCACGGTGATGATGCGCAGCCCCAGCAGGTCGTGGATCTCGTCGAAGCTGCGGTGCTTCTCGTGCAGCTTTTTGTAGATGCTGTAGAAGTGCTTGGGCCGCCCGGTGATCTCGACCTGCACTCCGGCCTCGTCGAGCGCCTCCTTGAGCGGGGCGCGCATCTTTTCCAGCAGTTCCTCGCGCTCGCCGCTCCGCTCGTGCACCAGCTCCTGCACCTCGAGGTATCCCGCAGCATCCAGGTGCTTCAGGGACAGGTCTTCCAGCTCGCGCTTGAGGGTGCCGATTCCCAGCCGGTGCGCCAGGGGAGCGTAGATTTCGCGCGTTTCCCGCGCGATGCGGGCCACTTTTTCCCCGGGGAGGTACTCCAGGGTGCGCATGTTGTGGGTGCGGTCGGCCAGCTTGATCAGGATGACGCGCAGGTCGCGCGCCATGGACAGGATCATCTTGCGGAAGTTTTCAGCCTGCTCGGCGCGCGGGCTGTCGAAGTGCAGGTGCCCGATCTTGGTGACCCCGTCCACCAGGCGCGCGACCTCGGGGCCGAATTCGCGCTGCAGTTCGGTGAGCGGGACCGGCGTGTCCTCCACCACGTCGTGCAGGATGGCGGAGGCGGCCAGCGTGCCGTCCATATGGCTGCCGAGGAGACCCAGCAGTATGCGCGCGGTCTCGACGGTGTGGCTCAGGAACGGGGCGCCGGAGCGCCGGACCTGCCCGTCGTGGGCGCGCCGGGCGAACTCGAAGGCGTGACGGACCAGGGCCTCGTCCGCTCGCGGGTTCTTGACCCGGAGCTCTTCGAGGAGCGGTTCCAGCAGGCCTTCGGTCCCGTTCATGCGCCGATCCGCACGTCCTTGATCTTCAACTGGACACGCTCGCGCCCCTGCCACGAATTGCGGATCGGGGTGAAGGCCAGGGAGATCTTGCCCGGGGCCTTGTTGAGGTCGCCGGCAAGGCCGCCCAGGTTGAAACCGATGCAGTCCAGCACCTGGCCGTTCTGGCGAACCATCATCTTGAGGTGATTGCGGCTCACCACGCTGCACCATCCGGAGAGCTCCACGTCGGTGGCCAGGAACAACGGCTCGGCGTGCTTGAGGCCCCAGGGCGCCAGCTTTTCCAGCCAGCTCACCAGCGTCATGTCGCACTGGTCCAGGTCCAGGCTGCCGTCCAGCTCCAGCCGATGCGAGGTGTCCTCCCCTTCCAGCTTGCGCGCGACCTCGGCGTTCAGCCGTTCGCGAAACACCTCCAGCGAGCCCCGCTCGATGTTGATGCCGGCCGCGTGGCTGTGCCCTCCGTAGCCGATCAGCGAGTCCTGCACCGTGGCCAGCGCGGCCCACAGGTTCAGGCGCGGCACGCTGCGCCCGGAGCCCCGGCCTTCATGGCCGTCCATCGCGATCAGGATGGTGGGCTTCATGTGGCGCTCCACCAGGCGGGACGCCACGATTCCGAGCACTCCCGAGTGCCAGCGGTCGGACCACAGCACGATGCAGGAGTCGCGCTCCAGGTCGATCTGCTCATCCAGCAGCATCTCGGCCTCGGCCAGCGTTTCCTCGTCGATCCGGCGGCGCATGGAGTTGTCCTCTTCCAGCATTTCGGCCAGGCCGATGGCTTCCGCGTGGTTGGTCGAACGGAGCAGCTTGACGCCGGTGTCGGCTTTGCCCAGGCGTCCCGCGGCGTTGATGCGCGGGGCCAGGATGAACGCCACGTGCCCGCTGTCGAGCCGCCGGGTTCGGATTCCGGCGGTCTCCTTGAGCGCGGCCAGGCCGGCGTTGCGGGTGGTTTCCAGGCGCTCCATGCCCAGCTTGGCCATGACCCGGTTCTCTCCCACCAGAGGCACCACGTCCGCGATGGTTCCGAGCGCGATCACGTCCAGGTGCTCCTGCAGGAACGAGGTGGCTTCCTCCGGGCGGAGCCTGGCGAACAGCGCGTAGACCAGCTTGGAGGCGACCCCGATGCCGGCGAGCTCCTTGAAGGGATAGCTGCAGTCGGGACGGCGCGGGTTCACCACCGCACAGGCGCTCGGAAGCGGGCCCAGGGGCGTGTGGTGGTCGGTGACGATCACGTCGACGCCGCGGGCCCGGGCGTCGTCCACCGGTCCCGCGGCGGTGATGCCGCAGTCGACCGTGACGATCAGTTTGACCCCGCGGGCGACGGCCTCGTCCAGGCCGCGGTCCGACAATCCGTAGCCGTCGCGCAGCCGATCGGGAATGAAGAAGCCGACCTTGCCGCCCAGGATCTCGATGGCCTTGGTCATCAGGAAGGTCGAGGTCACTCCGTCCACGTCGTAGTCGCCATGCACCATGATCAGCTCGCCGCGCTCGATGGCCACGCGGATCCGCTCGACGGCCTTGTCCATGTCGAGCATGGCGAACGCGTCCTCGAGGTGGTCGAGCTTGGGCTGAATGAAGCGGCGGGCAGTGTCGGCGTCGCGCAGGTTCCGGTTCCAGAGGACCCGGCCGACCGGCTCGGGCGCGCCCAATTCGGAGCAAATACGCTGCAGGTCCCCGCTCTCCGGGGGTGTGGACATGCACCAGCTGGTGCGAGCCATGGGAGTAAACTCCGATCTTGGCGATGCGGCCACGATGGATGGCGACGCCGTCCTGGTGCTCCGCATGCGTTTTCTGGATGAGAGGCCGGAGCGTCCGCACACCTGGCCGGGCGTCCGGAACGAGGCAGGTTCCGTTGGTCGAACATTAGCATGCGCGGGAAAGGCGGTCAACGCGCAGCGTCCGGGGCCGACACGGATCGGGCGGCGCCCGCTCTGTGCGGACGCCGCCCGTCAAGGAAACGCAGGAGTCTCCCGTAAGCCGAGTTCTGT
>JANXVU010000142.1 GCA_025351485.1 Candidatus Eiseniibacteriota bacterium | reverse complement strand
CCGAAGTAGGACACTCGCCAGGCGGTGTAGGGGAGCCACAGGACGAGGAAGGCGCAGGCAAAGAAGGCCACGCTGCGCCCGCGCGGGCGGCCCCGGGCGGCGAGGAAAGCCAGCGCCAGCACGGCGAACAGCGGCCCCTCGGGCCGGGTTATGGCGGCCAGGGCGAATGCGCCCCCGCCCACGGCGGCCGATCGTTCTCCCGCGCGGGTCGCGAAGAAATACCCCATCAGCAGCAGGAAGGAAAAGAGCGCCGTCTCCAGGCCGCTGGTGGCATAGACGTTCCAGTCCGGTTGCGCCGCCAGGAGCAGGGCACCGGCCGGGAACGCCATCGCCGCGGCCCGCCCCGTCCCGCCGGCGGCCCGCCGCGCCAGGAGGGCCAGGAGCAGCACCATTCCAGCGAAGGCAGCCACGCTCCAAGCGCACGACCACGCTTCCGGATCCGCTCCGAACTTCATGCCCGCCGCCACCCACACGGTCCACAGGAAGTTGCTGAAGCCTTCCACGCGCTCGCCCGGGTTGAACACCAGCCCCTGTCCGCGCGCCAGGTGCTCGGCGTACCGGAACGAGATGAACGCGTCGTCCGACACCCAGGAGCGCCGGACGGCCGCCGTCACGCCCCAAATCAGGGCGAGAGCGGTGGCCGCAGGGAACAGCATGGATGCGCTGCGGACAGTGGCGGATGGGGCGGCCGGCCGCCGGGAGGGACGCTTGCTCATGGGGCGTGCGGGTGCGCCGCCTTCCAGTCCATGGCCATCTGGATCCGGCGGCGGCCCGACGGATGATCGTAGAACCAGAACTCCACCAGCGGCGAGGGATCCAGGTCGCGGTATTCGCCCAGCATCAGGTAGCCCCGCGAGATCGCATCGGGGTAGCGGGCCGCGTCCAGGCCAAACGCATCCGCCGCGCTCTCCTGCATGCGGGTGGTGCCGTTGTCGATCGGAGCTCCCACGAAGAAGTTGAACAGGCCGAACAGGAGCAGCACCAGCGGGAGGCCCGCCACGTCATGGATGCCTTCGATCCCGAGCCCCGGCGCCGCGCGTTCGAACGCCCACTTGAGAAAGAGCAGCCCCACCAGCAGCACGATTCCCGTGATGAGAAGGCCGGTCCAGACGTGGCGCAGCACGTAATGGCCCATCTCGTGTCCCAGCACCCCCAGGCACAGGTCGGCGGAACATCGCCGCAGGGTGTTGTCGAAGATCACGATCCGCATGGTGCTGCCGAGGCCGTTCACGTAGGCGCCAACCCGGTCGGTCTGGCGGCTGGCGTTCATTTCGTACACTTCGCGCGCGGGCACCCCGTGGGCGACGGCCATCGCCAGGATGCGGCCGCGCAGCGCCTGGTCGTGAATCGGAGTGAACTTGAAGAACACCGGCGCCAGGTAGACCGGCGCGACGACCTGCACGATCGCCAGCAGCAGCATGGTCACGATCCAGGCGGACAGCCACCAGCTCTTGCGCGCCCGGTTGACCACGGCATACAGGATCATCAGCCCGATCGCCCCGAGCAGCAGGGCGATGCCCATTCCCTTGCAGTAGTCGGTGAACCACCCGCCGAACGATTGGGTGAGCAGGCCGAAGTCCTTCTCGTGCCGGTAGGCCTTCCACCACATCAGGGGGAACTGGAACACGTTCAGTGCCAGCGCGAACACGATCCAGTAAAGAGCGGTCTGCAAACTGCGGGAGCCGGTGCGGGACCGGGCCCAGTTGCGGATGCCGGTGGACAGCCCGGTCTTGAGAAATACGAGCCACAAGAGCAGCGTGGAAAACACAAATTCCACGACTTCGTAAATGTAGTTGCCCCGGGCATAATTGGCGGTCCTGGCGCGCCGATCGGCGGGAACGGCCGCCAGGTAGGCCTCGGTGGCCGCTTTGGGGTCGGTCAGGGTGGCGGCGTGGTCGGCCAGGACGGAGTCGTAGGCGGCAACCGCGGGGACGCCCGCAGCCCGCGCGGGGGCCGATGCAAGGCTGAGCGCAAGAATACCTGCCAGAATGCCGAAAACCATCTTCATGGAGGATGCCTCCCTTGGTCGGCTTGCACACCGGCCCGGAGTCGCCCACCCACCCATCGGATCGACGGCCCGGAGATTCCGGAAATCAGAGCCGGCAGCATATCAGAAGCGTGCCCCGGCCGGCCCCGTTTTGCGGGCGGAATGGGGGCCGAACAATGCTACAATTTGCAGAGATCAGCTGCGATCCGGAAGGGTCCCCCGCCCCTCCACAGGCCTCGGAGACAAGCACGACATGACATCCTTGTATCGACGAATCCTGTTCTCCGTCCCGGCCTGGATGCTCCTGGTTCCAGGCGCGGCGTTGGCCGCCGGGGTGCCGGGCAGGACCGCGCCGTCCCTTGCGGCTCACGTCTCGCGCGTGGCGGTGGTCGCCGAATCGTTCCGCATCCGCGACCTGCCTCCGCCCGCGACCGTTCCCCCCGGACCCTTGCGCACGATCGCCGAGGGAGAGGTGCCGATGGGGGACGTGGAGCTTGAGAACCTTCGCGAGACCGGCCCGGTGCCCAGGGCGAGCGACATGGCCCACATCACGGTGGATCCGTCCGCTCGCCTCGCCTCGCCGCAGGCTCCCTTGTTCGGGGTCGGGTTCGAGGGCGTGACCCAGCACGGCTACATCCCCGGCGAGCCCACTTGCGCGGCGGGGCCCAACCAGATTTTCGATGTCGGGAACGTCACGATCAGCATCGCGAACAAGGACGGATCCGGCCGAACCGAAGTGGATGGAGCTTCGTTCTTCGGGGCACCGGCCTCCGAAGGGGCCATTTCCGACCCCAAGTGTTTCTACGACGCCATGCACGGGCGGTTCCTGGCCCTGGCCTTCACCATCAGCACCTCGCCGGTCTCGTCGTTCTACTACCTGGCCATTTCCAAGACCAGCGATGCGCGCGGCGACTGGTGGCGCTACAAGTTCGACATGACCAAGGACGGCTCCGTAGGGTCGCGCTACTGGTCGGACTTTCCGGGCCTGGGGATCAGCAACGACAAGCTGGTGATGAGCGGCCAGCAGTTCGACAGCCTCGGCGCGTACAAGTACCAGAAACTCCGGGTGATCGATCGGGCGGCGGCCTACAGCGGCGGAGCGGTCCCGTACGTGGACTTCTACAATTTTCCGAGCGTGATCGGCGGCGATGTCAGCAGCCTGTTCGTGACCAAGCCCGGCCGGAACACCAGCCCCAACGACACCGTCTATTGCTGCAGCGTGCGCTACAACGGCGGGGGATACCTGACGTTCCGCACCATCACCGGTCCGCCCACGGCCCCGGTGCTTTCCACCGGGCGGACCATCCTGTGCAGCCCGTACGCCCTGCCCGCCAACTCGCCGCAACTGGGCACCACCAACCTGCTGGCATCGGGGGATTGCCGCACCCCGGAGTTCCAGGTCCGAAACGGCATGCTGCACCTGGCCTTCCACTTCGGGCTTCGGTTCAACGTGGTCAAGGTGAACATGATCCGCTATCTGAAATTGCGCGTAGGGGACCAGAAGCTCCTCACCGACGAGTCGTTCGGGGCCGACAGCACCTTCTACACTTATCCCGCTTCCACCGTGGACTCCGCCGGCGCGGTGTTCATCGGTTTCGACCGGTCCAGGTACGACGAATACGCGTCCTCGTGGGGCACCGGAAAGCGTCGCTCCGATTCGGTGATCGAGCCGAGCGTGCTGCTCAAGACCGGCGTGACCGGATACGCCGGATCGCGCTGGGGAGATTACACCGGGATCGACCTGGACGAAGCTTCCGCCAGCGATTCGGCCAGCACCGCCTGGTATGCCGGGCAGTTCGCCAAGGCGGGTGGGCCCTGGGGCGCGTGGATCTCGCCTCTGACTTTTACCTACGGCACCATTTCGGGCACCGTGTTTTCCGACTGTGACAGCAGCGCCGCCACTTCCGGAGACCGCGCCCCGCTCGCGGGGCTCCCGTTGCAGCTCAAGCAGGGCGCAGCTCTGCTGGCCAACACCACCACGGACGGCTCCGGGCGCTACCGGTTTGGCTACCTGGAGTCCGGTCTCTACGACGTGCTGGTTGCGCCTGCGGGCGGGGCCGTGGACGCCGTGGTCGGCTCCGGGGGAAGCACTCAGACCCGGGTAAGCGCGGGGGACATCCAGGTCAACCTGACCAATACGCAGGCTTCCAGGAACAACAATTTCATCGTGGGGCAGTTGCACGGCTCGCCCACCCTGGGCTCCATCCTGCCCAATTCGAAGACTGTGGGCGACCCGGGGTTCACTCTGACCCTGAACGGGACCGGCTTTGCAACCTGCGCCTTGGCCCAGGTGGATGGGGCCGCCCGCGTCACCACGTTCGTGAATTCCGGGCAGCTCACCGCCGTCATTCCGGCCACGGACCTGGCCACGCCGGGCGTGCACCAGGTGAGGGTGTTCAATCCCGCGGGTGGGATTTCCGCCGCCCAACCGCTCACGGTCAGCCCGCCTCCGGACGTCACTCCTCCGGTGGTCACCGTGACCTCGCCCAACGGGGGCGAGTCGTGGACCGTCGGGAGCGTCCACTCCATCACATGGAGCGCCGCGGACAGCGTGGGCGTGGATTCGGTGAACATCGATTATTCGGTGCACGGGCTCGGAGGGCCGTGGGCTCCGGTAGCCCACTCGCTGGCCAATTCCGGCACCCGCGGCTGGACGGTGCCGGCCCCGCCCACCGACAGCGCCGCGGTGCGCGTGATCGCCTACGACCCTGCGCTGAACGCCGGGGCCGATGCCGGCGACAGCTTGTTCCACATCGTGGCCGCCGCCGATACCAGCGCGCCCCTGGTCATCGTCACTTCCCCCAACGGGGGAGAGCGCTGGCCCTCCGGCACCGCTCATAACATCACCTGGATCGCCGCCGACAACGTGGCGGTGGACTCGGTCAGCATCGACTACTCGGTCCAGGGACTGGGCGGACCGTGGGCCCCGGTGGCGCACTCGCTGGCCAACTCCGGATCCTACGGCTGGACCGTGCCCGCCACGCTCACCGACAGCGCGGCGGTGCGCGTGACCGCCTACGACCAGGCCTTAAACGCCGGCATGGACGAGAACGATTCGCTGTTTTCGATCACGAGCCCGGTGGTGGCCGTGGACGGGCGAACCCGTCCGGTCTTTGCGCTGCTGCGCCCGGTGCCCAACCCCAGCACCGGACAGGTGGCGCTGGGGTTCTCGCTGGAGCGCCAGGGGCAGGCCTCGGTGGCGGTGCTCGACGTGAACGGCCGGCTGGTGTGGCGGCAGGACTGGCCATCGCTCGAACCCGGGGTCCACCAGGTCCGCTGGTCCGGCCGCGATATGCGCGGCTCGCTGGCGCCCGCGGGAATCTATTTCGTCCGGCTCACCGGAACGTCCGGTGTCCGGGCCCGAAAACTCATCCGTCTGCCCTGACGCCCCGAAAGCGAGAAGCTCGATGCGTGGGATCCAATCGAAGTGGACGGGCTACCTGGTGGCCGTGGCCGCCTCTGCCGTCGGACTCGGCTTGCGGCTGCTGTTGATCCCGTTCTGGAAGGACCGGCTGGTCTTCCTGACCTTCTACGGAGCGGTGATCCTCACGGTCTGGTACAGCGGCTTGGGTCCGGGGCTCCTGGCGCTGGGCTTGTGCGCGGCGGCCGTGGCCTACTTCTGGGTGGACCTGTCGCCCGCCGACGTGGGCGACCAGATCGGGCTCCTCGGATTCGTCCTGGTCTCCCTGCTGACCGTCTCGATCATCAGCGCGCTGCAACGCGCCCGCCAGAGGATCGAATCCAACGCGGTGGCGCTCCGGGCCAACGCCGCCGCGCTCAAGGAGAGCGAGCGCCACTTTCGAGCCATCACCGAAGTGATCTCGGATTTTGCCTACATTTGTGGGATGGAGCCGGATGGCACCGCGGTCACCGAGTGGATCAGCCAGGCGTTCACTCGCGCGACCGGCTACAACCTGGGCGACCTGAACACCCGCTCCTGGAGCACCCGGGTGCATCCCGAGGACATCGAGATCGTCCGGCAGCACATGGCCCGGGTCATGGCCGGCGAGCCGGACGTGTGTGAATTCAGGATCCTGACCCGCCGGGGCGAAAGCCTGTGGCTCAGGAACAACATCCGGCCGGTGTGGGACCCCGCCAAGGAGCGCGTGGTGCGCTTCTACGGGGCCGCCAAGGATATCACGGAGCGGCGCGTGGGCCAGGCCCTGGCGGAGGCCCCTGGAGGGGCTGCGGGCGACTCCGGCTAGACGCCCCTTCGTCCCCGAATGAAAGAAGCCTCCGGTGGCACGGCGCCGCCGGAGGCTTCTGCTTGTCAGGCCGGGTCGGCCGGTTGAGATCAGCCGGCCCTGGCTTCCTGGTCGGCCTCGGGCACCGGCGCCGCGGGAGCGGCGTGGCGCACCTTCGTGAAACGCGCCAGGAGCGAATACACCACCGGCACCAGCACCAGGGTCAGGAACGTTGCAAAGAACAGCCCGCCCACCACCGCGATCCCCAGCGGCCGCCGCGACTCGGCGCCCGCGCCCAGCCCGATGGCGATCGGCAGGATGCCGAAGATGGTCGCGAACGAGGTCATCAGGATGGGCCGCAAACGGATGGTGGCTGCCTGCACCACCGCCTCCATGGCCTCCATTCCGCGTTCACGGAGCTGGTTGGAGTACTCCACGATCAGGATGGCGTTCTTGGTGACCAGGCCGATCAGCATGATGAGCCCGATCTGCGAGTAGATGTTGATGCTCTGCTTGAACACGAACAGCGAGACGAACGCGCCCACCACCGCCAGCGGCACGGTGAGCAGGATCGTGAGCGGGTGGATGAAGCTTTCGAACTGCGCCGCCAGCACCAGGAAGATGAACACCACGGCGAGCAGGAAGAGCAGATAGAGGCTGGATCCGGAGTCCTTGAACTCCTTGGACTGGCCGGAGAGCTCGTGCCGGATGGCGGGGCCGAGGTCCTCGCGCGAGATCTTGTCCAGCGCGTCCAGTGCGGGCCCCAGGCTCACGCCCGGCGCCAGGTTGGCGCTGACCGTGGCAGATCGCACCCGGTTGAAGTGGTTCAGTTCCTTGGCCGCCACCGTCTCCTTGAGCGAGACCAGGTTGGCGAGCTGCACCAGCCCGCCCTTGCCGCGCACGTAAATGCCGTCGATCGCATCCGGAGTGGCCCGGTCGGCCGTCTGCATCTGGGTGATCACGTCATACTGCTTGGCGGCCCGCCGGAAGTTGGTCACCACTCGCCCGCCCAGCAGCGTCTCCAGGGTGGTGCCGATGTCACTCACCGAAACCCCCAGCTGCGCGGCGCGGTCGCGATCGATGCCCAGGTCCAGCTGGGGCTTGTTGAGCCGCAGGTCGGAATCCAGGTTCAGGAACATGCCGGTGGCATTGGCTTTCATCATCATCTTGCCCACGGCGGTCTGCAGCTCCGCGTAGCTGTCCGCCTGCAGCACGTATTGCACCGGCGTGGAGGAGAAGCCCCCGCCCAGGCTTGGCGGGTTGATCACGAATGCCAGCACTCCGGGGATCGAGATCAGCTGCGGGAACAGCGCGCCCACGATCTGCTGCTGCGACCGCTGGCGCTCCTCGCGCGGCTTGAGGTTCAGGAACATGAACCCGTTGGTGACGCGTCCCGGGCCTCCAAATCCTAGCCCGGTGGCCGTGAACAGGCCGCGGCGCTCCGGCAGGGGCAGGATTCGGGACTCCACGATCTTCATGTACTTGTCGGTGTAGTCCAGCGTGGCTCCTTCGGGGGCGATCACCACGCCGAAGGCGATGCCGCGGTCCTCCACCGGCACCAGCTCGCTCGGGAGGAAGCGCACGATCACGAACACCATGGCCACCAGGAAGGCCGCGACCCCCAGGGGCACCGCCGGGCGCTTCAGCGCCCCCCTCAGGATCCGCTCGTAGGTGTGGTGGAGCCAATCGAAGAAGGCGTCGAAGGAGCGGGTCGCCGCGCTCTGGCTCCCGCCGTGCAGCGGGCGGAGCATGCGCGAGGCCAGCATCGGGGTCAGGGTCAGCGCGATGAATCCCGAGATAAGCACCGCCACCGCCACGCAAATGCCGAACTCGCTGAACAGCCGGCCCACGTTGCCGGTGAGGAAGGCCACCGGGACGAACACCGCCACCAGGGTGATGGTGGTGGCGATGACCGCGAAACCGATTTCGTCCGCGCCGTCAAAGGAAGCCTTGCGCCGGTCCTTGCCCATCTCCATGTGCCGGTAGATGTTCTCGAGCACCACGATGGCGTCGTCGACCACCAGCCCAATGGCCAGCACCAGCGCCAATAATGTCAGGATGTTGATGGTGAAGCCCAGGAAGTACGCCACCGCGAATGTGCCGATGATCGAGGTCGGAATGGCCAGCGCGGGGATGATGGTGGCGCGCAGGCTCTTCAGGAACACCAGGATGACCAGCAGCACCAGTACCACGGCGATCAGCAGAGTGTGCACCACTTCGTCCACCGAGTGCTGGATGAAGGTGGAGGAGTCGAAGGCCACGTCCAGGCGCATGCCCTCGGGCAGCGTCGAGACCAGCGCCGGGAGCGCGTCGCGCACCGCTTTGGCCACATCCAGGGTGCTGGCCTTGGACTGCTTGACGATCCCCAGCCCCACGGCCGGCTTGCCGTTGTAGCGCACCACCGTGCGCTCGTCCTGGGCGCCGATGCTCACCGTGGCCACGTCCGAAAGCTTCACCGGCTGGTCGCCCGACTGGGCCACCACGATGTTCGAGAACTCCTCGGGCGTGACCAGGTTGCCGCGCGTCTGCACCGTGAACTCGCGCCCGGTGCCCTCCACGCGGCCCGCCGGGATCTCGGTGTTGGAGGCGCGAATCGCCCCCTCCACGTCCTGGGCGGTCACCCCGCGCGCGGCCATCCGCTGCTGGTCGAGCCACACCCGCATGGCGTAGCGGCGCTCGCCTCCGATGATCACCGAGCCCACTCCCGAAAGGCGCTGGATGCGCTCCTTGAGCACGCGGTCGGCGATGTCCGAAAGCTCGAGCGTGTTGTGGCGCTCGCTGGACAGGGCCACCCACACAATGGCCTGCGCGTTGACGTCGACCTTGGAGATGACCGGGTCATTGGCTTCCCGGGGCAGGCTGCCGCGCACCCGCGAGACCCGGTCGCGCACGTCGTTGGCGGCGGTCTCCACGTTGCGGGTCAGTTCGAACTCCACCGTGATCACCGAGCCCTGCTCGCGGCTGGAGGAAGTGAGCGTCTTCACGCCTTCCAGGGTGGCCAACTGCTCTTCCAGCACATCGGTGATCTCGGTTTCCACCACGGTGGGGCTGGCGCCCCGGTAGAACGTGGTGATCGAGACGACCGGCGGATCGATGTCCGGGTACTCGCGCACCGGCAGCCGCATCAGCGAGAGCAGGCCGAACAGCACGATGGTGAGGCTCATCACCGTCGCCAGCACCGGCCTCTTGATGGAAAGTTCGCTCAGCTTCATCTACTTGCCCGCCTTGGCCGCGCCGGGCTTTCCGCCGGCTGGTTTTCCGCCAGCCGGCGCGGGGCCGCCCGGTCCGCCGGGGCCGCCCATTCCGCCGCCCGGAGGCAGGGGGATGATCTTCGCCGTGTCAAAAAGCTTCTGCTGGCCGGTCTTGACAACCATGGTGCCGGCCGTCAGGCCGCCCAGGACTTCCACTTCGGAGGCGGTGCGGGTGCCCAGGGTGACCGCGGTGCGTGCCACGGTGGTGTCGGGCTTGATGGCGTAGACGAAGGATTGGTCGCCCTCGGCGAACACGGCCTCGCTCGGGATCAGGATGGCCCTGGCGCGCTCGCTCAGCACCGCGCTCACCGTGGCCGACATGCCGGGGCGAAACTTGCCGCCGGTGTTGGGTACCTTGGCGGTGAGACGGGCGCTGCGCGTGGCCGGATCCACCATCGGCTCCACCACATCCACCCGTCCGTGCAGCACGCTGCCCGGGAAAGCGGGAGTGGAGATGTCCACTTCGGATCCCTGGCGCAGCTTGCTCAGCAAACGCTCCGGGGCGGCGAACGTCACCTTGAGGGTGCGGGTGTCGGCCAGGTCGGTGATGGGCGATCCGGCTCGCAGGAAGGTGCCCAGGCTCACGCGCCGGGCTCCCACCAAGCCGGTGAAGGGCGCCACGATGTGAGCCTTGGCCAGGCGGGCCTTGGCGACCGCCACGTTGGCTTCGGCCACCTTGAGATCGGAGGAGGCGTTGTCCAGGTCCTCGGCCGATCCCGCGTTCTGGTCCACGATGGTCTTGACCCGCTGGTAGGTGCTGCGCGACTGGTCCCGCAACGCCGCGGCCCGGTCGGCCTCGGCCTTGAGTTGGGCGTCGTCCAGCGTGGCGATGGGGGAGCCCTCCGCGATCAATTCGCCCTCCCGGAAGGGGAGGGCTTTGACGGTGCCGTCGATCTCCGAGACCACGGTGACGGCGTTCACGCCTTCCACGGTGCCCACCGCTTCGAACCGGTCGGCGATGCTGCCCACGGTGGCCGTGGCGGTCTCCACCGGCATCGCCGGCGGCTTGAATCCTCCACCGCCGGACTTGGGCGCGCAGCCCAGGCCGAAGGCCTGCGCCAGCAGCGCAACCGAAAGCAGCGCGGCGGCGGTCCCGCGATTCCACTGAATCGAGCGCATCATCACTTGTCCCCTTTTCCTATTCATCCGTCGGATCGTTGTCAGGCACCAGGTGGCGAAGGGCGGCTTCCGCGGTGGCAGCCCGCACCAGCGCCTGCGAATAACGTTGCTGCGCCGTCGCGAGGTCCGCGCGCAGCCTTACCAGCTCGAACGCCGTCTTGAGCCCGGCGTTGTACTCCAGTTGACCGATGCGCACCTGTTCGAGCGCCGCGTCCACGCCACTGCGCGCCGACTTCAGGCGCTCGGAGGCGTGGAGCAACTCGCGGCGGGCGGCGCGTACGTTCTCTTCCAGTGTCAGCCGCGCGGCGCGAAGCCCCTGCTCGGCCTGCGCCAGTTCCGCATCGGCCCGCTGGCGCTCGCCGTCGTTGCGGCGCAGGCTCAGCGGAACCGAGAGCACCAAGCCGTAGTTCCACGAGGGGTACTGGCGCTGGCGCACCTGGCTCCACGCGTCGCCGAGCCCGCCGCGCAGCGCGTTATGCAGCGTGTCGCCGCTGAAAACGATGTCCTGCCCGGTGCCCGAAATCCCGTTGCCGCCGATCGAGCCCACGAAATCCAATTGGGGAAGAGCCTTCCAGCGGCTTGCGCGAACGCGCGCGCCGACCGCCGCCACCGCGCGCTCGGTGGCGCGCAGGGAGCGGTTCCGCCGGATGGCCCGCGCCACCAGGGTGTCCTCGTCCTCCACGGTGAAATTGCGGCCCGGTTCGGTGGTGGTCAGGAAGCGGCCGGTGCCCGCGGCAGGCCTGCGGCCCATCAGGCTTCCCAGCTGGTCCGAGACCGCGTCCATCGCCTCTTCGCGGTCCAGCAGCGACTGCTCCTGTTCGGCCAGGAAGACCTTGGCGCTCGCGACCTGCGAGGGGCCGCCGCGGCCCACGGTGGCACGAAGCCCGGTCTGGGTCAGGAACGCGGCCGCCTGGTCGCGCGCGAGGCGCTGCGCGGCGTAGGTGCGCTCGGCGGCGTACAGCGCCCAGTAGGTCTGCTCGGCCACCGCCCGGATCGCGGACACCGCGCTCTCGTAGGAGTTGCGCGACGCCTGCAGTTCGAACTCGGCCGCGCTGCGCGATCCCGTTGCCGCCGGACCGAAGCCCTTGAGCAGCGGCTGGACCAGGCTCAGCGAACCCGAAGCGTTGGTCTGGGGATTCAGCGTCGCGAAGATGGAATTCGTCTCGGAACGCGTGGCGTTGAAGCTGGCCGAGAGCTGCCCGCCGGTCGGCAGCAGCACGCCGGCGCCCAGGGATCCGGTGGTGGTCTGCGTGCGCAGGATGTCCGCGCCCTGGAAGGGGGATGTGCTGGGAAGCGTGTTGCCGCCGTGGGAGAGCAAGCCCGAGAGCGTGGGATCGAACCCGCCGCGCTCCCGCCGCGCGAGCCCGGTGGCCGCATCCAGGGCCGCCGAGGCGCTGCGCGTGGCGACCGAGTTGCGCACCGCCTCGTCCATGGCCTCCTGGAGCGACAGCGCGGCGCCCTGGATGCCGGAGACCACGGCCTGCATGGAACTGTCGGGTGAGAGTTCGGGGGCGGAACCGGCCTGCGCAGCGCCGGCCCGATGGGCGGGGCCGCAGAGCATCAGGGCCGCCGCAAGGATCGGCAGCGTCGATTTCTTTGGGGTCATTCGGTCAAGACCTCGATTGGCAAACGGATATCCCCGACGACAGTCCCGGCGGGGCAACAATTGTCTTGGATGCAGTCCCACTTCGAAGCGGAGCAGGAAGATAGAGGTTTTCCGACGAATATTCCGAGTTCGGGGATTATCCCCCAAACCATCGCCAAAGGAAAGCGGCCCGTTCGTCGGGCTGCTCCGGATTGTCCGGCCCCCGTCCATCTGCTAAAATCACGGCGCCACTTGAACTGGACGTCCCGACAGCCCGGAGGAGCCATCCATGCAGCAGAGACGACCCCAGGCGGCTTGGAAACGCCTGTTCCCACTGGTGTCCCTGACCCTGTTGCTGCCCCTGGGGGGGGGCCTGCTGGTATCCGCGACCCGCGCGCCCGCGCCCGAGGGCGCCCTGGCCAACACCCCTGATTTCGTCAACTTCGAGAGCCTGCCGGTTCACCCGGTCGCCCTGACCCCGGACGGCACGCGCCTGCTGGTCCTCAACATCCCCGATGCGCGCCTGGAAGTGTTCGACCTTTCCTCCGGCTCACCGGTGCTGGCCGGCGAGGTGCCTGTGGGGCTGGAACCGGTGAGCGTGGTGGCGCGCAGCAACGCGCAGGCATGGGTGGTGAACCAGGTGTCCGACGACGTCAGTATCATCGACCTCGCGACCCTGCACGTGACCGGAACGATCCACGTGGGGGACGAACCCACCGATGTGGCCTTTGCCGCGGGCAAGGCCTTCGTGTGCGTGAGCGGCGAGGACGTCATCAAGCCCTTCGATCCGGTCACGCTCGCGCCCGCCGGCGCCGTCATGCCCACTGCGTTTGCCCGTCACCCCCGCGCGCTGGCGGTCAATTCCGCCGGCACCGAGCTGTACGTGACCGTGCGCGAGAGCGGCAACAAGACCACCGTGGTGCCCGCGCCGGTGGTGCAGATCGGCGGTGGATTGCCACCGCCCAACCCGCCCAAGAGCCCCTCGCTGCCCCCCGCGCCCTCCGTGGGCCTGATCGTGCAGAACCAGGGCGGGCACTGGGTGGACGAGCGGGGGGCCGGGGTCAAGACCTGGGACTCGAACATTCCGTACACGTTGAACGAAATCGGGGTGATTGCGTTCAACCCGTCCAGCGGGGCGCAGATCCGAACCGTGACCGGTCTGGGCTCCAATGTCTTCAACGTGGCGGTGGCGCCGGGCACCGACAGGCTGTACGTGTCGGCGCTGGCCGCCGGCAACCCGACCCGGTTTGAGATCAACGTGCGCGGGCGTTTCGTGCAGAACCGCGTGGACGTGGTGGCCTCGGGAGGGGCGGGCGCGGCGAGCCTGGTCAATCTGAACGACACCACCCAGAGTTCCGCGCTGGCGCTGGCTCTTCCGCTCGATGTCGCGGTCAACGCCGCCGGCACCAAGGTGTACGTGGCCACCCTCGGCTCGGGCAAAATCGGAGTGCTCGACGGCACGGGCACGGTCACCAACCGGATTCCGAGTGGCCAGGGACCCTCCGGGCTCGCCCTGGACGCGCCACGGCAACGCCTGTACGTCCTGAACCGTTTTGCCAATTCGCTGGCGGTCCTGGACCTGAACACCGAGACCAAGGTGTTCGAGACCCCCCTTCGGTTCGACCCCAGCCCGCTCACGGTCAACGCCGGCAGGCCTTTCCTGTATGACGCCTCCGCCTCGGCCCACGGCACCGTGGCGTGCGCCTCCTGCCACATCGGTGGCGATCTGGACGGCCTGGCGTGGGACCTGGGAGATCCGCAGGGCCAGTTGGCTCCGGCGCCTCCTGGCCAGGTCGATCCGCTGCTGACTTCCTTCCACCCCATGAAGGGTCCCATGGTGACGCAGAGCCTGCGCGGGCTTGCTGGCACTCTGCCGCTCCACTGGAGAGGGGACCGCGCGGACTTCACCAAGTTCAATCCGGCCTTCAAGAGCCTGCTGGGAGCGCCCGACACGCTGTCCGGTCCCCAGATGCAGGCCTACAACGACTTCATCATGACGCTCGCCTACCCGCCCAACCCGAACCAGAACCTGGACCGGACGCAGCCGGCTCCGCTGAGCGGCCCCAGCCCCGCGCGTGGACAGAACGAGTTCCTGAACGTGACGCACGACGGACCGTTCCGGTGCGTGACCTGCCACCAGCTTCCGGCAGGCACTAACGGCCAGTTGATCAACGGCGCGGCTCTGCAAGAGAGCCAGCAGATGAAGATCCCGCAGCTGCGCAACATGTACCAGAAGAGCGGCTTCACCCGCGCCCCTGGGCCGCAGGCCCGCGGAACCGCCTACACCCACGACGGCGCCGTGGACAACCTGTTCGACTTCCTGAAATCGACGGTATTCACCTTTGCCTCCGACGCCCAGCGGCGCGACGTGGAGGCCTTCCTGCTGTGCTTCGACACCGGGATCGCCCCGTCGGTGGGGCGCGAAGTGACCATGAACACGGCGGCCCGAAATAACGCCGACGCCCTGACGCTGCTCGACACGCTCTACACCCAGGCCGACGCGGCCAACTGTGACCTGGTCGCGCACGCCTACCGGGGCGGCGTGGTGCGGGGCTACCTCTACAATGGCAGCCACACCTTCATCAGCGACTATACTTCCGACGGCGTGATCCCGGCCGACACCCTGCTCTCGTGGGCCACGACCGGAAACGAGATCGTCTATGCGGGCGTCCCGGTGGGGAGCGGCCGGCGGATGGGGATCGATCGCGACCGCGACGGATTCCGCGACCGCGACGAGGTGCTGCTGGGTTCCAGTCCCGCGGACCCGACCTCGGTGCCGAGCGCCACGGCGGTGCACGATCCGGCGCCCGGAGTGCAGCTCGCGCGCCTGGGTATGAGCTCTCCCAATCCGTTCACCCGGGAGGCGCTGGTGCCCTTTGCCATCGCCCGCCAGGGCCGCGTGAGCATCCGGGTGTTCGATCTCTCCGGCCGCCTGGTGCGCACCCTGATCGACGAATCGCTTCCCGCGGGCAATTACCACACGCGCTGGGACGGGCGCAGCTCCCGCGGCGAGCCGGCCTCGAGCGGGCGCTACTTCTGCCGCCTGCAGTCGGCCGGAGTGAGCCTTTCGCGGCCCATGCTGCTGGTGCGGTGATGGTGCGGCGCGGGGCGAAATCGGGTTCCAGGAGACGTTGGCCCTGACGCAGGCCTTTCGCATCGCCATCGTGAGCGACATCCACTACGCCGCGGCCGAAGAACGGGGGATCTGCGCTCGATACGATCCCCGGACGGTGAAGAATCCCGCGGCCCGGATCGCCAGCCGGGCCTTTCATCACTTCGTGTGGCTGCGCCGGTACGGCGCCCACAACCACCTGCTGGACAAGTTCCTGCACGCGGCCGGAGAGCCCGACCTGGTGGTCGCCAACGGCGATTACTCGTGCAACGCCCGGCTGGTGGGCGTGAGCGACGCCGCTTCGTTCGAGAGCGCCCGTGAGTGCCTGGAGAAGCTGCGCGGGAGGTTTCCCGGAAAGCTCTTCGCTACCATGGGAGACCACGATCTGGGCAAGATCGGTCCCTTCTGCGGGCGCGGAGCGATGAGTCTCCAGAGCTGGCGGCGGATGGTGGAAGATCTCAACGTCGAACCTTTCTGGCGAGTCCAGCTCGGAAGCCATGTCCTCCTCGGTGTGACATCGTCGCTGGTGGCGCTGGACACCTACCGGCAGGACTTGCTCGAGGAGGAAGTGGCGGAGTGGGAGCAGCTCCGGGAAGTCCACATGCGGGAAATCCGGAGCGCCTTCCAGGCGCTTGAGCCCCGCCAGCGGGTGGTGCTCTTCTCGCACGATCCCACGGCGCTGCCTTTCCTGTGGCGGGAAGAGGTGGTGCGGGAGCGGATCTCGCAGCTGGACCAGACTGTCGTGGGGCACCTGCATTCCGAGATGGTGCTTCGGCAGAGCCGGTTGCTGGCGGGCCTGCCCAGGGTCACTTTCCTGGGAAAGGGGCTGAGCCGGATTTCATCCGGTCTCGGGGAGGCGCGGATCTGGAAGCAATTCCGCGTGCGGCTGTGTCCGGCGTTGACCGGCATCCAGCTGCTCAAAGATGGTGGGTACCTCACGGCAGAGTGGAACGCAAGCGCGGGCGATCCCGCGCGGTTTCAATTTCATCCGATCTCCTGGTGAAGCGCCCGGGAATGCACGGAGGAATCCGATGCTCCAGGAACTCCAGCGGCTGTTCGCTTACCACACGTGGGCCAATCTTGAAACGGCCAGGGCCCTGATCGCCTGCAGGACGCCCCCCGACCGGGCGCGCAAGATCCTGGCGCACCAGGTCGGGGCGGACCGCCTGTGGCTCGAGCGGCTGCGCCCGGAGGGCGCAAAGCCGGTGGTGTGGCCGGACCTCACGCCGGAGCAGATCCGGGAGGGGCTGCTGGAACTCGGGCGGGCGTGGGACGCCTACCTTGGTGCTCTCAGCCCCAGGGAGCTGCAACATCCGATCCTTTACCGCAATTCCAGGGGTGATGAGTGGAGCAGCACGGTGAGGGACATCCTGCTCCACGTGGTCACCCACTCCGCCTATCACCGGGGCCAGGTGGCCTCGGAACTCCGGAATGCCGGATTTGAGCCCGCCTACACGGACTACATCCACTGCGTCCGGCAGGGATGGATCGAGGAAGCGCCCTAGGGAGGACCCGCCTGCGGCCGGCCCGCCCCGGGCCGGGCGGTCCACCCTGTCCGGCCGCGCGACCCTTCTTCAAAGTTCGGGCCGGCCCCCGCGATCAGGGCAACTTCCTGCCGCCCGATCCCGTCCTACCCTTCGGCCGGTCCTTCCGGTCGCCATTTTTCTGCGCGCTCGCCGCTCCCTTCCTACTTGGAGGAACCATGCGATCCTTCCCAGCGCTGCGTCTCGTCCTGCTTGCGACCATTCTCTTCACCCTGCCGGCCATGGCCAGGGCCGACGAAGACACTTCCTGGCTCCATGAGAAGCCCGGCACGCGCATGCACAAATGGTGGGGAGACGCGAACCATCCGAAGCACCGTGAGCTCCAGCGCATGACGTTCGCCAACCCCCATGCAATGCTCGCGATGGTGGACTTGGAAAACGGTGGGGCGGAGATCCAGGCCTGGAGCCAGGACGAAGTGTCCGTGGCGGCCCGCATCGAGGCCCAGGCGCCCACGGAGGACGAGGCCGTCCAGCTCGCCCGCAAGGTCAGGATCGTGCGCGAGGGCGGCACGCTTCGCGCGGAAGGCCCGCCCGCCGAAGATCATCGCTCCTGGTCGGTGGTCTTTCATCTTCTCGTTCCGCGGCAGAGCGACCTGAAAGTCAGGACGCAGAACGGCCCAGTCTCGATCGAGGGGGTGAAGGGAAAGATCGACGTGGCCACGGTAAACGGCCCCATGGATCTCAAGGACCTCGCCGGAGATGTGGTGGCCCGGCTCGAGAACGGTCCGCTCAGCGTGGACCTGGACGGGTCCAAGTGGGACGGCAAGGGCCTGGATGCCGAGACCACCAACGGCCCCTTGTCGCTCAGCATCCCGCGGGACTATTCGGCCAGGCTGGTGACCGGGACCATTGCGGGCCCGTGCAGCATTTCGCTGGACCACGGGGGCGCCTTCCGCTCCGGCCGCTGGAACACCTACACACTAGGGGCCGGTGGTGCGCCGGTGCGGGTGGTGACCACCAATGGTCCGGCACAGGTGAAGAGCAGCCGGAGGCCGATGTAGCGGGTCCGGCCGCACCGGGATGTCACGGGAGGGGCAGCCGGGCCGTAGGATCGGCACGGCGCGTCGGATGACCGCTCGGGCAGAGCCCCACCTTCGATTTCCAGGAGCGTTTCCAAAATGATGAACTCGTTTCGATCGGCAGTGTTTGTCGTCATCGGCGTCGCGGCGGCCCTGGGACAGCCCGGGGCCGCCTGCGCTGCCGGGAGTTCCGGCGCCACCAGGGCTCCCGAGAGCTCACCCAGCACTCTGGCCCGCGCGGCCTTCGCCGGGGGCTGCTTCTGGTGCGAGGAAACCGCATTCGAAGGGCTGCCGGGAGTGATCTCGGTCACCTCGGGCTACACCGGCGGCTTGACGAAGAACCCAACCTACGAAGAGGTTTCCTCGGGCATCACCGGCCACGCCGAGTCGGTGGAGGTGCTGTACGACACTACCCGGACCAGTTACGCCAAGCTGCTGGACATCTACTGGCACAACATCGATCCCACCCAGGCGGGCGGCCAGTTCTGCGACCACGGCACCCAGTACCGTTCGGCAATCTTCTATCATGATGCTGGCCAGAAGAAGCTCGCGCTGGAGTCCAAGGCCCGCCTGGAGAGCGCCAAACAGCGCTGGAGCGGCAGGATCGTGACCCAGATCGTGCCAGCGACAAAGTTCTACCCCGCAGAGGAATACCACCAGGATTTCTACAAGAAGGACCCTGTTCAGTACCACGCCTACCGCGAGGGTTGCGGGCGCGATCGCCGGCTGATGGAGTTGTGGGGAATGCCGGGGCGGAGCGTGGACCGGAAGTAGCGGGGGCCTGCCTTACAGCGCCCGGTCCAGGGCTGCGATGAGCCGCGCGACCTCGGCGGGCGTGTTGTAGTGCGCCATGCTCACCCGGACCTCGCCACCACGCCCGTGCAGCCCCAGCGCTTCCATCGCGCGGTACGCGTAGAAGTGGCCAAAGCGGATGGCGATCTTCTGCGGGTCAAGGAGCGGCGGGATCTCTCCCGAGTGGCGGCCTTCCACGACAAAGGCCACGGTGGGGACTCGCAGAGCGGGATCCGCCGCGCGTTCCCCGAGGATGCGCACGCCGCTGCGAGTCTTCAGGAAGTCCAGCAGCGGGGCGGCGAGCGAGGCCTCGTGCCCGGCGATCGCCCCGAACACCCGGTCGAATCGCGCCTGCTCGGAAAGCGCGCCCGCGCCAAACAACCGCTCGTCCAGCGCCAGCAGGTACTCGGGAATGGCCGGCAGCGAGGCCGCCAGCTCGTGCACCACGTTCCCCGGCTCAAGCTTGTAGGGCACCTCGTCTTCCCCGATGAAGAAGTGCTTCACGCCGCGCGCCTTCCGCAGCAGCTCGCGCCTTCCGTAGAGCATCCCCAGGTGCGGGCCGAACACTTTGTAGATCGAGAGGAAATAGAAGTCGGCGTCCAGCGCCTTCACGTCCACGCGGCGGTGGGGGGCATACGCCACGCCGTCCACGCACGCCAGCGCCCCGGCCTGGTGGACGCGCCGGATCATCGCGGCGGCGTCGTGGATGGAACCCACCACGTTGGCGCAGTGGGTGAAGCACACCAGCCGGGTACGATCGTTCAGCAGTGGTTCCAATCCTTCCAGCGTCAGCCGCAGCGTGCCGGAATCGAACTGCCATTCCCTTATGCGGAGCCCCTCCGCCTCCAGCTCGCGCCACGCCCCGACATTGGTCTCGTGGTCCAGGTTGGTCACCACGATCTCGTCGCCCGGGGAGAACATCGGAAGGAGCGCCCTGGCCAGGATGCGGACGTTCATGGTACTGGAAGGGCCCAGCACGATCTCGTCGGGCCCGGCGTTCACCAGACGGGCCATGGCGCGGTGGCCTTCCGCGACCATTTCCGTGGCGGTGGCCGAGAGGGGATAGCTCGCCCCGAGCTGCACCTGCCAGCGGCTCATGTAGTCGCGCACGCGCTCGATCACGCCGCGAAGCGGCGGGCTGCCGCCGGCGTTGTCCAACAGGGCCCAGTCGTCTGAAAGCGCCGGGAAGTGACTGCGCACGAACTCGAGATTGAACATGCGGGGATTGTAGGCGAATCCCGGGGCGGAGTCACTCGGGCGGGCGCCGCGCGTAGAATCCCCGGAGCGACGTCTGGTTCCGTCCGCGCAGGCGGCGGAGGCCCCCGTCCATCGAACCCGGAGCGACATTCCCATGAGCCGTCACGTGGTTTCAACGCTGGCCCCCGCCTTCGCGCTGGCCTTTGCCCTGGCCGGCGCCTGGGCGCGCCCGTCCGACGCCGCTCCCGGCGATTCCCCTGGAGTGGCGGTGGTGGAACTTTTTTCTTCGGAGGGCTGCTCCAGTTGTCCGCCCGCGGAGCGCTACCTGGCCGACCTGGCCGAGGAGGCACGCAGGAGCGGACGCCGCATCCTGCCGCTGGAGTTCCACGTGGACTACTGGAACCACCTGGGTTGGGCGGATCCGTTCAGTTCTGCCGCCTTTTCACGCCGCCAGGAAGATTACGTGCGAGCGCTCGACCTGGCGCAGATGTACACGCCCCAGATGATCGTGAACGGAACCGAAGAGTTCATGGGCTCGGACCGGGGACGTGGAGCGCGGGCCGTGGAACTGGCGCTGTCGCACGCGCCCAGGGTGCAGGTGCGGGCCTGGGCGAAGCGTGCCGGCAAGGGCTGGCTGGTGAGTTACCACCTGTCCGGGGCGACGGATGGGGCGCTGGTGTGCGTGGCGCTGGTGGAGTCGGGGCTGGTTTCGCACGTGGCCCGGGGCGAGAACTCGGGCCGCACGCTGGAGCACACCGGGGTGGTGCGAAGGTTCGAAGTGGTCCCGGCCACCCGGGGGAACGAAGGCAGCCTCACGCTGGTTCCGGCCGAGGCCATCCGGGCCGGCAAGGGCAAGGCCGTGGTGTTCGTGCAGGACCTCCGGAGTTCGGCCATCCTGGGCGGGGCGGCCATCGAGCTTTGATGGAAGATCGATCCGGGCCAGCCCTTCGCACGCTCACAGCCCGTCGTACTTGGAGTAGCCCCGTTCGTTCCAGTAGTCCGCGGGCTCTTCGGCGGTGTAGGCGATGTCGGTGATGGCCTTGATGTTCTTGAGCCCCAGTTTCATCGGGACCAGCAGCCGCATCGGTGCGCCGTGCTCCACGGTGAGGGGGCGCCCGTCGTGGTGGGTGGCCAGCAGCGCCTGAGGGTGCCGGGCTGTTTCGAGGTCGATGGAGACGTAGTAGGGATCCTCGTCGCCGTTTCCGTCCAGGTTCACGGACGAGCGCAGGGAGGCCCATTTCATCCCCGGCGCCGGCGGATAGGCCTCCAGAAAATCCGCGAAGCGGATTCCGCCCCACCAGCCCACCGCGCTCCAGCCTTCCACGCAAACCAGGCGCGTGACCTGATCGTGCACCTTGAACCTTCCCATCAGATCCTGGATGGAAAAGTTCTCCGTCCTGCCCGAGGCCAGGCCGCTGACGTTCAGTCTCCAGCCTGGAATGTAATCCGGGTCCGGCGTTTCGCCGTTGTAGTTGTTGGGGACCGCCGTCACCTGCGAGCGGTCGTACTCCCGCACCCGGCGGCCCCTGGAGTACAGGGCCTCCGCCACGTCGTCATCGAAGGTGAGCGCGCGGTTCAGGGTCCGTTCGCGTCGCTCGCGCGTGAGGCCCACCCGGGCCGCCAGCGTGTCGAGCCGGTCGTGCGCCTGCGGCAGGAGCCGCGCCCGGGAGCGGGACGGCAGCAGCCACCAGGCCCCCACGGCGGTCGCGAGAAGACCCGCGGAGAACAGAAAGAAGTCGCGGCGCGACTGGGCTTTCAGGCGGGCCGCCGGAACTTCGAGGATCTCTTCCGGGCGCTCCTCCAGCGGTCCCGGCCTGCGGGCCAGGGGAGGGGGCGAAGGGGCCGGCGGCGCGTTCGAGGTGCGCTCCGTGGGCTGCGAGGGCGTCGCCTCGACTTCCGCGTCCTCCGGCCCGGGCGGCGCAACGGAGGAATCCACGGAAGCGCCCGGCGAGGCCGGCTGCTGTTCCGCCGGGGCAGGCACCTCCGCCGGTCCGGCCTCCGACTGCCGGGCCCCGGGCGAGCCCGGCTCCGGCGCGTGCGGAGGCCCCGCCGGGTCCTGCTCCGGTTCGCGGCCGGGACGTTCCTCGTCACTCATGAGATCCCTCCTTCACCCGCCTGGACCATCCGACCACCATGGATCGGAAGGTATCCCAGCCGTCGGCGGCGACCAGGGCCACGTGCGGCACCACGAACGAGCCCAGCGCCAGCATGCAGCCGAAGTGCACGATTCGGGCGCCGTCGTAGTTCACGAACAACCGCTCCAGCCATCCCAGTTGCGCCGGCTTGTGCATGGCCCAGCCGGAGAGCACCACCAGGGCCCCCAGGATGGGCATGGAGAAATAGGCCGTCCGCTGCAGGGCGTTGTACTTGGACTTCACCACCGGGTGCGGCCAGGGGCGGCGCATCAGGGTCATCGGGACCAATCCCATGTAGAAGCGGATCATGGCCACCGCGCCGGGGCCATCGGAAGGCCGGGGCAGGAGCGAGCGCCATCCGCCGCCGGCCAGGAGGCCGATCAGGTAGAAGACGCCGTTGAGCATGAAGAAGTAGGCCAGCGCCCAGTGCAGGCGGAGCGCTTCCCCCAGGCTGCCGGTGCCAAGGCCGAAGTGATTGTAGATCCAGGCGCCCGGCACGCCGGCGTCGTCGTGCAGGAATCGCGAGACGGCGTTTCCGGCATCCACCAGGTAGTCGCGGTTTTCTGTTCCAGGGGCGGCGGCGTGCTTGAACACCGGGGAAGCCCAGTAGATGGAAAGCCCGGTGGCGATCAACCCGAACAGCAGCGGGACGTTGACCCAGTGGGTAAGGCGCACCAGCACGTGGTGCTTGGGCGCCACCCGGACGGGCAGCCCCATGGCCTTCGAATCGGCAATCTGTCTCGGTGCGGCCAATGGTCCCCCTCGCGTGTCTGCAATTCTTCACGGACCGGTCGGTGGCCTGTTCCGTCCAAATCCCGGGTGGGCTATTCTTCCCTCACCCCGATCTGATCCCTACCAAGGAGGTCCGATGGTCGCGCCCACGCCGCAAAAGGTCAACATCATCGAAAAGTTCTCGCTCTTTCACGTCCACTACGAACCCAGGATCGTGGGGGAACTGAACGGCCAGATGGTGAAGCTGGTCAAGTTCAAGGGACCGTTCCTGTGGCATTCGCACGAGGCGGAGGACGAGATGTTCCTGGTCGTGAACGGTTCCTTTACGATGCAGCTTCGCGGCCGTGACGTGGAAAGGCTTTGACCCGGTGGCCGGGTCCGTCCGCGGCGAGATGCCGATGACCGCGTTCCTGAAGCACTATCTGGCGGTGGCCTTGGCCCTGGTGGTGCTGGACATCGCCTGGCTGGCCGCGACGATGACCCGGTTCTACGACGGCCAACTCGGGGCGCTCGCCCGGCGGGGGCCGGACGGCCGTCTTGCAGGACACATCGCACCGGGGCTCATGGTCTACCTGCTGCTCCCACTGGGGATCACGCTCTTCGTGCTCCCCGCGGTGCTCAAATCCCGCCGCGAACTGTGGAGGGGCGCGGCGCTGGGCCTGGTGGTGTACGGGACGTACGACTTCACCAATCTCTCCCTGCTCAAGGACTGGCCGGTGGCGATGACCCTGGTGGACACCATATGGGGCATGGTCCTCTGCACCCTGACCGCCTGGATCGCCGCCTCCATTTTCACCCGTGGCCGGGCGGCGCGCTGACCGCGCTCGCTGCCCCCGAACCGATACGCGGGCCGCTTGCCCGACGCGTCCCGGTAGCCTAGTATCGGGGCCATCCGAACGAGCCACCCGACCTTCGACCCTCTTTCGCCAGGAACCATCATGGGACGCATTTTCGAAACCCGGAAAGCCACGATGTTCGCCCGCTGGGACAAGATGTCCAAGGCGTTCGCGCGCATCGGCAAGGAAATCACCATCGCCGTCAAGGCGAGCGGGCCGAGCCCCGAGAACAACCCGTCGCTTCGGCGGGTGATCCAGAACGCTCGCGCGCTCAACATGCCCAAGGACAAGGTGGAGTCCGCCATCAAGCGGGCCTCCGGCCAGGACCAGGCGGACTTCCAGGAAATCATCTACGAGGGATACGCCGCCCACGGCGTGGCGGTGCTGGTGGAAGCTGCCACCGACAATCCCACCCGCACGGTCGCGAATGTTCGCTCGAACTTCGGCAAGTACGGCGGCAACATGGGCTCCACGGGCAGCGTGAGCTTCATGTTCAAGCGCATGGGTGTCTTCCGGCTGAAGCCCGAAGGGCTCGACATGGACGCCATGGAACTCGAACTGATCGACTTCGGGTTGGAGGAGATCGGAGAGAGCACCGGCGAAAAGGGCGAGCCCCAGATCGTGGTCCGGTGCGCGTTCCAGGAGTTCGGGCATCTGCAGAAGGCATTGGAAGACCGGGGGATCACACCGATCTCCGCCGAATCAGAGTACGTGCCGACCTTGCCGGTGGAGTTGCCTGAAGACCAGGCCTTGGGCGTGCTCAAGCTGGTGGACAAGATGGAGCAGGACGAGGACGTCCAGCGGGTGTTCCACAACTTGGTGTAGCTCCGGCGCAGCCGGGACTTAAGCGCGAGGCCGTTTCCCCTGGGGACGGCCTCGTTTCTTTGCTCCTCTGGCGGTCTCTTCGGTGTGCCCGATCCTCTCCAAGGCGCTGGTGACTGCCAGCATCTCGGCCTTCTCGAGCTCTCGCAGTACCACCCTTTCCATCGCCGTGAGCGCCCTCAGGGTTTTTTCCGCCAGCGTCGACCCCTTGGTGGTGAGCGCCACCACGAAGGACCGCCGGTCCCCTGGGGCCACGTCGCGCACGATCAGCGCCCGCGTCTCCAGCCGGTCCAGGACGCTGGTGAGGGTGGAGCGGCGGTGCCCCAGGCTGCGGTGCAGGTCTCCCACGGTGGAGGGCCCGGAGGCTGCCAGGTGCGCCAGCAGGTGGGCTTCCGCCTGGGTCACGCCCAGGCTCTCGTTCTTCTCCAGCCACATCCCGATGCGGTGCGTGGCCCGGTGGATGTGGGGGATCAGCTCCAGAGGCGGGCGCCTGGTCTTGGGAGTCATTTCCTCCCCTCCCCGGCGAGGGTGGCCAGCCGGCTGGTGAGGGCCTCTTCCCAGTGCGGGGCCATGTGCGGAAATTGCTCGATCCACTCGCGGATGTGTTCGTTTCCCGCCGCGGAGAGGGCGGTGAGGCGGTAGGTCACCGCGGCCAAGCTCCGGCCCGGCTCCGCGGGGGACACCGCGATGTGGATCTCTACTACCACCACTTTGGGGCGCACCACCACGTAGTTCACCTGCCGGCTCGTGGAATCAAATTGCTTCATCACCCAGGTGGCCTCCCCGCCATGGCCCTGGGTGGTGAACACGGCGCAGTCCGGATCCTGCGCGGGGGGATTGGGCGAGGCGAACTTCGGCGCCCATCCCATCGCCCATTCGGCCTCGCGCACCGGGCCGAAGAGCGGAAAAATCTCATCTGCCGGAGCGCGGAGCCTGAGGTTCATCGTTCGCGTCTCCCGTCTCAGGGACGGCGTGGACTCGGCCGCGGCCGGGCCCGTCGCGCCCTTGCCCCGCGAGGCGGAGAGGGCCATCAGCGCGGCGGCTCCAGCGAAGGCGCAGATCATCGAAAGTACGCGCGTCATTCGGTTCCTCCCAGCTCGTGAGTGCCCTTCGTTGTTCCAACGGTATCGGAATGTACGAAAGCGTACTAAATATCCGCGCTTGGGTCAGGCGCTTTTCTGCGTGGGGAGTTGGGCCCGCACCGGCCCGGCCGGCGCCGTCGGCGGGAAAGATGGAGCTTGGCACGGCCCGGCTTGCTGGATTATGCTCCGGATTCCCCAACAACAAGGAGGCGTCATGCTCCATGTGCTCTCGACGATGACCAGGCGCGTCCGTGTGTCCCGACTCGCCATCCTGTTGGTGCTCTTTGGATTGCAGGCCGCACAACCCGCCCGTGCCTTTCTGGGCTATGACCAGACCAACCTGGTCTCCAACATCCCGGGCCTTGCCAAGTTCACCGACCCGGGCATGATCAACCCATGGGGAATGTCCTCATCTGCCACGAGCCCGATCTGGGTCTCTGACAACGGCTCTGACCTTTCCACGCTCTACAATGGAGCCGGAGCCAAGCAGGGCCTGGTGGTTTCCTTTGCAGCCCAATCCGGTTCGCCCACGGGCCAGGTGTTCAACAGCGGCTCGGACTTCAAGGCGAATCGCTTCATCTTCGCAGGAGAGGATGGAACGATTTCCGGCTGGAGGGGGGCCCTGGGCACCAACGCCGAAACGGACGCCATCGTGTCCGGCGCCGTCTACAAGGGGCTTGCCATGGGTACCAGCGGCGCACTCAACTATCTCTACGCCGCCAACTTTCACGATGGCCGGATTGACGTCTTCGATGGCAACTACAACCCGACGTTGTTCGCCACGCCCTTTACCGATCCCACCCTTCCGTCCGGATACGCTCCGTTCAATATCCAGAACATCGGAGGCAAGCTGTATGTCACCTATGCGCTCCAGGACGCCGCCAAGCACGATGACGTGGGCGGGGCGGGTCACGGATTCGTGGACGTATTCAACACCGACGGCAGTTTCGTGCAGCGGCTCGTCTCGCAGGGCAGCCTGGACTCGCCGTGGGGCCTTGCGCTGGCGCCCGGGGACTTCGGCGACTTCAGCAACGACCTGCTGGTGGGAAATTTCGGAGATGGGACCATCAACGCCTATGACCCGCTGACTGGCGCGTCCCAGGGACAGATGCTCGACGGCAAGGGCAATGCGCTTCACATCGATGGTCTCTGGGGCTTGATGTTCGGGAATGGGGGCAACGGTGGGGCCAAAAACGAAATGTACTTCACCGCCGGGATCAATGGGGAGCAGGATGGCCTGTTCGGGAAGCTTTCGGCGGTGCCCGAGCCCAACACCGGCATCTTGATGTTGATGGGGATGGCGTCGCTGGTCCTGATCGTCAAGAAGAACCGCAGCTGATGGAATAATTCGGGGTCCCGCCGCTTCGAGGGAGGCGGCGGGGCTTGCGTTCATGCCCGCCGGGGCACCGCCCGGCGATCCGCCTCGACCCGCCTCGTCATCGAACTCACCGTCACCACCGCCACCGCGTTCAGTGCCAGCGCCACGATGCCCACGTTCAGGTCGGTGATTACACCCGGCCAGGCGGGGAAGAGCCTGGCCAGCGTGGCCCCTGAGAACGTCAGGTACAGCACCACGGCCTCGCCGGTGAAAATCCCGGCCAGCGCGCCGGCGGTGGTGGCCCAGGGTGTTTCGGGCAGGCTCAGGAGCAGCGCGGGAAATAGCTGGGTGACCATGCTGTAGCCCATCAGCAGCAGCGGCACAATGCCCGCCCCGCCCCGAAGCGTGATCAGCACCGCCGCCAGGGCGATCACCGGGACCAGCGCCTTGGCCAGCGTGCCCACCGACTTCTCGTTCGCCCCGGGCACGAGCGCGCCGTAGACGTTTTTGGCCAGCAGCGTCGCCGCCGTGAGCAGCAGCATCGAGCCGGGCACCAGCGCCGTCAGCACCCCCGCCGCCCCGATCACTCCGACCAGCCATGGCGAAAATCCCATTTGCGAGATCCGCAGCAGCGATAGGTCCGCGTCGGTCCCCTTGAGCCCGGGCACCACCAGGATGGCCGCGAACCCCGCGAAGAACACGAACAGCAGCACCAGCTGGTAGAGGGGCATCATGGCGGCGTTGCGCCGGAACACGTCTTCCGACCTGGCGGTGTAGGTGGAGGCGAACCCGTGGGGCCACATGTAGAAGCCCATCGAGCTCAGCGCCACCGTGGACAGGAACCACGCAGGGCTCATGCCCTTGGAGGGCAGGGTAAGGAACGCCGGCCGGGCCTTGTCGATCGCCTCGAACATCGGCCGCAGCCCGCCGAAGTAGTGCCACGGCAGGTACAGACCCAGCGCCACCGCCACCCCCAGGATCATCACGTCCTTGACCACCGCGGTCCAGGCCGAACCGTGCACGCCTGAAACGATCACGTAGGCCACCAGCACGGCCGTGCTGAGCCACACCGCCACGGCGGGGGAAAGGCTCCCATAGCTGGTCTCCGAAACGATGATCCCCAGCCCCTTGAGCTGCAGCACCAGGTAGGGAAGGATCGCGGCCACGCCCACCAGCGAGACCACGACACCCAGCGCGCGGCTCCCGTACTTGCTCCTGAAGAAATCGGCCTGGGAATGCAACCGGTGGCGCGAGCCGTAGCGCCAGACCACCGGCAGCAGGAAGTAGGACATGGTGTACGCGAGACATCCGTAGCACAGGATGTAGAAGGCGGGAGCTCCCTTGCCGTAGGCCCAGCCGCTGCCGCCCAAGAAGGTGAAGGTGGTGTAGATCTCGCCGGCCATCAGCAGGAAGACGAACAGCGTGCCGAAGCCGCGCCCGCCCACGCTCCACTGTTCCAGGTTCATGGTGCGCCCCCGCCGGGCCAGGAGCCCCAAGCCGAACGCGATTCCCAGGAACAACAGGATGACCAGCAGGGCGGGGTTCACCGGGGTTTGCGCCTTTCGGGGCCCGCGGCGGAGCGCTCGCGGTCCAGGGCGCCGATCAGGGCCATCACCGCCGAGGTGAGCAGGACGCAGGAGACGATCCAGAACAATAGAAATGGCATTCCCAGAACGAACGGGCGGCCCCGGTTTGCCAGCGGCACGCCGCCGAAGATCCCCAGGACGGGGAGCAGGGCGAGCAGGTGGTAGGGGCGAAGGCTCGGCTCGGTCTTCAGGTCGGGTCTCCTATTGAACAAACGGCCCATGGCTTTCGCCACGGGCCGTCTGGGTTTATTCTGGATTTAAGTTGCGCAACTCCGGCGGGCCAGGGGCCCACGGAATGCCGCTGTCCTTAGGAGGACTTGCGGACGTTGCTCGCCTGCAGACCCTTCGGGCCGGTGGTGACATCGAACTCCACCCGCTCGCCTTCCGCCAGGGAGCGGAAGCCGTCGGCGCTGATGGCCGAGTGGTGGACGAACACGTCTTCGCCGCCGTCCTGAGAGATGAATCCAAAACCCTTTGCATCGTTGAACCACTTGACGGTTCCCTGAACCATGTTGCTTTCCTGCTTTCCTGTTAGACCGGGGCATGTGGCCCCACCTTCACCCGGCACCGTGCCGGGCAAAACTAAAAAAGGCTGTACGGAGAAGAAGCTCCGACAGCCTTACGCTACGAAACTTGAACCTTCCTACCTATAAGACCATACCCGGCTGGCCCTGTCAATACTATTTTCGGCCCAATTGACGAAAGACTTTAGGCCGAAATAGACTCCCTTTCTCTCCAATTGAGGAGGAACGCCCCATGGCAGGCCAGGGTTCTACCGGTAACGTCATTGCCGCGCTAGCCAGTTTCTTCATTCCCGGGCTCGGGCAGCTCCTGCAGGGGTGGCTCGGGATCGCCATCGTGATGTTCGTGATGGCGGGCATCCTGTGGTTCTTTCTGCTGGGCTGGATCATCCACCTGTGGTCGAACCTGGACGCGGCGATGTTCAAGGGGAAGCCGTGAAATTAGAGCCCGCCCCGTGATCGAGGCAGTTGTGATGCAATTATCCGGCTGACATTCCTTCCGGCCATTCGGCAACGGCGGGACTTCCACCCTCGAACTGGTGGTGCTCCAGTGAAGAAGTTCTTTCTTGCGGGCCTGTTTGCCTTCGGCCTGATCGTCGCATCCCCTTCGGGGGCCACCACCCTCTTTGGCCTGATCAACACCGGTGAACTGTATTCCTCCCCCGACCAGGGGCTCACCTGGACCGTCCGCTCCGCGCTGCCGGTGCGCGATGCGGTGGCGCTCAGCGCCGGATCTTCCACGTTCCAGCTCTACCTGGCCAGCGCCAGCGGCGTGGTCTATCGATCTCCGGATGCCGGGTTGAACTGGACCGCGGTGGGCGCGGTGGGTGCGAACGACGTGGTGGACCTGATGGTGAAGCCCGACCTTTCGGTGGTACTCCTCACGGCTACCGGAACGCTGTACCGCTCGGTCAACAGCGGCGCCACGTTCACGGCCACCGGGGCGCTGACCGGCTCCAACTACGTGAGCCTGGGAATGAGCGGGTCGGGCGCGGCGCTCTACGTGCTGAGCGCCACGGGCGAGATCTCCAAGAGCAACGACAACGGCGCGGCCTGGACCACCCGCGGGACGATCGTTGTTTCGGATGCGATCCGCCTGCGAATGGTGTTCGGCAAATTGTACATGATGACCTCCACCGGCGACATCTACAGCAGCAGCGACTCCGCGGCCACCTGGACCGCCAAGGGCACCCTTTCCCAGGTGGGACTGACCTCTCTCACCAGTGACAAGGCCACGCTGATCGCCGGCGCCGGCACCGGGGAAGTGGCCACCTCCGCGGACGGCGTCACCTGGAAATGGCGCGGCGTGATCAACCAGCTAACCGTGAAGGGCCTGGGCGTGGATACCCCCGCGGCCACGGCGGTGGGGGAGCCTTCGGGCGACCTCGCGTTCTCGGCTGCTCTTCCCCGCCCGAATCCGGCCGTGCGCGGGCAGGCGGTGACTCTGGGGTTCCGGCTTTCGCAACGGGCGCTGGTGTCGCTGGACCTCTACGATTCCAGCGGTCGCCGCGTGGACTCGCGCCCGGCCCAGCCCTTCCCGCCCGGGCCCGGCTCGATCCAGTGGGCGCCTGCCGTGCGGGGCTCGGGTCTCTATTTTGTCCGCCTGCGCACGGACTCCGGGCAATCCGCGGACGCCCGGATGGTGCTGCTCAAGTAGCGCCAACGCGCTTGCCGCCCTCCGGCAAGGGTGATAGCGTTTCCCTCCATCCACCCCCTTCCCGTTGCGCTCCTCGATCGTTCCAAAGGAGATCTCCATGCGTCAGCTGAAATGGCCGGTCCTGGCCCTGCTCGCCGTGCTGGTCCCGGTTACAGCCCGGGGAGCGGAGGGTCAGGATTTCAAGCAGCAGGTCTTCGAGGCCGAGAGCACCTTTGCCCAGTCCATGGAGGCCCGGGATTTTGCCGCGTTCTCCTCGCACGTATCGCCGGAGGCGGTGTTCTTTGGCGGGCGCACGCTGCGGGGCAAGGAGGCCGTGGTGGGGGCATGGAAAAAGTTCTTCGACGGAGCCAAGCCGCCGTTTTCATGGAAGCCCGAGGTGATCGAGGTGCTCCCGTCGGGATCGCTGGCGCTTAGCAGCGGCCCGGTGTTCGATCCGGCCGGCAAGAAGATCGCCACCTTCAGCTCCATCTGGCGCCGCGACAAGGACGGCCAGTGGCGAATCATCTTTGACAAGGGCTGCTCCGAGTGCGACACCACCCGGACAAAGTAGCGGGCCGCCCGTGCTGTTCATGATTCTCGAGCGATTCCGGGGCGGCGATCCCACCCCGGTGTACCGGCGCTTTCGCGAGATGGGCCGGCTCGCACCCGAGGGGCTCTCCTACATCTCCAGCTGGGTCACCGAGGACCTGGCCTGCTGCTACCAGGTGATGGAGTGCGCGGACCGGGCGCTCCTGGACCAGTGGATCGCCAACTGGGACGACCTCGTGGACTTCGATGTGATCCCGGTGCTGACCTCGCCGGAGGCGGCGGCGCGGGTGCTGGGCGGGGGCGGGTCTTGACGGAGAATTCACAAGCGCGGCCCGGCAGGGGCCGGCTGCAACGGAGCGAAATTGCCTGACGTCTATCCGAGCATCGAACCCTGCGCCCATGGCCTGCTCGATGTGGGGGACGGCAACCGGGTCTACTGGGAAACCTGCGGCAACCCCGGAGGCAGGCCTGTCCTGGTTCTGCACGGCGGCCCCGGATCGGGATGCTCCACCGGCATGCGCCGCATCTTCAATCCGGCCGCCTACCGCATCGTGCTATTCGACCAGCGAGGATGCGGCCGCAGCACTCCCCATGCGAGCGACCCCCGTACCGATCTCTCCGTGAACACCACCGAACACCTGCTGGCGGACATCGAGCGCCTGCGCGTTCACCTGGGCATCGAGAAGTGGGTCCTGTTCGGCGGATCCTGGGGGGTCACGCTTGGGCTGGCCTACGCGGAACGGTACCCGCACCGGGTCATCGCCATGATCCTGGCCGCCGTCACCACCACGCGGCAATCCGAGATCGACTGGCTCTACCGCGGAGTGGCCCCGATGTTTCCGGCCGCGTGGGACCGCTTCCAGTCCGGGGTTCCCGAGGCGGAGCGGGAGGGCAGCATGGTGGAGGCCTACTTCAAGTTGCTGCACGATCCCGATCCCGCCGTGCGCGAGAGGGCCTCGATCGACTGGTGCGACTGGGAGCTATCGCTGGTGTCGGTGGAGCCGGACGCGGCGCGCGATCCAAAGTACTCCGACCCCGCCGTCCGGATGGCATTCGCGCGGTTGGTGACGCACTACTTCCGCAAGATCGCCTGGCTGGAGGATGGAATCCTGCTGCGGGAAGCCCACAAGCTGGCGGGGATTCCCGGCGTGATGGTGCATGGGCAGATCGACTTTGGCGCCCCGCTGGTGACCGCCTGGGAACTCGCGAAGGCCTGGCCGGACGGGGAACTGGTGGTGGTAAGGCGGGCGGGGCACTCGGCCCGGGATCCCGGGATGCAGGAAGCGGTGCTGGCGGCGACGGAGCGGTTTGAAGGAGGCGGGTAGTTTCGCGCCTCAAATGCCCGTGGCAGAATTCGTGGCAACGTTGTCATTGTCCCAACCCCGCCGACCCGCCATCCTTTCCCCATGCCAAAGAACCCGCCAGCCCGGCCGCGGGCGGCCCGCGCCGCCCCCAAGCCACAACCCAATCCCCGGATCCGGCCCGGTTCCCGTTCCGGCGTGGCCCCGCGCCGCATCGTGATGTTCGCCTACCCATCCGTCCAGATCCTGGATGTGACCGGCCCGCTGGAGGTCTTTGCAAGGACCACCCGCTGGCTGAAGGACAACCGGGATTACCCCGGCGATGCCTACAGCGTCGAAATCCTCAGCCTCAAGAAGGGCCCGTTCCGCGTTTCCTCCGGGCTCCGGCTGTATGCCGACCACGGCTACCAGGAGGTGGGCCGGGGCATCGATACCTTGCTGGTGGCGGGCGGAGTCGGGGTCCGGGAATACCACAAGGATCCCGGGATCCTCCGCTGGCTCAAGCAACAGTCCACGCACGTGCGGCGAATGGCGTCGGTCTGCACGGGCGCCTTCTTCCTGGCCGAGGCCGGCCTGCTGGACGGACGCAGGGCCACCACCCATTGGAACGACTGCGACACGCTGGCAAGGACCTATCCGCGCGTGAACGTGGAACCCGACACGATCTACGTGCAGGAGGGCTCCATCTACACTTCCGCCGGCGTCACCGCCGGGATCGATCTGGCGCTGGCCATGGTGGAAGACGACCATGGCCGCGACGTGGCGCTCGCCGTGGCCCGCGCGCTGGTGGTGTTCCTGCGGCGCCCGGGAGGGCAGGCGCAGTTCAGCGCGCAGCTCGCGGTGCAGTTCGCCGAGCACGAGCCGCTGCGGGAACTGCAGGCCTACATCCTGGAGCACCCGGGTGACGACCTTTCCGTTGAAACGCTTGCCCGCCGGCTGTCCATGAGTCCCAGGAATTTCGCCCGGGTGTTCACCGCCGAGTTGGCGGTCACGCCGGCGCGTTTCGTGACGTCGGCCCGCGTGGAGACCGCCAGGCGGCTGCTGGAAGAGTCCTCCGAAGATCTGGAAACGATCTGCCGGATGAGCGGCCTCTGCAGCCTGGAGTCCATGCGCCGCGCGTTCCTGAGATGGGTCGGGACGCCCCCGGGTCAGTATCGCGAACGGTTCAGCCGTCACTCCGTCCCAGGAGGGGCGACGGCCGGTGGGACATCCCGGACCCGGAGCAGGCCATGAAGGCCCCGCCCCGCCCGCCGCCGAACCGATCCAAGTTCCCGGCGGGAGTGGAAACCTTGGACGCGGTCTTCGATGGCGTACGCATCGACGGAGAAAAGTTCGGCGGGTCGTTCGAGCCGCGCGATACCGAACGGTTCGTGCGCGAGTTCCATCGGTTGAAGAGCCACAGGAGCTGAAATTGCGGGCGGCGCTGTCTGCGACCGTTTCGCTTCACCCGGGGCCCGCGCCATCGCGGGCCATCCGATATCAGGGGGTTGCCTTGGAGCAGCTATGCAGAATCGTTGCGCCGATGTTGTTGGCCCTTTCGCTCGTCGTCGCCATTGAGTCGGCGGCCACTCCGGCCCACGCCCAGGCCAAGCACTACATCTGTGTCCCCTGTGGCCTGCCGTGCGACGCCAAGGGCTTCGACAAGCCGGGCACCTGCCCCGACTGCGGCATGGCCCTCGTGGAGCAGGGTGCGCAGGCGCCGCCCCCCGACACCCGGAGGAAGGTCGGCATCCTGCTCTTCAACGGCGTGGAGATCATCGACTATGCCGGCCCCTACGAGCTCTTCGGAGCCGCCGACTACAACGTGTACACCGTGGCCGAAACCAAGGACGCGGTGACCACCGCCATGGGCATGACCGTGGTCCCCAGGTATACTTTTGCCGACGCGCCGCAGCCCGACGTGCTGGTGGTTCCCGGTGGGGGAGTTCGCGGGGCGCAGAATGATTCGGCCCTGCTCAAGTACGTCGTGGATGTGACCGGCAAGGCCAGGCACACCATGTCGGTGTGCAACGGTTCGTTCATCCTGGCCAGCGCCGGGCTCCTGGACGGCCTCACCGCCACTTCCACCTACGGCAACGTGGTGCGTCTCCACGCCAATTTCCCCAGGATCAAGGTGGTGGGGGACCGGCGGGTGGTGGACAACGGCAAGATCATCACGACTGCCGGCCTCTCTGCCGGCATGGACGGCGCGTTGCACGTGATTTCGGTGCTGGATGGGGAGAGCCAGGCGAAGAACGTCGCTCTCATGGAGGAGTACGACTGGCATCCCACCGGCGGGTACATGCGCCCGATGATGGCGGACCGGATGATCCCCAGCGTGGACGTCAAGAAGGAAGCCGGGGCGGTTGGCGAGTGGAGCCAGGTGAGCTCGGAGGGCGGGGCCGACCACTGGGAACTGGTGATCAAGGGCGCGTCGAGCCTTAGCGCCCCCGGGATCCTGAGCGGCATGGGCAAAGCCCTGGAGGCGCAGGCGGGGTGGTCTACGGTATCGGCCGGTTCCGAGCCTGCCTCGGCCCCCGGTTCCGCGCCCACGGGCACCTGGAAATTCAGCGACATTGATGCCAAGGAGTGGCGGGGCACACTCACGGTCCAGCCCGTCCCGGGCGCCGAACGCCAGTTCACCGTCAAACTCACCATCGCGCGGGCCGGTTAGGCCGGCGCGGCCACCCCGAGTCGCTCGCTCCACGTCGTGGCAGCAGTGGGCTGCCCTCCAAGGCGCTGCTGTGGTAGCGTGAGGTGCTGTCTTCCGGGAACCTGGCGACGATCGGGGACCCGTCCCCGCCGCCACCAGAGGGGTGACCCATGCCCACGACCCCGCATATCGAAAAGCACTTCACCGCCGGCGAAACCGTTCGCGACATTGTCATCGGAATGTCCGACGGCCTAACGGTTCCGTTCGCGCTCGCGGCGGGCCTCACCGGCGCCATTTCCCAGACCCATATCATTCTCACCGCCGGGTTCGCCGAGATCGCGGCCGGCTCCATCGCGATGGGCCTGGGGGGGTATCTGGCAGCGCGCGGCGACGCCGAGCACTACCAGCACGAAGAAGCCAGGGAGCGGCACGAGATCGTCGTCTTTCCTGAAGTCGAGGCGCAGGAGGTGACCGAGATCTTCCAGACCTACGGGCTTTCGGCGGAGGAGAGCGCCACGGTGGTGACATCGCTTCGAAACCGCCCGGACGACTGGGTCTCGTTCATGATGCGTTTCGAGCTGGGGCTGGAAAAGCCCGACCCGAGCCGTGCGTGGAAGAGCGCGCTGACCATCGCGTGCGCCTACATCGTGGGTGGCGTCATTCCGTTGAGCGCCTATTTCTTCTTTGGCGACGCGCATATGGCCTTGAGGCTTTCGGTGGTGGTGACGCTGGTGGCGCTGGCCCTGTTCGGCGGGATCAAGGGCCGCTTCACGGGCGTGCCGGTGGTGCGCAGCGCGCTCCAGACCACCATCATCGGCGGACTGGCCGCCGCGGCCGCCTTCATGATCGCCCGTTGGATCAGTTAGGGGCAGAGCCGCGCACCGATCGAGAGGCCAGGCTCAAGCCGGCGTTGGCTTCGCCCATTTTGCCCCGGGCAGCGGGCCGCTGATGCATCTCCACAGCGGAACCGCCCAGAACAGAAATCCCGCCAGGGCCAGGATGCCGGAGAGCCCGGCAACGCCATACGCCCACGGATAGACGTCCGAGAGCACTTCCGAACCTACCCGCAGCGCCACTGCCCCATTCAGCAGCCAGTAGGCGGCCCTCAGAGGCCCGAGGGGCATCCGGGGCTTGACCGACAGCGCGGGGCCCACCATCCAGGAGATCCCCATCACCGTCATCATGGCAAAGCCCATGGTGAAGGCGTGCCGCGCCGCGTCCATCAATCCGTGCGAGGCGCCGCGCCCGAACAGGGCCGAGTTGAGTGGCGGCAGGGCCTGCAGCAAGAGCGACACTCCCAGCCAGATCCCCGCGGAAAGCACGAATGGCCGGGGCGGCGAGTGGGCTGCGCGCCGCGAGAATATCCCCAGCGGCACCAGGATCGAAAAGACGCCCACGGCCAGGATCACGATTCCAACCTCGCGCAGTGCCCATGCGAGCGGCGCGTCCGTGCGGGCGACCCAGGAATCGCCGACGACCTCCGCCAGCACCGCCAGGTTGAGCCACGGCAGCCACCGGACCGCGCGCCCGGAAGCATCGGGCGGCAGGGAGAGGAAGCCTGGCAGGAGCCGCTGGCTCACGCCCGCGATCATCAGGAGTACCATTCCATGCAGCTGAACGTCCCGAAGGGTCGGCTCCCAAACCGAGCGATTGAGGGTGAGATCCGACGTTCCGGACTGCCCTCCCAGGAACCACGCCTCCGGCAATCCCAGGATGACGGAGATCAGGAGCCACACCGCGGCGGATATCACGAAGCCCGCGTGCGAGGTGGCACCCGGCTTGGCCACGCGCGTCGTGGCCCGCCTGCCGGTCATCATCACCACCACGACGAACGCCACCACCGCCAGCAACTCGAACACCGCCCCCAGCAGGGCCAACGCCCTGGCCCCGCTCCACGTGTCGGCGACGAGCTCCGCGGCGAAGCGGAGTCCGAGCCCCGCCAGCAGCAGCGGCAGGCTTGCCCGGGCCAAGCCCGGCCAGCGCAGCGGAATCCCGCGAAAGCGCGGAAACGCCTGGTACCCGAAGCCCATGATGAAGCACAGCAGAAGCCCCATCACCTGGGCGCGAGCGTGGATCTGGATCCAGTGGATGGGAGCGACCGCGAACGTACCGGCGCCGGCCTGGAGCAGCAGCATCCAGGCGCCCGGAAGAATGCCGGCGACGAAAGAGGTCACCAGTGCGGCGCGGAAGAAGTCCAGGGTGAGTGCGGGAGAGGCGTTCTGGTCGATCTGGGCTTCACGAACCGGGAGATCCAGGTGGATGGATGGATTCGGCGTGGCTGGATTCATGGAAAGACTCCTTGCTGGTCAGTTCAGGAGATTACCCGAGTGGGTCGTTGAACTCAGAATTCGAAGGCCAGCGCGAGCCAGGCCTGTCGACCGGGGCCGACGAGCGCAGGCTCGATCCGGAGTCCAGTGAGGCCGGTGTGCGCGGCGTTTCACTCCCGCGTGTGGAGCTTCACGTTGGAAATGTCGTGAATGTCCGAAATGATCAGAATCGTCGCCGCGGCTGCGCCGGCCGCGACCCCGGCTACGGCCGGGCCGAAGTCATCGTGGGAGTCACGACTCTTCTGATAGAAGGAATTTCCCAGAACCGCCCCAATCGCACCGACCCCCATGCGAAACCACAATCCGCCATGCCTGCCGACGTATCGTTCGCCCAGTGCCGGCCCAAACACCAGCCCCGCTGCGGCCATTCCCACCGCAATGACGTAGCGGCCTTCCGATTGGTCGTGGGACTTGTTCGCCTCGCTCAGGGCGAAGATGGCCCCGCCCGCCACAACCGGAAGGATGGTTCCCTCGATGGAGAGCCGGAGCGCGGTTGACTCGAACTTGAGTGCGCTCCCTTTTAACGCGGAGGGCCTCGCCGGATACTGGGGAGTGGGCGTGGCGGAGCTTTCTGCGTGCGAGTTGGTCGACGGCATGGATAGGGAGACAACCACGACGACGAGGGACAGCAGGAACTGGCGCACGAAACCTCTCTCGATCGCGAATACCCCAGAGTCGGAACGGCAACGGATGGAATATAACACTCTCGTATGTGCCTCGCGTACACCCCAAATTGAGGCTCGCTCTCCGGCCGGCATGCCCCGGGCTAATACTGGCGGGGAACACGCCAAAGTGTGGCGTGGTGGCTGCCAAAGCGGTTTCGGTATAGCATCAATACATGGCCCCCAACCCCCGCAGGGCCTTCCGGCCGCATCGGAAGCCTTGGATTCTTATTCTTGCGTTGATTCCGCTCGCCGCGGCGCTCGGTGGTTGTGGCTGGGGCCGCAATGGCCGGGAGGCGGGACCGGGCGGGATCGCCCAGAGGCGAACCGCCTCCCTGGAGCGCCTGGTGCAGGCAAGCGCCGGCGGCAGGGTCGTCCCATTCGACCATGCCATGGTCCGCATCGATCAGCGCCTGATCCAGAGCCTGCTGCGCGCCTCCATGCCCCTGGACTACGGCGTCGGGGGCCAGTTCCGCATTTTGATCGACTCCGCGCAGGTGAACTTCCAGGACGGTCTTGCGCTCGTCCGCCTGGGAGGTGGAGTGCGCTCCCTAGGGGCCGCCTCGGGCGAGCCCTTCGCGCGGGTCACCTTCGATGCCGAGCTGAAGGTGCTCGAATTTGATCCCGCTCTCCACAATCTGCGCTGCCGTCTCTATCTGCTGGATTTCACGCTGGACGCCACCGGGCCGGCGGGCGCGTCGAAAGATCTCATCGAAAGGCTCGGCCGGTTCGGGCTCGACGCCTTGGGCCCCAGCGCGCTGACGCTGCCCATTCCCATCCAGGTCGATCCCCAGATCCGGCTTCCGGAGGTGGGGCCATCCGGCGAGATCCGGATCCAGCCCGCGGTGGTGCCGCTCCGAATTGCGGTCACCGCCGTGACGGCGTGGCGGGGGCGACTGTGGATATCCCTGCTGGTTCGCGTGGCTGCGCCCGGCGCCGCTGACTCGCTGCACGCCCCCGTGGATTCCTCGACGATACGACCTTCGACGCCGCCTTTCTGGAAGCGACTCGTCCATGCCCGCCAGGACCAGGATTACATACAAAAGCTTCGTGACACGCTGGATCTTCGGGTTTCGCGCGATTCGCTGTTGCTACCTATCGTGCGGGACAGCGGGGACGTGGTGCTGGCGGTTCGCCAGGGACTGGTTCGGGAACTGCTTGAGGAAGCCACGACGCGCTATCTGCGGCACGTGGAACTGGACATCGGCTCGAATCTCCAGATCCACGAGGGTGGGGAGTTGAGCGCCAAGACCCCCTTCGGTCAGGCCCATGCCGGGGACTGGCTGGTGCACATCACTTTCAAGCGGCTGCAGGCCATACTGAGCGCAGCCCCCCCGCGGCTCACGGTGCAGAATGGAAACCGCGTGCACATGGTGGTCCCCGCGACGATTCACCAGGGGGAGGGCGCCGCCACCCTGGACTTCACGTGGCACCCCACGGCGCTCGCGAGCATGGTTTGCCGAGGGTTCACGTTCTCCGAAAAGATCGAGGGCGTGGTGATGCCGAACACGTATGACCTGGTGGGGGACTTCAACGTGTTTGCCCGTGGCGGCGCGATCGTCGCCGAGCCGGTGGTCTCGGTTCAGAAGTATCCGCTGATGTTGGATCTCACCCCGGATTCCTGGGCCCGCGCGCGGCACGCGCTCGTGGAGCAGGACAAGCTGCTGCGCTGCGGACTGTTCATGAATCCCGAAAACGTCATGCAGAAGCTGCATCGCCTGGCTGCCGTTGGGATCAAGGTGAGATTGCCTCATGTCATCTTCCAGCGGGTCGAATTCCCCGCTTCCCTGACCCGGTTCGTCCAGACCGGCGGGCGGTGGATGGAGATCGTGGCCATCCCGAACGAGCTGCGCGTCACGTCGCAAGCCTTCTGGTACAGCGCCAACGTCAGCGCCGACCCGAGCCTCCGGCCACCCCCACCGCCGGGGACCCTCCCGTCCGGCGCCGTCCGGCAGGATTCCCTGCCGCAGTGAAGCCTCGAGAGGAGAAGTCCCAATCATGAAGGTCGCCGGGAAGTACAAGGTCAAACCGGGGCGAAGGGTCCGCGTGGATGCGATGGATCCCGACTCCACCGGAGCTTTCAAGAAAAAGGATGAGGCGGTCGCCGAAACCGAGTCGCTCATCCGGAAACTCGATTCCTTCCAGGAAAAGCTGTATGCCGAAAACAAGCGGTCCCTGCTGATCATTCTCCAGGCCGTCGACACGGGCGGAAAGGACGGGACCATTCGTCACGTGATGAAGGGCATCAACCCCCAGGGATGCCTGGTCACGTCGTTCAAGGCCCCGACTCCCGAGGAGCGCAGCCACGATTTCCTGTGGCGCATCCATCAGCACGTTCCCGCCAGGGGTTACATCGGAATCTTCAATCGGTCGCACTACGAGGACGTGCTCATCACCCGCGTCCACGACCAGGTCTCGGACCGGGAGGCAGCCAGGCGCTTTCGAGAGATCAACGACTTCGAGAAGATGCTGGTCCAGGGAGGCACGACGGTGCTCAAGTTCTACCTGACCATCTCCAGGGACGAGCAACGGCGCAGGATACAGGACCGGCTGGATGATCCGCGCAAGCGCTGGAAGTTCAATCCGAACGACCTGGTCGAACGCCGCTTCTGGAAGGACTATGCCCGGGTCTACGCCGAGGCCATCACCGCCACCAACACCGCCCATGCGCCGTGGTACCTGATTCCGGCCAACCACGAGTGGTATCGCAACTACCTGGTGGCCCGGATCATCGTTTCGGCCCTGAAGAAGATGAACCCGAAGTTCCCGCCCGCGCCGCCGGGAACCGCCCCGGGCAAGATCAAGATCCCGGTCTAGCGTCGCGCATTCAACTCCCGCGTCGGCGCGCCCAACGGCACATGGACAGACCCGTGTCGAATGGGCGACAATCGCTGTGGCCGCGCAGCTCCGGCGACGTGAATCCGTCGTCGGCTCTTTGCCGTTTCCGGAGGTTCTGATGAGGAACCCCATCCCCTGGGGCGCCGCAGGATTGCTCATGCTGGCGGTTGTTGTCGCCGGCTGCCGCGATGGCGTTGGAAGACCGCAGGACCCTGCGCCGCAAGATCCTCCCTCCTCTAAGGTCAAACCGACCCCGGCCCTCGTGGGCACCTGGAACTGGCTGGTAACAAGTGGCGGAATTGCGGGCGGGCCGATTACGCCCGGCACCTGCCGCTGCAGCCAGAAGCTGTTTTTCAGAGTGGACAGTACTTATCAGTTTTTTAAATGGGATTCCACGCTCGAGGAGGGACGGTATTCCGTCTTCCGCCGGGCCTTTCCCAGGGGCGACACTTCCTGGGTGGTGCAGCTCCACCCTCCGGATCGGACGCACTGGCCCCCCTACTACTTCGTGGACACCACTGCGCACGATACCCTTCGAATTTCCGATGGGGCGGCGGATGGCTACAGCCATGTCTTCTTTAGGATCCGATAGCAGATTTCGCCACATGGGACCCACCACGGGCGACATGAAACGCAGCATGGGGATTGCACGAGGAGGATGGGAATGACACGTCACCGCAGCTGGGCCGAGCCCTGGAAGATCAAGGTGGTCGAGCCGATCGAAATGACCACGCGCTCGGAGCGCGAGCGCCACATCCGGGACGCCGGCTTCAACACGTTCCTGGTCCGCTCCGAAGAGGTCTACATCGACCTGCTCACGGATTCCGGGACCAGCGCCATGAGCGACCGCCAGTGGGCGGGAATGATGATGGGGGACGAGGCCTACGCGGGCTCGCGCAACTACTACCACCTCGAAGAGGCGGTCCGCGAGATCTACGGCTACCAGGAGCTCATCCCGACGCACCAAGGGCGCGGCGCCGAGCACCTGCTATCGAAGTTGCTGATCAAGCCCGGTGACCACGTACCCGGCAATATGTACTTCACCACCACGCGGCTCCACCAGGAGCTCGCCGGCGGCACGTTCCATGACGTGATCATCGACGAAGCGCACAACCCCGCATCGGAGCACCCGTTCAAGGGCGACATCGACCTGGCCAAGCTGGATGCGCTGGTGCGCGAGGTGGGCGCTGAGCGCGTGCCGTACGTGTGCGTGGCGGTCACGGTGAACCTCGCCGGCGGGCAGCCGGTGAGCATGGCCAATTTGGTCAAGGTGTCGGAGTACTGCCACGCCCGCGGGATCAAGGTGATGTTGGATGCCACGCGCGCAGTGGAGAACGCCTGGTTCATCCAGCAGCGCGAACCGGGCATGCACGGCCGGACCGTCGCCCAGATCCTCAGGATGCTGTGCGACCTGACCGACGGCGCGACCATGTCGGGAAAGAAGGACTCGCTGGTCAACATCGGCGGCTGGCTGGGGCTGCGCGACCCGAAGCTGGCGGCAAAGGCACAGAACCTGGTGGTCGTGTACGAAGGGCTGCACACCTACGGCGGGCTCGCCGGGCGCGACCTGGAGGCCATGGCCATCGGCATCCGCGAATCGATCCAGGAGAGCTACATTCGCAGCCGCATCGGGCAGGTGTACTACCTGGGCGAGCGGCTGCAGCACGCGGGCGTCCCCATCGTGAAGCCGATCGGGGGACACGCGGTGTTCCTGGACGCCGCGGCCATGCTGCCGCACGTGCCGCGCGACCAGTTCCCGGCGCAGGCGCTGGCGGCGGCGCTGTACGTGGAAAGCGGAGTGCGGGCCATGGAGCGCGGCGCCGTTTCCGCCGGCCGCGACCCGGCGACGGGGGAGAACCGCTACCCCAAGCTGGAGCTGGTTCGACTGACCATCCCGCGTCGCGTGTACACGCAGGCCCACATGGACGTGGTCACGGAGAGTGTGATCGCATTGTTCGAGGACCGCGACCGGGTGCATGGGCTGCGCTTCACCTACGAGCCGGAGTACCTGCGATTCTTCCAGGCCCGCTTCGAGCCGGTGGGGGCCGCGCGGGTCCTGGACACCCCGGACGGGGCGGACCTGTCCGAAGAGCCGCACTTCGAGCTGGGCGGTTCGTGATTTCCCGTGGGCCGGCTGGCCACTCCATGGACCTGAATGACCTGGTTCCAATCCTGCAGGGAGCGATCGGCCCAGTCATCCTGATCTCCGGGGTCGGCCTGCTGTTGCTTTCCATGACCAACGGCTTCGGCCGGGTGCTGGAGCGCTCCCGGCAGTTGGCCGAGGCGCTTCGCACCGCGCCGGGGCCCGAGCGGCCGGGACTGATCTCGCAACTGGAGATACTGTACCGGCGGGCCCGGCTGCTGAGAGCGGCGATCACGCTGGCGACGGTGAGCGTGCTGACGGCGGCGATGCTGGTGATCGGGCTATTCCTGGGCGCGTTGCTGCGTATTGAAATGGGGCTCTTCGGCGCCTCCATGTTCATCGTGTGCATGCTGTCGCTGATCGTCTCGTTGATCATCTTCCTTCAGGACATCAACCAGTCCCTGGCCGCGGTGAAATTGGAAATGAAGGCGACCCGCGAGGAGATGGAAGCGATGGAGCGGGCTGCCGCCGGCCCGGGTGCGCGCCGCTGACGCAAAGTCCCGGGCCGGGCACCCGAATGGCGGTCCACGAGACTTTGGCACTGCGCCCGCTTCGAGCCGGTGGAAGCCAGGCTGGTGCTGGATGTGCCGGCCGAAATGGACGCGGCGGAAGAGCCGCATTTCGAAATCGGCGGGCGGAACCGACGCCGGGCATGGGGCGAACATGGATTTGACCCAGGACTATCTCGAAGAAATCGACCACACCGCCAGGGGCTTCGCGGAGTTCTTCGACGAGCTGCCGCTGTGGTCGGCGCCTTTTGGGCTCATGCTGCTCGACCGGGTCCCGGTTGGGGCGGGCCTCACCGTCCTGGACGTGGGCGCCGGCACGGGGTTCCTGACCATCGAGCTGGCCGAGCGATGCGGCGCGGGGGCCCGGGTCATCGCGGTGGATCCATGGAAGGATGCCATGGACCGGCTGCGCCGGAAGGTCGCTCAACGCGGGCTGGAGAACATCGTCCTACTCGAGCAGGATGCGGCGGCCCTCGACCTGCCGGACGCGTCCGTCGACCTGATTGTTTCGAATCTCGGCATCAACAACTTCGATGCTCCCGGCGCGGTGCTCCAGGAGTGTTTCCGGATCGCCCGGCCCGGGGCGCGACTCGTGCTCACCACCAACCTCGTCGGGCACATGGCCGAGTTTTACGAGGCATACCATTCCGTGCTGACGGACCTCGGAGATGCGGACAGCCTGGCCCGGTTCGATGCCCAAGTGGCGCATCGCGGAACGGCGGAATCCGTGGAGAGCCTGCTCCGGAGCGCCGGCTTCACCATTGTCGAGAGCGCCCTCGACTCCTTTCGCATGAGATTCGCCGACGGTTCGGCGTTGCTGCGGCATCACTTCATCCGCTTGGGGTTTGTGCCTGGGTGGAAGGCGGTGGCAGCCCCCGGCTCGCTCGAGAAGACATTTGAGATGCTGGAACGGCGGCTCAACGAAATGGCGCGGGAACACGGCAACCTCGCGCTGACCATTCCGATGGCCTGTCTGGTGGCGCGCAAGTAGCGGAGCTGCACGGCCGGCCCCGGCCTCCTCGCCCGCCTGGCCTGCTTCGCCCCATGTGGGCCCCGGCGATTCAAGAACCCGCTTTTCCTGCCGATATTCCACGCGTGGCATTTCCTCTCGGCCCCATCACGCCGATTCGCGGCATCCTCCTGGCATCGTCGCTTGCGGTGACCAGCGCGACCGTGGCCGTGAACTGGCCCACGCGGGCGCAGATCGAGGCCATCTCCAACTGCCCTCCTCTCAATCCCGAGGATTACCACCACGAGATCGAGTCCGTGGACACGGCAATCTTCAGCGACCAACCCCTTTCGGAATTCGACCGCGACGCCCTCCGCACCAGGATCGGACAGTTGGCGGTGAGCGTCGCGGCCGACACTTCCTCGCTGGCCCAGCATTTCCAGCGGGAGCTCAGGGTGCTCGCGTGGATGGCCGGAAGCCTCCAGCCCGGGAAATCCCTTCGAAGCTCGCCATTGCGACGGAACTGGATAAGGATCCGGGGAAGCCTCTTTGACGATGCCGAGTGGTTTGCCTGGGGCGAAATACCCCCCGATTCGATCCAGGCGTGGGATGAGCGGGGCGTGCGTCCGGAATTTCGAGGCGATTCCAGCGAGGTCCAGTACGACAGCGCCACCGTCGCGAACGCCGATCGGGCCCGGGCCCGCGTCGACTCCATCCAGAACGTCATCGAGAACGGCCACCCCTAGGGTTCGCCTGCGCCCCTCGTACCACCTGCAGCCCGACCACCGCCGGCGTATGCCAGGAGTTCGCGCTGACCGTGCCGCCCGGTTCCTGCACGAAGATTGTAGATTCTACCGATCCGCTCGTGTTCCCCGAAGGATATCGTTCCCTGCCCCGCTGATCCGAAATCGAGTAATCCGGAGTCCCAACCCGTTCTCAGCCATGCCTGGTGGTCCTCGGAAGGCAGCCTCGAAGCCATAGCCGGAGATGGTACGTCTCTTGCAATAGGGCATTTACATCACCCTCGCGGTTACCGAGCCAGAGATGACTCGGGTCTCCAAGACAGGTCTTCACGAGAGTCAGCCCTTCTGGAATTCATAAACGGCGTTTGGGAACGGATGCAGAAAGATGGTTGCGTGTGCGGAGGATTCAAGCGTCATTCCGGCGCGTTCGCGCGGCAACCTGTCCCCTGCGAAGAAATTGGGAGAAGATCATGAAGATCGGAGTCGTCATTCTAGTCGCTTCGCTGGGTGTGGTGGCGGTAGTGGCAACCGCCGGGGTGCTTGTCCATCGTCGTTCAGGTGGCCCGGAATATACGACGGACCTTAGAATCGCTTCCCGCCCACAATACACCTACGTGACCCTTGCCGGCGGAAACACGGCACGCGTGAGGCTGCTCACCGGTCTGTCCAGCGAAACCAGCCGGGTCGGAGACCCGGTGGCCGCAGTGCTCATTTCGCGGTGGGTCGCCGGCGGCCGAACCGCCCTTCCCGCGGGTACCCGCGTAGAAGGACAGGTCACCAACGCCGAGTCCACCGGCAGGCTCAAGCACAATGCGAAGCTGGCTTTCCGCTTCGACCAGGTGCGGCTGCCGAATGGCGAGCGCGTGAACATCGTCAGCCGGCCATACAGCCTTGCTGCCGGTGGCGAAACTCAGCGTGACGTCGCCACCGTTGGAGTCGGCGCCGTGGCGGGCGGAGTCATCGGAGCCATCACCGGAAACACCGAACGCGGCGTGGCCATTGGCGGGGTCGCGGGCACGGGTGCCGCGCTGGCCCACAAGGGCGACCCGGTGGTATTGAGAGCTGGAAGCACGCTGCGCCTCACGTTGAGCGAAGGTTTGAGGGTGGCGGTGAAGAAGAGCCGGGTGTAGTTGGGACTGATTCCCGCGCGGCTGACCGCGCGGTTGAGCCAGGGCCGGCCCGCGAGGTGCGGATCTTCCGCGCACGCGGCCGGCAGCGACCCAGACCGTGGAGGTTTCATGAACCGATTCAAGACCGCACTGCTGATCGCCTGCGCCGGCATGACGTTGGCCGGCGCCGCCCAGGCCCAGATCTTTTGGCAGATGGGTCCGCTCACGGGAATGGGCCAGCGAAGCACGCTCCTCGGAGTGTACATGGGCATGGGCAACGGAGACGTCAATCCTTCGGCGGAACTGCGGGTGAGCTCCGGGCATGCCGCAACCATGGGTATCGCGGCCAGCGTCGAAAACAGCGCGTTTGGAGCGCAGGCGGACGTGCGCGCCGGGCTGACGGGGACTGGAAGCGACTCTCCGCTGGAGCTGGGAGGCCAGCTCGCGGGCGGCCTGCTCACCGGAGGTGGCAGCACGGGGATCTACGCGCAGGTCGTGCCAGGCCTGAGCTTTGAGTGGGGCGTCGGCGAGGGGCGCGCCTTCAGCACCTGGGCCGGCCTGGGCTACCGCCTTACGGCTTCATCCCGTAGCGTCGGAGACGGTGCCGGGATTGCGCGCCTCGGCACCCGCTACGACTTCTCGCCATCCATGGGCCTGGGCGCCTCGCTCGAAGCCGTGGGTGGGGCAAGCAAGCTGTTCCTGGGTGGGGACTACACCTTCTAGCCAGCCGATGCCCTGCGGGGCGGGCCAAGCTGTCATGGCCCCGCAGAGCGCCCTTGGAACCACCGCGAAGCGGGAGGGAACATGCTGAACCGCCTCAGCATGACCGCGGCAGCCTTGGCGACGATCGTCGGGCTGAGCGGAGCGACTGCCGGTGTGATGATCCACCACCGGGTCACCGGGACCGGATTCACCCTCGTCGTATTGGAACGCGGAATGGCTGGACGGGTCCGCCTGCTGACGAGCGTCTCGAGTGGCGTAAGCCGCATCGGCGACCCGGTTGCCGCGGAGCTCCTGTACCCGTGGAATGTGGAGGGGCAGACCGTTCTTCCCGCCGGCGCCCGGGTTGAAGGGTTCGTTACCAGGTCGGAGACCTCGGGGCACCGGAACCACATCTGCGTGCTGGCTCTGCGCTACGATCGCGTGCTGCTCCCCAATGGCGGCAGCATGGAGATCTCGAGCAAGCCGATCGTATTTCAGAGCGGCGGCGGTTTCGACCCCAAGCCGCGTGGCGGCCGGGTGGACCTGCAGCGGGGATCCGGGATGCTCTTGCGGCTCCTGCAGGACGCGACGGTGCCGGTGAGCAGGGAAGTGACCTAAGGACCCCCCGCCGTCGCCCTTCGTACCACTTGTAGCCCGCCCGCCACCGGCGTATCCTGACTCCATCAGTCCTGCCTCAGCCGGAAACAGCCGTTCCTTCGGCCCAGCCAAGGCCCCATGACGAGGTTTGGGAAGCGCCATGATTTCAATCGCGCGCGCGGTGACAGAGGAGCAATTCCAGCAAATCCGTGAGTTGATGCTGGAGTACATGGGCTGGGACGGCTCCCGGGTCCGGGAGCTGGGCCTGGACACGCAGGAAATGCTGGATTTCTACTACGACACCAGCGACCACGCCTCGCCCGGGGCCTTCGCGCCACCCAACGGATGCCTGCTGATCGCCACCTCCTACGAACTGCCGGCGGGTTGCGGCGCTTTCCACCGGATGACCCCCGATGCCTGTGAGCTGAAGCACCTCTACGTGAGCCCGGAGTTTCGAGGTATGCGGATCGGCCGCCGCCTGGCCGAAGAGCTCATCGAAGCGGCGCGCGAATCCGGCTACTGCGCCATGCGACTGGAGACAACCCCGCACCTGGAAGGGGCGATCGCGTTCTATTCCGCCCTGGGCTTCCGGGCCTGCCGGCTTTACGATGAGATCGAGGACAGCGATCCGGAGAACACGATCTTCATGGAGATGGAACTTCGGGAGAGTGAGCCAGTTCTGAATCGGAAGCGCGTGGAGAGTCCCAGGGCGATTTGATTGAAGCTGATTGCCGGAGCCCTGGAGCGGCCGGGGTGTCGAGCGTCGGCGCGTGCACGGCCGGCATCGCCGTCCAGGCGACTCCCGCGAGCTGGTCCGACTCCGCCTTGACGTCGTAGGTCATGCTGTCCAGCGACATCCGAAGCACCCCCGCACCCAGTACCAACTCGGTCGTAGTGGTGCTCGACCCTTGTGAAAAGGTCGCTGTCCTGAATCCACGCGCCGTGAAATCCCCCACTTCGACCACCAGCACGTACCTCCCTGACCCGCCGAGCGCGTAATAGGACCTGGCGAAGAAGTGCGGCCCCAGGGCCCTCGCCGTGTCCGCACGAACAAGATCTCCGCCGCCCGAGTAGGTGATCGTTGTGTTGTTGTTCACGTAGGTTCCGGAGAGCGCGTAGCTGCACTTCGTGTCGCTCATCACCTCGGCGTAACTGTCCTGGAAGTAGGGGGCCTGGTTCGGCACGTTTCGCCACGGCTGGACGCACGCGCGCGCGTGGAGATTCCAGGTCACCTGGCCGATGCATCCCGGATCCAGGATCTGGGTGTAGGTCATCGTGCCCCGCCATTCGGTGATGGGAACCGCGTTGCTCCGGATGCCGCGGACCGTGGCCACCACGTCGCCGGATGAGCCTGCGCCCGATTCCGGGATCAGGCACTCAATCCGGTATTGCCCGGTCTGGGCCGCCCTGTCCCACCGCGTAAAGGGAAGCAGTTTGCCATCCACCGTCACGTGGCCGGTGTCCCCGGCTCCCACGTCGCCCTTGATGGAAATCCGGGAGGGGCGACCTGCGAGGAACTCCACCGCGTTGATGCTCGGCGCCAGCCACAGCGACGACGGCCCCCCGCCGATGGGCTCCGAATGCGAGTCGGGGGCCAGTTGCAGGTCGGCGTGCACGTGGCGTGAGTTCAGGCCGGTTCCTGCGAACCCATCGCTCACCAGTTCACCCTTGCTCCGGAGGCTGTCGTAGACCGCGCGGACGTTGAACGGCCGGTTCCAGGGAGCGCTGCCTTCGTTCTTCAGACGGTGAACGGAGAGAGCCTCGGCGAAGAAAGCGTTGGCAGCCTCGACCAGCTTCCCCGAGAGCAGAAAGCTGTCCCAACCCAGGAAAGACGTGGCTCCGGCATCCAGGAAGGCGTTCCGGAACCCGGGTGACGTGAAGCCGTTGCAGGCATCGACGTAGACCAGGGAGCCCAGCGGATCAAATCTCAGGTACTCCTTGACGAATTTCTCCGTCATGCCGTAGCGGGTGAGCCACACGGCCTGCTCGCCCGAGTAGAATCCTCTTCCCTCGACGGCGGGCTTGTACATCGCGGACATGAGCACGATTCTCTTTTCGGCCAGATCGGCGCGGTAGATTGTCGTGTCCAATTCTGTCGTCGAGCCCTGGGGCGTCCAGAGCGCAAACGGCACGTCCACCGCTATCCGCTCCCCGGCCAGCGCGCCGTGCCCGTAGAAGTAGACGATCCCCCCGAATCCCCCATGTGCCTTCACGTAGTCCTTGAGTCCCTGCGGCGACCACCCGGTGTCCACTACTGCAAGCGGGTAGCCCGCCGCGTGCGCCAGATCCGCGACATCCTGGCTCGCGTGCAGATAGAACGGGCTCATGGCGTCGAAGATGTGGACCTGCCCCGGAGGCGGAACGATGTAGGTGCCGGATTGCGGGGCGAAGGAATGCCTTGGCGCGGGACTGACATCGGGCGGGCCGGAGATGGAGCTCGGGCTCGCGATCAGCCACACCACGCCGTCGCTGAAGATGGCGTAGGCGCCGCTGTCGGCGGCCATGCCCGAGGACTTGATTTCCGGATTCTTCGAGATGGAGGCGAGCACCCGCTGGATCGCATGGGTGGGATCCGTCATGGAGAGGGTGTCCAACTGTGTGGTCGCGCCGCTGATAATCAGGTGCCGGCGGGTCTCGGGCACGGAAGTTCCCGGGGTGTTCGGAGCGGAGACTTTAGCGCAGGAGGCGAGCGCAAAGGAGAGCAGAATCAGGAGCCAGAATTCCGGCCTTGGCGATGCAGCCAGGGGACGTCGCATGCGCTTACCTCGCAAGTGTTTGTGAGAGGACCCCTTATGGAAGCATCGGGGACCCGGGCCGGCGCGAAACTGGCTGAAACCGTATCCGATGGGGTGGGGGTGGTCAATCCGCCGCTTGGGGCCGTTGTTGCTCTGGACTTGCGGGGCGCCCGGCCCCTACAATGCTTCCGTTCCCCGGAACCAGACCCCTGCCCAAGACCACCCTCAAGGAGGTTCTTGCCATGCCCAAGTACGTCATCGAAAGAGAGATCCCCGGAGCCGGAAAGATGTCCGCCCAGGACCTGAAGGCCATCTCACAGAAATCCTGCAGCGTCCTGACCAAAATGGGTTCCCAGATCCAGTGGCTCCACAGCTACGTGACCGAAGACAAGATCTACTGCGTGTACGTGGCGCCGACCGAAGACATGGTGCTCGAGCACGCCAAGCAGGGCGGGTTCCCGGCGAACCGGATCTCGAAGGTCAGCACGATCATCGATCCGACCACCGCAGAGTAGGTATGCGTGTCGGGGTCCCCCCCCACGCTTCAGTTGCGGGACCCC
>JANXVU010000119.1 GCA_025351485.1 Candidatus Eiseniibacteriota bacterium | reverse complement strand
CCGCCGGCGGCCGACGGGGATTGCCTTGCCTGCCACGGCCCGCACCGGGGCGGTTCGGGGGCCCTGCTGAAGGACAAACCCATTACATTGTGCGGCGATTGCCACGAGGAAGTGGCCAAGGGGCTGGCGAAGCCGGAGGTGCACAAGGCATTCGCCCAGGGACAGTGCGCCTCGTGCCACGATGTGCACGGCTCGACCCGGGACAAGCTGGTAAAGACGGCCGACGGGGCCATGTGCCTCGGCTGCCACAAAGACCTTGAAAAGCGGATCGCGCTGCCGACGGGCGTCCACCCGCCGGCCGCAAAGAAGAATTGCCTTCGCTGCCACGTGCCCCACAGCGGGGAACAGCCAAAGCTGCTGATCAAGGAGACCCGGGCGCTGTGCATGAGTTGCCACGCGGGACTCGACGCCAAGGTGGCCGGGAAGACCATCCACCCGCCGTTCCGCTCCGGCAACTGCACCGCCTGCCACGACCCGCACCAGTCGGCCCAGCCGCACCTGCTCAAGGCGGCGCCGAAGGAACTTTGCGCCAATTGCCACACCCAGGGACGGCTGGCTGCGAGCGCCAAGTTCCCGCACGTGCCGGCGCGGGATGCCCAGTGCCTGTCCTGCCATGCGTCCCACGGGGGCGAGGGACCGGCGATGCTGCGGGCCCCGCAGCAGGAGTTGTGCGTGGGATGTCACCAGCCGATCGGCCTCAAGATCGCCACCGTGGCGGCGCACACCGCGGCCGCCAAGGGGATGTGCACCAGTTGCCACGAAGCGCACGGCGGAAGCCGCGCGAAGCTGCTCAAGTTGGCCCCCGAAAAACTGTGCGTGCAGTGCCACGCGGGAATTGGCAAGGAGGGCGACAAGGTCCACGACCCGGTCTCCTCGGGCGACTGCCTGAGCTGCCACGATCCGCATGGCGGCGCCGCGGCCCCCGCGCTCAAGAAGAGCCCGCCGGCCCTGTGCGCGGACTGCCATGACCTCACGGATGTGGCGCTCCGGACCAAGCACAAGGGCGCCGACCTCACGGTGGCCCGCTGCACCAACTGCCACACGCCGCACGCCTCCAAGGCCGCGGGGTTGCTGGCGGCCCACGTGCACCCGCCCTTTGCGGAGCGGAAATGCGAGATCTGCCACGGCACCAAGGGAGTTCCGGGGCGCGAGAACTTGAGCGCGCCGGTGGGCGAGCTGTGTGCCTCGTGCCACAAGGACATCCTGGCCAAGGGCCCGGGAGTGAAGTTCCACCCGCCCGTGGGCCAGGGAAAGTGCGTGGCATGCCACAGCCCGCACGCCTCGAACGAGAACAAGCTGCTGCTCCAGAATCCCACGAAGCTGTGCGTGACCTGTCATGCCAAAGTGGTCCAGGAAAGCGCGATGTCCCACGGTCACCCGCCGGCGGCCGGCGGAAACTGCGCCGCGTGCCACGAGCCCCACAAGAGCGCGACGGCGTCCCTGCTGAAGCAGACCGGCATCCAACTGTGCGGAAGCTGCCACTCGGCCCTGCTGACCCGGATCCGCGAAGGCACGCCGCACGCGCCCGCCGGCCAGGGCAAGTGCCTGACCTGCCATGCCGCCCACGGCTCCCCTGAGAACGGCATGTTGCGGAAGCCCGTGGTTGCGCTGTGCACCACGTGCCACTCGCTGACCAAACCCGCCATGGTGACCAAGCACCGGGGCATGGACGTGAGCAAGGCCAACTGCGTGGGATGCCACGACCCCCACGCCCAGGCCAAGGGCAGGGTGGGGCTCCTCAAGCCGTCCCAGCACCTGCCGTTCGTGCGCGGCGAATGCAAGTCGTGCCATCTCCCGGGCGGGGGCACGGCGACGGTGGAGAACGGTTCCAAGCTCTGCTTCAAGTGCCACGAAGCTCTGCGCCCGCAATTCATCAAGAAGCATCCGCACGCGCCGCTGGGCAGCCCCCGCGAGTGTCTCTCGTGCCATTCGCCGCACGCGGCCGCCGGAGACCCGCTCCTGAGCAAGCCCAAGCCGGATCTGTGCTTTACCTGCCACAGTCGCAAACTGATCCAGGGCGCGGTGGTGCACAAAGCCCTGGATTCCGGCTGCAACGCGTGCCACGACCCGCACTCCTCGGATGGAAAGCGCCTGCTCAAGAAGTCTATGCCGGAGCTGTGCACCGACTGCCACAAGGACATGTCGAAGCACTTCCACCCGACCAGTGGAAAGACCGATCCGCGCACCGGCGAGCCGCTGCTGTGCACCGGGTGTCACCTGCCGCATGCCAGCGAACAACCCCACCTGCTCACGCAGGAGCCGACGCGCGAGCTGTGCATCCAGTGCCACGACCCGTCCATGACGGCGCCGCACCAGAAGAAGTAGAGGGTCGCCCGAGTTCATCCCAACCGGGATCGAGGTGGGAGCGTGTTTCCGAGCGCCAGAATTCCTTACGGCACGTGGGGCAGCAGCTATTTTCCGGCATGGCAGACCTCAGCGCTGGCCCAGGTCAACATCGGCCAGTTCGCCGGCGAATCCATGGGCCGGATTCTGGGGCTGCGCAAGGTGCCTTCCCATGCCCTCGATTACCTGGTGATCGGCTCCACCGTCCCGTGGCACTGGAAGTTCTGGAATGCTCCGCTGGTGGCCAGTTGCATGGGCCGCCGCCTTCCCGGCTACCACGTGGAGCAGGCCTGTGCCACCGGCCTCCAGGCCACGCTGCTGGCGGGGGCCCAGGTGGAGAGCGGCGCCTCCGAGGCCGTCGGCGTGCTGACCTTCGATCGCACCAGCGACTCCCCGGTGGGCGTGTTCCCGGAGCGGCGGGCCTTCCAGCGGACCTTTGCGCTGGGCGACGTGTGGGACAACTTCGGATTCGATCCCGCGACCGGCCGGGCCATGATCGCCACGGCCGGCAACGCCGCCCGCAAGTACCGCATCGACCGCAAGGAAGTGGACGAGCTGGCGCTCTTCCGCACCCGGCAGTACTACGACGCCAGGGAGTCCGGTTTCCTCGGCCGGGTGCTGGTGCCGCTCGATCTGCTGGACCTGCAGGGCCGTTCCCTGGGCCGGATCGACGACGACCTGGGAGTGCGGCAGTTGACCCCCGATGATGTCCGCGCCGCGCGCGAACTGGACACCTGCGTGACCGGCCCCACCCAGACCCACGCCGCCGACGGGATGGCGACCCTCCTGGTGACCAGCAAGCAAAAGGTGGCCGAGCTGAGCCCGCGGCCCGACGTGGAAATCCAGTTCGTGGCCAAGGCCGAAGTGCGCACCGAGCCCGCGCTGATGCCGGAAGCACCGGCGCTCGCGGTGCAAAAGCTGCTGGCACAGTCGGGCCTCGCCATGGCCGACATGGCGGTGGTCAAGAACCACAACCCCTTCGCGGTGAACGACGTGATCTTCACCAGGGTCACCGGTTACGACTGGCGCCTGATGAACACGACCGGCTGCTCCCTGGTATGGGGGCACCCGCAGGGCCCCACGCTGACCCGCACCCTGATCGAGGCGCTGGAAGAGGCCGTGGACCTGGGCGGCGGCCACGTGCTGCTGTTTGGCTGCGCGGCCGGAGATGTGGGCATCGCCGCGGTGTTCAAGGTCTCGCCGGGAAGGGCACGCTCATGAACCGGGCCATGCGGGAGCCCAGCCTTGGCACCATCGGGTTGGGCGGGGTGCTGGACATCTTCAAGCTCGGCCGGCTCCCGGCCACGGCCGAGGAGCTGGCCGACGAAGTGTTCGGACCGGCCGGCGAGCGGGGTTCCCTGGTCATCTCGGGCTCCAGCGGCATCGTGGGCGCGGGCAAGGCGGTACAGCTGAGCTCGCGGCTGCACCGGCTGGGCGTGCGCGTGGTGGGGCTGGACTTTCACGGCGCCCCGGACGGCATTCGCGCACAGTACCCGGCGCTGGTGACCGCGTTCGGGCAGCAGGAAGCCGACCGGATCATCGGGAACATCCTGAGGTTGGGATACGACGGATCACATCTTTCCCCGGAGCTCGCCGGCCTGCGGCCGCGCTTACTGCTGGAAGCCATCCCCGAGAAGCTGGAGCTGAAGAAGGCGCACTACGAAATCTTCCGGAAAGAATTTCCGGACCTGGAGGTCCGCTCGGTCACCTCGGGCTTCCCCGGCTCCGAGCTGGGCGTGGGCATCGCGCATCCCTCGTTTCCGCACCAGATCAACAAGGTGTGGGAAGTGGTCGAGCCGAAGCCTTCAGCCATCACCAGGCTGCTGTGGGCCCTGGGGATGATTCCGGTCCCGGTGAGCGACCACTGGTCGTTCGTGCTGGACGTTCTGTTCTGCGGGCTAACCCACGCATCGGTTCGGTACCACCGCACCAGCAACATGCCGTACTGGAAGATCGACAAGTGGGTGCGCCGGCTGCTCGGGCCCAATCCTTTCCGGGCCCACGAAGCCATCGGGGCCAGGGGCTCCAACTTCCTGACCTGGTCGTGCCTGCACCACCTGGGCCTCAAGTACGGGCCGCTGTTCGAGCCCACCCCCGAGTTCGTGGAGCACAAGGACGCCGGGTCGGACTGGTATCCGCCGGGCCACTTCCGTCCGCTGGTGGACTGGAAGCTGTCGCCGGCCGAAGAAAGCGACCTCGGAGACCAGATCCTGGGCCCGCTCTTCCAGATGACCAGCCTGGTGCTGCACGAGAACCGGGCCCGGCTGGACCACGTCAACGCCATCGGCGAGCTGTGCGCGCAGTTCCGGCGGGGGGTGCTGGCGGTGGCGCGCGGCGCGGGCCCGGCGGAGGTGCTCAAGCGGGTGGCCGCGTACCACAAGATCCATCCCGAGGCGGCGCGGGGGGCGTGGCACCCCGAGGTGTTCGAAGCGATGGACTCGCCCGAGTGGCAGCAGCTCTACGTGAACGCCGAGCACGACGGACGGGTGGGGGTCATCACCCTTGGGCGCGAGAGCTACAACCAGGACGTGGACCGCGAGCTCAACCGGGCCATCGACTGGCTGCAGCAGGAAGGGATCGAGCGGGTGATCCTGACCCACGACTTTCATCTGGCGACCCAGCTGGTGGGCGCCGATACGGCCGACTTCCATCCCGCGCTCCGGAGCGAAGACGACGGCATACGGATCTCCACGGACTGGTCCGAGACCGCCCGCCGCCTTCACAATGACTTCAAGGTTTCGGTGGGGTTCGCGGGGGGCAAGCGCTGCCTCGGCGGGTGCCTGGAGCTGCTCCTGCACTGTAGATATATAGTGGCCCGGGAGGACGCCGAACTGGGCATGCCCGAGGTCACCCTGCCGGTGGTCCCGGGCATGGAGGGCTGCCACTGGCCCTTCCGCAAGGCCGCCTCCGCCCACTGGCCGGAGCTGCTCGGAATGCTGCTGGGTGGCAGGGCCGTCAAGGCTCGCCAGGCCCGGGGCTGGCTGGTGGACCACGCCGCCCCGCTGGATGCCGCCCTGGCCACGGCCTGGCTGGTGGCTTCGGGCGGGGACCACGGCCTGCCCGAGCGCAAGCTGGTGGAAAAGGCTCTCCAGGGCCTGCCGGCGGGCGTTCCCGGTCTGCCCGAAGCCGGAAGCCCGGGGGTCGAGGCCGCCCGGGAGGCCATCCTGGCCACCGTCCGGGCCGCTTGCGGCTCGGACCTGCCGGGCGCTCTGGCCATCCAGGCCCGGCACTCCGCCGCCTTCATGCTCTCCGACGCCTGCTTCCACGGTCGGGTGGGAACGGACTACCAGAAGACACAATTGATCTGACGATTCCTGCTTGACGATATGGCCATGAGTGGTAACATATCGAACGTTCGTTCCAATTGGTGCGCATCCGCACGGAAGCTATCCTGGCTTCGACGCCGGGGGGACCTGAACGATGGAGATCTGCGACTTCGCCCTTCACCGGCCCGCTAGCCTAGCCGAGGCCTGCGAGATGGGCCGGATGCTGGGTCCGGGGGCGCGGTTTCTGGCCGGCGGCACCGAACTGCTCCCCGACCTCAAGCAACGCCGCGATGTCACCCGGCACCTGGTGGACCTTCGATCTGTTCCCGGGCTCCGGGACATCCGACTCGACTCTTCCTACCTGCACATCGGTTGCCTGGCCACGTTGAGCGAGGTGGCCGAATCTTCCGACGTCCACAAGACCCTGCCTGCCCTTTCTGAAGCCATCCTGAGCATGGCCGCCTATCAAATTCGGAATCGCGGCACCCTCGGTGGAAATTTTTGCGGGGGAGTGCCCTCGGCCGACACGCCACCCATCTGCATTGCCGCGGGCGCGCAGGTGCGCCTGGCCGGAGTGGATGGGGAGCGCACGTTGCCCGCCGAGCAGTTCTTCCTGGGACCGCGCAAGACCGTGCTGGATCCAGGGGAGCTCCTGGCCGAAGTGCTGATTCCGGTGCAGCCCGCCCGCTCGGGCTCCAGCTACCAGCGGTTCGCGCTCCGCCGCGCCACGGCCCTGGCGGTGGTGGGAGTGGCCGCCCGGGTGGCGCTGGAGAAGGGCCGGATCACGCAGGCCCGCGTGGCCATGTCGGCGGTGGCGCCGGTGCCCATGCTGGCGGCGGAGTGCTCGGGCATCCTGGAGGGGCAATCGCCGGTGGAAGAAGTGTTCGAGCGCGCCGCCAAAGCCGCCGCCCTGGCTTCGCGCGCCATTTCCGATCTGAGGGGTTCCGCCGGGTATCGGCGGGACCTGGTAAGGGTGTTGACGCTCCGGGCGCTGCGCGAAGCCGCGGCCCGGGCCGGCACAAGGCCGGCGTGACCGCCGCGCGCCGGCCCGGGGTGGCGGCGCGAGTGGGAGAATGGATTCGATGGGCGAAGAGATCCTCGTCTCGCTGAAGGTGAACGGCCAGGAGCGTGCCCTGGCCGTGAAGCCCAACACCACCCTCCAGGACCTGGTGCGCTGGCACCTGGACCTGACCGGCACCAAGAAGGGCTGCGAGATGGGCGAGTGCGGCGCCTGCACGGTGCTGATGGACGGCCGCCCGGTCAACTCGTGCATGGTGCTGGCGGTGGCCGCCTCGGGCTCCGAGGTCACCACCATCGAGGGCCTCTCGGTGAACGGCGATCTCCACCCGCTGCAAAAAGCCTTCGTCAAGCACGGGGCGCTGCAGTGCGGCTTTTGCACGCCGGGCATGATCCTCTCGGCCAAGGCCCTGATCGACTCCAAGGCCGATCCCACCGAAGAGGACATCCGGCAGGTCCTGGGCGGCAACCTGTGCCGCTGCGCGGCCTATCCCAGGATCGTCAAGGCCATCCTCTCGTGGAAGGAGTTCGAGGGGGTCCCGCTGGACACCCGGCCCCACACGCCCGAAGAGCGCGACCAGGAGCGCGACCACGCGGTCGTGGGCCACGGCGTCACCCGCTACGACGGGCCGGACAAGGTCTCGGGCCGGGCCCGCTATACCTCCGACATCCGCCTGCCCGGAATGATCTTCGGCAAGATCCTGTGCAGCCCCCATGCCCACGCCCTGATTCGATCCATCGACACCACCGGGGCGAAAAAGCTCCCGGGCGTGCTGGCCGTGATCACCGGCGCGGACGTCCCGGAAACGCGCTATGGCGTTAGCCCGGCCCGCTACGACGAGCATGTGCTGGCCAAGGAGCGGGTGCGCTACGTGGGCGACGAGGTGGCGGCCGTGGCCGCGGTGGACGTGGAAACCGCCGAGCGGGCGCTGCGCCTGATCCAGGTGGAATACGAGGTGCTGCCGGCGGTGTTCGACGCCGAGGAGGCGCTGAAGCCCGGCGCGCCGTTGATCCATCCCGAGGACCCCCGCTACGCGGGCAACGTCAACACCCGGGTGGAGTGGAATTTCGGGGACGTGGACAAGGGCTTCGCCGAGGCCGACCTGGTGCGGGAAGAGCGCTTCGTGGGCAGCCGCACCTACCAGGCGCCCATCGAACCGCACGCGTCGCTGGCCCGCTGGGAGCACCACGGTCCCAAGCTCACCCTGTGGAGCGCCACCCAAACGCCCCACTATCTGCAGCAGATGGTGGCGCGCACCCTGGATATCCCGGTGGGCAGCATCCGGGTGATCAAGCCCGCCGTGGGGGGCGGTTTCGGGGTGAAGGCCGAGACCACGCCGCTGGATCTGTGCGCGGTGATCCTGGCCCGCATGACCGGCCGCCCGGTGATGATGAAGTACTCGCGCCGCGAAATGTTCTACCACTTCCGCGGGCGCCACAAGCAGATCATGGACCTGAAGATCGGCCTGAAGCGCGACGGGTCGATCACCGCCGTGCAGTCGCGCATCGTGCTCGACGGGGGCGCCTACACCTCCTACGGCGTGATCACCGCCTACTACGCCGGCTCGATGATCCCGACGCTGTACAAGATCCCGCACTACAAGTACGACGGCCTGCGCATGTACACCAACCTGCCGGCCTGCGGGGCCTTCCGCGGACACGGCGTGCCGCAGCCGCGGTTCGCCTTCGAATCGCTGCTCGACATGATGGCCGAGGACCTGGGCCTGGATCCCTTCGACGTCCGGATTCGCAACGCCATGACCCCCGGCACCCGCACCTGCAACGCCCTGGACATCTCTTCGTGCGAGTTCGGCGCCACGCTGGAGCGGGCCCGCGAAGCTTCCGGCTGGGCGCAGAAGAAGGGCCGCCTGCCGCGCGGCAAGGGCATCGGCGTGGGCTGTGGCGGGTTTGTCTCGGGCGCCGGCTATCCCATCTACCGGTCGGACTTCCCGCACTCCAACGCCATGCTGCGGGTGCACGAGAGCGGCCAGGCGGTCACACTGCACATCGCCGCGGCCGACATCGGGCAGGGCTCCGACACCGTGTTGCCCCAGATCGCGGCCGAAGAGCTCGGGATTCCCTACGATCGCGTGTGGATGGCCGCGTGCGATTCGACCCTCTCGCCGGTGGACCTGGGATCGTACTCCAGCCGGGTCACGCTGATGGGCGGCAACGCGGTGAAGATGGCCGCCACCGACGTGAAGAACAAGCTGCTGCGGGTGGCCGGCCGGCGCCTGGGCTGCGACCCCGCGGCGCTCACCTGCCGCGACGGACGGATCTTCGTCAAGGAGCACCCGTCGGTGGGCATCGACTGGGCCGAGGTGGCCGCGGCCGCGTTCTCCGAGGGCGGCCCGGTGGTGGGCACGGGATCCTACCGTCCACCGACCACGCTGGGCGGCGACTTCAAGGGCGGCACCGTGGGCACGTCGCCGGCCTACAGCTTTTCCACTTTCGTGTGCGAGGTCAGCGTGGACCTCGAGACGGGCTTCGTGACCGTGGACCGGTGCGTGGACTTCAGCGACGCGGGTACGGTGGTCAACCCGGTCACCTTCCACGGCCAGGTCGAGGGCGGGGTCATCATGGGCATCGGCGAGACCCTGCTGGAGGACGTGGTTCACCGCGCCGACGGCACCATCGCCAACCCCAACCTGCACGACTACCTGATCCCCAGCATCCGCGAGACCCCGGAAATCATCTCGGTGGCGGTGGAGAGCTTCGAGCCGCGCGGCCCGTTCGGGGCCAAGGAAATCGGCGAGGGCTGCCTGGTGCCCATCCTGGGCGCCATTGCCAACGCGGTGTACGACGCGTGCGGCGTCCGGGTGAAGGAACTGCCCATCACGCCGGAAAAGATCCTCAAGGGCCTGCAGCTCCAGGCCGCCGGCCGGGTCGCGGCCAGGGTGGAGGGCTAGATGCCGCGCGAAGCTTCTCCCGAGCGGACCCCGGGGCCGGTCCGCAGGCGGGAGCGCACCGAGGAAAACATGGAGCGGCTGCTCTCGGCCGCCGCCGACCTGATGGCGCGCCAGGGCTATGACAAGACCTCCATCCGCGACGTGGGGCGCGAGGCCGGATTCAGCCTGGCGGGCATGTACTACTACTTCCGGAGCAAGGAAGAGCTCCTGTACCGGATCCAGGACCGCACCTTCGGCCTGCTCCTGGCGCAGCAGGAGCGCCTGGCGGCCGACGGCGGAACCCCCGAGGAGAGATTCCGGCGGCTGGTGTGCAGCCACCTTTCCTATCTGAGCACCCACCGCGACGAGCTCAAGGTGTGCACCTTCGAGCTGGAGTCCCTCAAGGGCGAGTACTACGCGAAAATCGAGAAGCTGAGGCGGCGGTACTTCAAGCTCATGGCCCAGCTGGTCGGCGACCTGCTCGGGGCCTCGGGACGCACGGGCGTGGATGCGCGCGACATCCGCCACTCCACGCTGTTCGTTTTTGGAATGCTGAACTGGGCCCTGATGTGGTTCGACCCCCGGCGCGATTCGCCCACCGGCGAGCTGGGGGAGAAGATGGTTGGAATGGTCCTGGACGGTCTGCGCGGCTGAAGCCTTGGCCGCAGCCGCCTTGATCTCACCTGTGCCTGGGAATGCCAGGGAGGAGTGGAGCGGATGAACTACTTCGCGTCGAAGCCTGCCACCGAAATGGGGTTCAAGGACATCCTTTACGAGAAGAAGGGGATGGTGGCCCGGATCACCATCAACCGGCCGGAGTCGTACAACTGCTACAGCACCGAGACGCTGCGCGAGCTGATCGCCGCCTTCACCGACGCGTCCTTCGACGACCAGGTGGGCGTGATCGTGTACACCGGCGCCGGCGACAAGGCGTTCTGCACCGGCGGGGACGTGAAGGAGTACGCCTCGGTCTACACCAAGCGGCCCCACGACTACTGGAAGTACATGGGGCTCTTCAGCGGCTACATCGAGAGCATCCTGAAGAGCGGCAAGGTCACCATTGCCCGCATCAACGGCATCGCGGTGGGCGGCGGCAACGAATCCCAGATGGCGTGCGACCTGGCGGTGATGGCCGACGACACCTACCTGGGCCAGGTGGGTACCAGCGTGGGGAGCGTGGCCTGCGGCGGGGCCACCCAGTGGCTCAGCATTCACGTGGGGGACCGCCGGGCGCGCGAGATGCTGTTCCTGAACCAGAAGATCCCGGCCAAGCAGGCCCTGGAGTGGGGGCTGGTGAACCGGGTGGTGCCGCGAGACCAGTTGGACGCCGCGGTCGAAGACCTGGCCCAGCAGTGCCTGAACAAGTTCCCCGAGTGCACCCGCTACACCAAGCAGCAGGTGAACTACTGGAAGGACGCCTCGTGGTACGGCACGGTGGGGCATGCGCGCGACTGGTTGAGCACGCACTTCACCTGCGTGGAGCCGTACGAGGGCATGCAGGCGTTTGTGGAGAAGCGCAAGATCGACTTCCGGGGGCTGCGCGAAAAGGCCGCCTCCGGGGGCAGCAGCGAGTTCCTGTGGGGGCCGTACATGCACACGTGCCCGAAGTGCAACGCCAAGGGCATCCCCTCGGAGTTCCAGTTCTGCGGCGCCTGCGGCGCCAGGCTCGGGTAGTCCGGCAGGGGCCGGCCCAGGCGGGCGGCCCAGGGAGATGGCCATGATACGGGAGTTGGAGGACCGGGTCGCCCTGGTGACGGGGGCCGGCCGGGGAATCGGCGAAGCCATCGCCCTGGAGCTCGCCCGCCAGGGCGCGCACGTGGCGGTGGTGGACCGGGACGCCCCGGACCTGGCGGGCGGCGTCGCGCTCCATATCCGGGAACTGGGGCGGCGGTGCCTGGCGCTCCAGGCGGACGTGGCGAACAGCGCCGAGGCCGATGGGGCGGTGCGTGCGACCTTGGCCGAACTGGGGCGGCTGGACATCCTGGTGTGCAACGCCGGCATTACGGCCGACTCGGTGATCTGGAAGATGTCCGAGGAGCAGTGGGACAGCGTGCTGGCTGTGAACCTGAAGGGAACGTTCAACTACTGCCGCGCGGCGGCGCCCGTCTTTCGCGGCCAGGGCTCCGGCAAGATCGTGAACATCGCTTCGATCAACGGCCTGCGGGGGAAGTTCGCGCAGAGCAACTATGCGGCCTCCAAGGGCGGGATGATCGCGTTCAGCAAGTCCCTGGCCAGGGAACTGGGCCGGTCCAACGTGAACGTGAACGTGGTGGCCCCGGGCATGGTGGAAACCGCGATGGCCCGGCAACTGCCGGCGGAATTCCTGGAAGCGGCGCTCAAAGAGACCGCCCTGGGGCGGCTGGCGGTGCCCGGGGACGTGGCGGGCGTGGTGGCCTTCCTGTGCTCGGAACGCGCGCGGCACATCACGGGAGCGGTCATCAAGGTGGACGGGGGCCAGTACATCTAGGCCCTGAGGAGGTCGGAACCAATGAGCGAAGTGACGAACGCACCGGTCACATTCCAGGTTCGGGAAGACGTGGCCTACATCACGCTGGACCGCCCGCCTCTCAACATCCTGACGGCGGAAATGATGGACGCCCTGGCCGCGGCCGTGGACCGCGCGGGGGCGGATCCCACGGTGAAGGCCGTGGCCCTGAAGGCCAACGGCAAGGTGTTCAGCGCGGGCGCCGACGTGGAGGCGCACCGCCCGGGCAAGGCGGAAGCCATGATGGACTCGTTCGGCCGGCTCTTTCGCGCGCTGGACGCGCTGGAAGTGCCCGCGGTGATGGCGGTGGCCGGCGCGGCCCTGGGCGCGGGCTTCGAACTGGCGATGATGGCCGACGTGCTGCTGGCCACCGAGGAGGCCACGTTCGGACAGCCGGAGATCCGCCTGGGCTTCTTCGCTCCGGTGGGAGTGGCGTGGCTGCCGGCGCGCGTGGGCCCGGCCCGGGCCATGGAGATCACCTGTTCGGGCCGGATCTACTCCGCCGCCGAGATGCAGGCGATGGGGCTGGTCACGAAGATCATGCCGGTCTCCGGTCTCGAGGAAGCGCTGGAGTCGGCGCTCAAGGACTTTCGCCGTGTTAGCCCGCGGGTGATGCGCCTCAATGTGCGGACCCTGAAGCGCTCCAGGGGAATTCCATTCTCCGAGGCGCTTCCGGCGGCCGAAAAGGTGTTCCTGGAAGAACTGTTGCCACTGGAGGACGTGCTCGAAGGCATCGCGTCCTTCAACGAGAAACGCAAGCCGGCCTGGAAGAACCGCTAGGACGGGGGCGATGGATCAGTGGGCGATCGGCGGATGGGCCGCAGCGAGCCGGAGGGAGCCATGCGCATCCTGGTGGTAGGGGCAGGCGCGCTGGGCGGCCTGGTCGGGGCGCTCCTGGCGGAGTCCGGCGAGGATGTGACCATGCTGGAAGTCAACCGGGCCCGTGCCCGGCTGATCAACGATTCGGGCCTGTTCTTCTCGGAGGCCAACAAGGACGAGCGGTGCGTGCGCGTCAAGGTGCTCGGAGCCCTCGAAGGCCTGGAGCCGATGGACCTGGTCTTCGTGGCGGTGAAGAGCTACCAGACCGAGGACGCGGTGCGGGTAGCCTTGCCGCTGATCGGCCCCCGGACCCGGGTGCTGTCCATGCAGAACGGGATCGGCAACACCGAGGTCATGGCGCGCATCCTGGGTCCGGCCCGGGTGCTGGGCGGCATCACTTACCACAGCATCCAGCACACCGGCCCCAACCGGCTGCGCTACCGCGCCGGCATCAAGCCCATCCAGATCGCCCCCAACGACGGCCGGATCACGCCCGAGGTCGAGGCCATCGGGAAGGTCTTCCGCAAGTCCGGGCTCAACACCAACGTGGTCGAGAACATCGACCACACGGTGTGGCAGAAGCTGCTCCACAACGCCGTGGTCAACCCGGTCTCGGCCCTCACCGGGCTCACCTGCCGGGAGCTGCTGGACGACGACGACATCCAGATGTTCATGCGGGACCTGTGCATGGAAATCGTGGCCGTGATGCGCGCGCGCGGCACGCCGATCGTGGACGAAGAGGATCCGTACCGCCCGGTGATCGGTTCCCAGAAGGCGCTGGGCAAGAACCGCCCCTCGATGTGGCAGGACCTGACGCGCGGACAGCGCACCGAGATCGACGCCATCAACGGGGCCATCGTGGACGAGGCCGCCAGGCTGGGACTCGGCGCGCCCCTGAACTGGGGACTGGTGCGCTTCATTCACTCCCGGGAGCGCCAGAAGATCGTGCGCAAGGAGGAGATCACCCTCACCATCCACGCGGCCACGGACGACCGCAAGCGCACTTCGGCCACCCGACCCACGCCCATGGCGGACGAAGGGGGCATGCCCTCGGGGCGGGTGCCGCTGGAAACCGCGCCCCGGCTCAAGGAGCTGGTCCGAGATTACTTCCTGGATCTGCAGGCCGCGGCCGACAGTCCGGACCGCCTGGTCGCCTGGTGTTCGGGGCTGGGTCCGGTGGAACTGGTGCGGGCCATCGGCATGACCCCTTACTTCCCCCAGAACCACGCGGCCCTGATCGGGGCCAGCCGGCAGACCGGCAGGTACATCCCGCGGGCGCTGGCCGAAGGCTTCTCCCAGTTCGCCAGCTCGGCCATGACCAGCGATATCGGCGCCATGCTGGTGGGGGACAGCCCGCTGGTCACGGTGTACGGCATCGACGGTCCGCCCCGGCCGGACGTGGTGGTGTACAGCACCAACGACGGCCACAGCCTGATCCGGTGGTTCGAGTACTACGGGCGGCACTTCGGCGTGCCGGTCCAGGGCCTGCACCCGCCCGCCTCGCTGGACGAAGTCTCCCGGATCGAGACCGACACCAGCGTGCAGCAGTTGCTGCGGCTGGCGTCCCGCCTGGAAGCGCTCACCGGGCGCAAGCTCGACTTCGACCGGCTGGCCGAAGTGGTGTCGTGGTCCGCCCAGGCGTCGGACCTGTGGACCCAGATCTTGCAGCTGGCGCGAAACGTCCCCTCGCCGCTGACCTTCTTCGACCTGCTGATCCACATGGCGCCCATGGTGCTGCTGCGGGGCACTCCGGCCGCGGTCGAGTACTACCAGATCCTCAAGGCCGAGCTGGAAAGCCGCGTGGCGGGTGACCAGGCGGCCGTGCCGGGCGAGGCGCTGCGGGTGTACTGGGAGGGGCCGCCCATCTGGTGCGCGTTGCGGCCCCTGGCCCGGCTGTTCCTGGACCGCCGCGTGGCCATCGTGGCGTCTACGTACACGCAGACCTTCGCGCTGCAGGGCCTGGATCCCGACAACCCGGTCGAGAGCATGGCGCGCGCCTACACTTCCATCTTTCCCAACCGGTCCGAAGACTACAAGGCCGCCTTCCTGGTCTCGCAGTTCAAGGACTTCGCC
>JANXVU010000078.1 GCA_025351485.1 Candidatus Eiseniibacteriota bacterium | reverse complement strand
GTCGAGCGCCGGACTCCCAAGAACCCGCTCTTCCCGGTGAACCTGCTGGACCTGCTCATCCGGCACGGCAGCGCCAACCATAAGCGGGAGACGATCGCCTTCTCGAAGAGGCGCCAGGGGGCGATCGAGCGGCTGGCGATCTTTCAGGTCTGGCGGAACTTCATCAAGCCCTTTTCGGAGAGAAGAGGGGGAGGGACGCCGGCCCAGCGGCTCGGGCTGATGGATAGGGCGCTGAGCGTCGAGGACATCCTCCGGAGCCGACTCTTCAAAAGCGTCGTGGGCCTGCCGGATACCCTGGAGCGCTACTACCAGCGGGAGGTGATGACGGTTGCCTTGCCGGCAAACCGGGTGAGCCGGCTCTCGTACGCCTGCTGAACCTTGACGGTGGGTGGTAAGGGGGTTCGAGCGAAGCAGTTGCCGCATCTCGGACACATTCTTCGAAGCACAACCTTAGGTTTACTCCCCCGACGGATTGTGCCCGGGAGCCGGCGGCCTTGCCTGTCAGGCCCCGGCACTCTTGTTCATCAGAAGCTCACCGAGGCGACGAGCCTCAAACTCCCGGGCCCCTGGGGCGCAAACACCACCCGCAGCTCCAGGTGGCGCTCCGCCCCCAGGTGAAGTCCCGCCGGCGCCTCGCCATCGGACCGGACCACGACCGAATCCTGGTCCAGCCGGACCAACTCGCCGGCGGCCAGCTCGTCGCTCGTCGCCACCTCGACCACGCGAACCCGCGCTCCGACCTTTAGCGCTTCCTGCGCTGAGGCCTTGAGCGGCAGCCCCAGGAAGGCCAGGACAATGACGATTCTTCGAAGAAACCGGAATGACACGGCATCTCTCTTGTGAGCCTCAGCTCCGGCTCGATTGCCGAGGGCCCGCCGCCTGCACCCGGCCCGCGTCCGACCCGTGCCCGGCGATTTCCAGCAGCCGGGTCACTTCCTCGTCGCTGGTCGGGGAGAAGTCCTCGTACCACTGGCCCACGGCGAAGAATTCTTCCGGTGTCATGAGCGCCACCATCTCGTCCACTTCGCGGGAAAGTTCCTGGTAACAGGCGGCTGCCACGGTGGGCACGGCGATGACGAGGCGCGCGGGATGCTGCCTTCCCAGGGCCCGGACCGCAGCCCGCATGGTGGAACCGGTGGCGATGCCGTCGTCGACCAGGATCACGGTTTTCCCGCGGATCTCAGGAGGGGCGCCGTGGCCACGGTAGAGCTGCTCGCGCCGCTGGAGCTCGCGCTCTTCCCGGGCGGCGACGGCTTCGAGGGATCCGGGGGAGATGCGCAGCAGGCGCACGACGTCCTGGTCGATCACGCGCACCCCGCCGCTGCTGATCGCACCCATGGCCAGTTCCGGCTGGCCGGGCGCGCCGAGCTTGCGCACCACCAGCACATCCAGCGGCGCGCCCAGCCGGGTCGACACCTCGAAGGCCACGGGCACTCCGCCCCGCGGCAGCCCGAGCACGATCACGTCGTTGCGGTGGGCATACCTCGCAAGTCTTTCGGCCAGCAACTTCCCCGCTTCCACGCGGTCTCGAAACACGTCTCTCATGATCCCGCCCCCCTGAAAGTGGATGGAATGCCGCCGGGCCTGTTCGCGCGCTCAGCTCCCGGCCGAAGGGCGGCTCTGCAGATGGCGCTGGAACCAGTCGGCCGCAAGCCGGGCCACTTCCTCGAGCGCGCCGGGCTCCTCGAAGAGATGGGTGGCGTCGGGGACGATCCTGAGCTCTTTTTCACAACGCATCTTCCCGAGCGCCTGCCGGTTCAGATCGATGACCACGTCGTCTTCCCCGCCCACGATCAACAGCGTGGGCGCATGGACCCCTGGCAGGGAGTCGCCGGCCAGGTCGGGGCGTCCGCCCCTTGAGACGATGGCCTCCACGGCGGGGCCCATCACGGCCGCCGCCACCAGCGCCGCTCCGCCACCGGTGCTGGCGCCGAAGTACCCGATGCCCAGGCGCTCAAAATCCGGCTGGCTCTCGATCCACCGGGTGGCCCCCACCAGCCGGCCGGCCAGCAGGCCGATGTCAAAGCGGAGCGCCGCCGTCTCGTGGTCTTCGAGCTCCTCCTCGGGGGTCAGCAGGTCGAAGAGCAGCGTGCCGCAACCCGACTCCCGGATCACCCGCGCGACGAACTGGTTCCTCGGGCTGTGGCAGCTGCTCCCGCTCCCGTGCGCGAACAGCACCACTCCCGGCGCGCCGGCCGGAATATCCAACTCGCCGTCCAGATGCCCGCCGCCTGCCGGGATGCGAACGCTCCGCGTGACGGCTTCTGAAATACCGGGCTTTCTGAGGACTTTCATCGCGACCTCCCTGCCAGATGGTGATGGCGCCGGCGCTTCAGGGCGCCCGCCTGCAGGACGGGCGCGTTCTTTCCCGATTCGGGAATCCTCTCCCCCCAGGTCCAGACGGCCCTCAGCTCGCCGTCTTCCGGGGCCCACGAGAGGGAGGCCTTGCCCCCGAAGGCCTGCACCAGCGAGGCCACGATCCGGTGGGCGAGTTTCTGGGAAGTGGTGAGGACCGCGATCTCGTCCGCGTTCCGCTCGATCGAAACGATGCGGCGCTGCGGCTGGGTGAAGCGTGCCCGGGCGGCCACGTTCGCGATGCGCGTGCGGATTTCGTCGAACTTGCGCAGCGCGCCATCCCCCCGCAGCAGCACCCGGCCGAAGTACTGCTGCGACTCGACCTGCCGGCAGGCCGGGCACACGGTCCACGCGAATCCAACCGGCCACAGCCGCTCGCCGGGGCTGGCTTCATGCCAGCGCTTGTCCCGGTAGACATTTCCGCAGCGCTCGCACATGGTCTCTCCGGTCAGCTTCCGGGTCAGCTTGGCGACCAGGGACGTGTGCTGGCTCCGGGTCCCCCGGTGAACGAGCGCCCGCGCCATTTCTTTTCTGCCCTGTCTCGGCGGTGTGCGGCTCGTCTTCATGTTCGTCCTCCCTCCGACGTGATCGAACGCCTGGCGGCTCTCCAGGGGCACAGAATCCCCGGCTACCGCCGGATGGCCAGTCGCCGCATCGGCCAACCGTACCCGGCTTTCGATAGGGACGTGTCTTGGGCTACCGTCTTGAGGGGCACCGCCAGGCAGGCAACGTGAATCGCGTTTCGGGGGGAAATATGGAGGGACATGACCACCCCTTCCGTCTGGCCAAGTGCTGCCGCCCAAACGGTCGTTCCATCAACGGCCAACCAGACTATGCTCGCATTGTTCGTACCAGACGCGCCCGCGCGCCGGCGGGCGGCGTAGTTCAGTGCAGCAAAGTATCCTAGCGGGCGATCGCCTCGGCCGGGCCCGGATCCCTGGAGCATGCCAGGGCTGACGAAGTTTCAGCGGTGATGACAGTCTGGCGTCAGGCGCGCACTGCGAGGATGCCGCACCGCACGCTGGGACATGTTTTCGCACGCCCCTCCGGGCGCGGATCGGGTCCGCCGATCGGTCCTTGACCGCGGCGGGCGGGCGGGCCAAGCTCCACGCTGCTGTCCCAGGGGGTAGTCCTTTCATTGAAGGAGTCCAGCCTATGCCCGAAGCCACGATGAACCCGTCCGCCCGGAAGCCACAGACCGACTACATTTCCACCGTGATCGAACAGGTGGTCAGTAAGAACCCTTCGGAACCCGAGTTCCACCAGGCCGTCAAGGAAGTGCTCGAGTCCCTCCGCCCCGCCATCGAGCAGAACCCCGACTACAGGAAGTTCCGCATCCTGGAGCGCATCACCGAGCCGGAGCGCACCGTGATGTTCCGCGTTCCA
>JANXVU010000059.1 GCA_025351485.1 Candidatus Eiseniibacteriota bacterium | reverse complement strand
CCTTCTCCTTCCCCCCTACTTGCCCTTGCGCGGCCGGGCCCTGGCCACCCCGGACTTGCGCACGGCGGTCTTCGCCTGCTTCTTCGCTCCAGTGCTCTTCGGCTTCTTCGCCTTGGAAGCCTTCGGTTTTGAGGCCTTCGGTTCCAGCTCCAGGGCCTGCAGCGTCTTCTTCAGGTCTTCCGCGGCCTTGGCGGTTGCCGCTTCGGCCTTCCGCTTCTCGGCCGCCTTCCGGAGGCGGGTGTAGTCCAGGTAGTGCAGCGTGGCCTGCAGGTCGTCGGTGTTCCCGTAGACGTAGGCGAGGAAGTAGTCGGTGATCGAGACCTTCCGGACCGTGAGCTCGTGGACCATCCGATGGACCAGGCCGAGCCGGTCCTGGTTCTCGGCTTCGAAGGCCTCCCACCACCGGCGGGCGGATCCGGTGGTGGTGTCCCAGCCGATTCCCCGGCGGCCCTCCTCGATCACGGCCTTGAGCGTGTCTGGAGCCAGGTGCGTGGGATCGACGTAGGTGCCCGTGAAGTCCAGCGCCCCGGGCTTGGCCGGGGCCGGGGGGCTCAGCGGGGTACTCCGCAACGGGGGCAGCTGCCCCGCCCGGGCCGCGCGGGCGAACAAGGGCACCAGGTCCGGGCGGCGGAACACCGGCGGCAGGTAGGCCTGGAAGGCGAGCCCGGAGGTCAGGATGGTCACCGGCCGGCCCGAGTGGAAGTGCGAGCACTCCGGCGAGCGGATTTCCGCGGCGGTGAGCAGCGGCAGGGGCATGATCACGCCCGGGTATTCGCCCCTTTCTCCCCCGGCGTACACGATCCGGTCCCCGGTCTGCGCCGAGAACATCTTCGCATCGTCGTTGTCGAGCCCCGGCAGAAGGATCCGGGTCGCGAACGAAGCGGCCACGAGGCGGGCCGAACAGCCGTAGGCGTGCTCGAGCGCCGCCATCGACTGGATGCTGGCCACGATGCTGAACCCGCGCGAGCGCAGGGTGTTCATGCGGTCGGGCAGGGACTGGATCCGACCCCAGGCGGGCAGATCTTCGATGTGAGCGCTGATGGGGTGGGGCGGAGTCCCCGGCAGCAGCCGGTCCGAGTTCTCGATGGCGCGCCGCAGGAGCCACTGCAACAGCAGGTTGTACACGCTCCGCAGCGAGGTCAGGCGCGCCTCGTCGCAGTGCACGTAGAGCACCTTGCGGCCTTCGAACAGGCGCAGTTCATCCAGTTCGTGCGTCGACAGGGTCGCCGCCACCGGCTCGGTGCGGAACGCGTTGAGCCAGCCGCTGACGGTGGCCATCACGGTGTCGCTGTTGTGGCTGCCGCCCTGCAGGAACGATGCCGCCGCCGCGCAGGCGCCCTTGCTCTCCCGCTTCAGGATGGCCAGGAGCTGGGGGGTTCCGCCCTCGAGCGCCTGCAGCATCGCGGGGAAGCTCCTCGACCCGCAGTCCCACAGCGCCATCAGGATGGTGCTGCCCGCCTGCTTCCAGAAGCTGGAGTCATTGGAGAGCGGACTCGAGCAGGATTCCGAGAACTCCTCGATCACCTCGAAGGCCTCCTCGCGGGATCCCGCGAGCGGGTTGAATCCCAGGGAGCGCGCCGGATCGTTGGCGTCGAAGTAATGCATCCGGATCCCCAGTTCTTTGCACCTGGCCGACAGCCACGCGTAGTTCTCCCGCTTCAGGCCGAAAAAGATGTTCAGCCGGTCGGGGTCCTCCAGGTCCGAGAGGAGCATGGGGATGCCGCCCTGGGTGGTCTTGCCGGTGCCGGGCGTGCCCCAGAGAGCGATATGCGCGTCGCGCAGCCGCGATTCCAGGGTCAGGTGTCGCAGGTGCAGCACCTGGCGCGGCCCCTCCACCCCCGCTCGGACGATGGGCGAACAGAACGGAATCGAAAGCCCCTGGCCGGGGCGGAGGGGCCGCTTGCGAATGATCCGGCCCAGGTCCGACTCCGTCGGATGGCGGGTTCCGGTCACGTGCCGGAAGTGTTCGGCGGGGCAGTCCCGGCCGTCGCTGGAGAGCCAGTAACGTTCATCCAGGGGATCGAGGAGGAAGTCAGCGTTCAACATCGGCTCCACCTTCTCGCGCTTCGCGCGCGTGGAAATGGCTGTGGCGTGCGTCCCAGCCGGTCTCGAGGACCGCGGCGGGA
>JANXVU010000039.1 GCA_025351485.1 Candidatus Eiseniibacteriota bacterium | reverse complement strand
CAAGTCCCTGAGCCGGCGTGGGAGCTTGGACGGCCGCGGCGCTCCGCGACGTCCTAGCGGACTCGGATCAGGCGCGTCATTGGGCCCGACTCACCCAGGCGGGCAAAATAGACTCCGGCGGGCAACTGCTCGCCCTCGCTGCTTTTTCCATCCCACCAGGCTGATCCGTCAGCGCCGGTCTTCAATTCCGCGACGCGTCTTCCCGACGCTGCGAACACCTCGATTGGCGGCCTCGCGTTCGCGTCGGCCTCCGGAACGGGTCTTCCTTCCCCATCCACGGACTGCAACCTCACTCTTGAAACGAACGGCTGTGGCGCGGCCGTGAGGCGCGCACGTGAGCGGACCACTCCAAGGGTCGGCTCGGGCGCATCTACTGTCGTCGCCCCCGTCGACAAGAAACCCGCCAGCGCAATGAAGCTTGCCTGGATATCCAGGGACGTCTCGTTCAGCGTGTAGTTGCCCTTGTAACCGTAGTTGGGATCGGCGATGTCTTCGTAGCAGCGGCCAGGGAATGGCGAGATGGCGCTGTTGTCGGCCTTGTTGGGGCCGCCGATCAATAGATACGGGACGGGGTGGCTCAGGGCGTCGTCCACGTTGGTGTAGCCGGCGGAATAGTTCCAAGCCCCGTGGGCGTGCAGCACTGGATGGGAGCCCAGGCCGGTCACGAATACCTTGCCCAGCGCATTCCGGCCCAGGATGTAGTGGATCTGTTCGCGCGCGGCGTCCAGGTAGGCGGCGTTTCCGGTGGCGCGCCAGCCTTCCACCATGGCCCAGCCATAGTGCAGGAACACCCCGGTCGCCCCCCAGTAGTAGTCGCCGTAGGGCGGGTCGGTAGAAGCGGCGCACCCGTAGCCGTCGGTGTTGATGCGGGCCATCCAGTTGTCGCAGGAACTCTGCAGGCTGTTCACCACGCTCCACCAGTTCCCCGAGACCAGCGACGGGTCGGCCCCCGGCGCCGTGCGGTAGGTGTAGGCCCCGCGGTTGGCCACGTCGCCCCACGAGTCCGGGTAATACACGCCACTGTATTCCTTCACGTCGCTCCAGTGGGCCCCGACGTAGCTGTTGGCGGTGGCGTCACCATTCAGCCTGAAAATCTCGGCGGCCGCCCACAGGCGACGGCCGATCTCGGATCCGGCGATGTAGGTGGCTCCGATGTGGCCGTACTTGTTGGCGAACCCGCCCACCGGGACCCGCGCGGGATGGGCCTTGAGCCAGCTCCACGCGGAGAGCGCGGAGCGGTTGCAGCGCCCCGCGAAGGTGGTGTCCGTCCCGGCAAAGGCGCGCGCCCCGAGCGCCATGGCGGCGCACTGCACCGCGGTGGCGTCGCTCGAGATGTCGGTGTAGTAGCGGGTCTGCACGTCGGTCTCCGGCAGGAACTCGCCGGCGTAGCCCGAGACGGACTCCCGGTGAAGCACCGAGCCGTCCACGAGCTGCATCTTGTGCATCCACGTGAGCCCCACGCGCGCTTCATCCAGCAGGTCGGGAACTCCATTGTGGCTCTCGGGGATGCCCACGTCGTCGGCCGCGAACCTGGACGGCGCCGCCAGATAAGCCTGCAGCAGCTCGCCCACGGCGTAGCTGTTGTTGTCCGAGTATTTGCCGTAGTCGCCGGCGTCGTGCCAGCCGCCGCGGGTGTCGCGCAGCCCGCCCGGCACGCCGCCGGTGGTGCTCCAGTCGTAGGAAGCGTCCGCGCCGCCGTGGTCGTGGCAGCTGCCGTGGGTCCATGCGCCGCCGTAGGCCGCGGGAATGGCCGTGCCGCACCTCTGGTAGTAGAGCCCCTTGAGCAGCTTTCGAAAGAGCCGGTCATAGGCGAGCGCGTCCACGCGAAAGACTTCCGAGGATCCCACGCCCGGCACCTCCACGTAGTAGTTCCCTGGAGTCACCAGGGAGGTGAAGTCGGCCGAGTAGACGCTGTCGCCGGAGGCCGGATCCACCACGCGACGCGCGGAGACCGGCGCGGTGAGCACGATGGCCCCGCCCACCACGTTCCGGATCCGGGCCTGGGAGGCCGCGTGCGGGATGGCGGCCCACTTCTTGTCGGTGGGGGCGTATCCGAGCTGGTCCACCTGCACGGCGGGCGAACTGGACAGGGCGGCGGCAAGGGCCAGCGGGAGCATGATCATCGTTGCATTCTACCACTAGGGGCGACGCCTCGACATGGGCTAGTATGGGCCGTTCCCCGCTTCAGGCCGGTTCCACCACTCGGAGGGTTTCATGGACGCTTCACCATCCCTCATCTCCCGCCGCTGGTTCCTGCGCGCGCTCGCGCTGATCACCGCGCTGCCCGCGTTTTCTTCCGCGCGGAACGCTTCGGCCCAGACTTCCTCGGGAGGCGCCAAGCCAACGCCACCACCCGCGGCAGCCGCCGCACCGGCCGCACCCGAAATCTCGCCCGATGTCGAACACCTGAAAGCCATCCTGCTTCGCCGCTACGGCAAGGTGCTCACTCCCGAGCAAGCCGCGTCCATGGCCCCCGAACTCAATCGCGTCGTGGCGGTCGGGGAGCGGTTGCGCAAAGTGATGCTGACCAACGCTGACGAGCCGGACTTCGTGTTCTACGCGGCGAACAAGGGGGCCAAGTGATGGCTCGCAACCATCCGCCCTGCGAATTCGACACCATCCGGGAACTGGGCGCGCGGCTTCGCAAGCGCGAGATCACGTCCGTGGCCCTGGCCGAAATGTATCTCGCCCGCCTCAAGACCTACGGCCCCGCGCTGGGCGCGGTGTGCACGCTCACAGAAGAGCTGGCCATGCAGCAGGCCCGGGCGGCCGACGCCGAAATCGCCTCCGGCAGGATACGCGGCCCGCTGCATGGAATTCCGTTCGGGGTGAAGGACCTCGCGGCCACCAAGGGTATTCCCACCACCTGGGGCGCCGAGCCCTATCGCACGCAGGTGTTCGATCACGACGCCACTGTGATCGAAAAATTGCGCGAGGCCGGCGCGGTGCTGGTGGCCAAGCTGTCCATGGTCGAGCTGGCCGGGGGCCTGGGCTACAACAACGCCGATGCCGCGTGGACCGGGCCCGGCCGCACGCCGTGGAACAAGGAATTCTGGAGCGGCGGTTCTTCGAGTGGGCCCGGCGCGGCGGTGGCCGCTGGGCTGGTCGGGTTTGCCATCGGATCGGAGACTTCCGGCTCCATCCTGACTCCGAGCTCCTTTTGCGGCGTGAGCGGGCTGCGCCCCACCTACGGCCGGGTGAGCCGCCACGGGGCGATGGCCCTTTGCTGGACGCTCGACAAACTGGGGCCCATGGCGCGCAGCGCCGACTGCTGCGGGCTCGTCCTGGAAGCCATCGCGGGCGAGGATCCACTGGATCCCACTTCTCTCCCTGGCGCCTTTGCCTACGACGCCGTGCCGGCCGCCGGTTGGCAGGGCCCGCGGCCGCGCCTGGCCGTGCCCAAGGAGGCCACGGACAAGGCGCAGCCCGAGGTGCGCAGGAACTTCGAGGAGTCACTGAAGGTGCTCGCGCAGTTCGCGGACATCACCCGCGACGTGGAATGGCCGGACTATCCGTGGGGCGCCGCGGTCACGGCCATCGTGAACGCCGAGGGCGCGGCTGCGTTCCTGGACCTGATCGAGAGCGGGCGCGCTTCCACCCTGCGGTGCGTAAAGGACCACACCGGCGGATTCGCGGGGCTCATGGTTTCGGCGGTGGACTACCTACAGGCGATGCGGGTTCGCGCTCCCATGCGGCGGGCCGTGGCGGACTTCTACTCCAAGTTCGATGCGGTAGTTTCCCCGACCCGCCAGACCGTCTCCTACCCGGTGGGGCCGGACTTTGACAAGGTCTACCCGGGAGTGGGCGGGGGACCCGGGCTGATCCCGGCGGGCAACCTGTGCGGCCTGCCGGCCATCGGAATACCGAACGGCTTCGGAGAGAACGGCCTGCCCACCTCGCTGCACTTCATGGGGCCGGCACTCTCGGAGCTCACCGTGGTGCGGCTCGCCCGCACCTACCAGGAGAAGACGGACTGGCACCGCCGGCAGCCCCGGCTGGGGTGACCGTGGTACAATGCAAAACGTGAGCAACAAGCCTCTTCCGACACGATCGGCCCGCCCCTCGGGCCGCCCACGCGCGTGGGCGGCCCTTTTTCTGCTGGCCCTCCTCGGGGCCGCAACTCCGCTGCACGCCCGCACCCTGCGCGTGAAGCCCGCCGGCCCCGGTTTCGCACCGCTCCAGGACGCGCTGGAAAAGGCGCGGCACGGCGACGTGGTGGTGGTGGAGCCGGGCACCTACGCCGAGCGCATCGAACTTCCCTCCGGCGTGACCCTTCGCAGCACAGCCGGCCCCGGCGCCACCATCCTGCGCGGCGACGGGGTGGGCTCGGTGGTGCTCGTGCGGGACGCGGACACGCTGACCGCGCTGGAAGGCTTTACGGTCATCGGCGGAGGCGCGATGGAGGTGCCTGACTGGGGCGCCACCGGCGGGGGGGCGGTCGCATCGATCCGCTCGGACGTCCGCATCCGCTACTGCGTATTCCGCGCGAACCGGCTTCCGGGCAAGAAGGACGTGGGCGGGGCCATCGCCATCTTCGGCGGCCACGTGGTGGTCGAGAACAACCGCTTCGAAGGCAATTCGGCCAGTCGCGGGGGCGCGATCTTCGTCAAGGGAGTTGCCCGCATCACGGGCAACGTGTTCGAGGGAAACCGCTGCACCCGGCACGGGGGAGCGATCCTGGTGGAGAAGGGCAACGCCGGGATCGAGCGCAACATCTTCAAGAACAATTATGCGGGCTGGGGCGCCGGGGTGTGCGTCAGCCACCTGACCAAGGTGACGATACGCCGGAACACATTTGTATCCAATCATGCCCACCAGTGGGGTGGGGCGATGTTTGTCTACGACTCGGAACCGGTGGTGGAGCGAAATCTCCTGGTGGACAACCTGTCCGACTACCAGGGCGGCGGGTTCGTGAGCGGCAAGTTCGCCTACCCGGTAGTCCGGAACAACCTGGGATTCAACAACAAGCCGGTGAACTTCGTGTTCAGGGAGGACACCCTGGACTTGCGGGGTTACTCGCAGCAGCTGGTCGCGGACCCGCTCCTGGACAGCGCCTGGAAGGGCGATTATCGCCCCCGGTTCGGCGGACCGGCTGCCGGAAGGAACGGCATCATCGGTGCGCTGGACCCAATTCCGCAGCCTCCGCAGCAGATAAGACCAAACCTGAAAAGACGCTGAAAAAAGCGCATGAAAGCGGTAGATTTAACGCCTTCGACACTTCCATTTTGAGTGATTCGCGCTTATAGTTTTGTTACGGATCGCTGCAAGGCTCCAGAATCCACATCGTGCTGATCAGCTGCGGAAGCATCCTGCGATCCGAACCCTGGGGTGGCCCCTCGCTACTCTACGGGATTAGGAGACCCCGGGCTCTCACGAGTCCGGGGTTTTCCTTTTTTAGGCTACACTCCCAAGATGATTCTTCGAAAGATCCTCATGGCGGCTGTCCTCCTCGCCGCAGCAGCAGAATGCGGACACCTCTCCTCGTGGCAACTGGGGAAGCTGGCCGCGCGACGAGCCCGGGCCGCACGGCAGAGCGAGGCGCGGGCCCGGCCCACGGTGGAGATTGCCGCCTTGCGCGGCGCGGGCGCCGACTCCATCGCGGGGCGCCGTGTTCACGCACGAGGCCGCTACGACCAGACCTGCAACGTGCTGCTCCGGGGCCGTTCGTGGCAAGGGGAGCCGGGGGTGGAGGTGGTCACGCCGCTGGTGATCGAGGGCGAGCCGGTGGCGGTGCTGGTGAACCGGGGCTGGCTGCCGGCTTCCGACGGGGCGACTGTTCGCGTGGCCGACTATCCCGAGAGCGGGTGGGTGGAGGTACTCGGGATCGTCGAACCGGGCCAGGAGTTTCCGGATCAGGGCGCGCCCTCGACCGGCCAGGCGGGAGGACCGACCTACATGCGGCTCGACATCCGCACGGCCCGCGAAAAGACACCGTATCCGCTGGTCGGCTTCACCCTGCGGCAACTCCCGGATCCCTCGTGGAAGGGCTACCCCCGCAGAGTGGATCGCCTGGAGACAGGCGACGGGCCGCATCTGAGCTATGGGATCCAGTGGATCCTTTTCTGCCTCCTCTTCCTCGGTGGCGCCTTCATGGTGCTGTTTTCGCCGCCCCGGCCGCGGGGGTCCACCTGAGCACCCCGGCCGCACCGGCTGCGGCCTTGATCCGGAGGTGGTCCTCCCGGTCGTCTGCGCGGGCGCCTCTTGTCGGCTTGTCTCGTCTGCTTTATACTATATAGGATCTATGAGCGGGCTTCGCGGGTCCGCACGGCAGTTCGTCCCAAAGGGAGAAGGCTCCATGAACGGTCGTAACACGTTCCTCGCCCTGGCCTTCCTCGCGTCCGCAGCCCTCGCGGGCCCGGCACGCGCCGGGATCACCACCCGGCACTTCTCGACCGACGCCGACCTGCTGAGCGCCATGCTGGTCAAGTCGGTGGCCGAGGGGCGCATCGGCGACCGCGGCGGGGCCGCCACCTTTGAGCTGGACCTGGGAAACACCACCGCCGCGCCGGTGGTGCAGAAGCAGTACAACTGGGTGAGCGGCCAGGCCGAGCCATTCACGCTGACCTATGATCCGGTCACCAACACCCTCACGTTCGTGCTCGGAGGCCAGACCCTGGGCTACAATCCCGCGGAGAATCTGGGTTACGGGCTGGGAATCGCCGAAATGGCGGTGCGCGGACGCAGTACCGCGACGTCTTCGGTCACGTTGACCGACCTGGTGTTGAACGGCACCGCCGTCGCCGACAACATGTCGGCCTCGGCCGGCAGCCTGGACGTCCTGATGCTGGACGGCGCCTCCTTCACGGGAGGGTTCACCCTTGCCGGAACGGCCACGCTGAATTGGACCGGCGGCGCTCCGACCCAGTCGAACCTGGCCTTCCAGATCAAGATCGGCACGGTCGCCCACACGACGCCGGCTTCCAGTGGCACCTGGGGCCTCCTTCGCCGGTTATACCGGTAGTCCGGACCGTCCGCGGGCCGGCCCAGGCCCGCGGCTCCCTGGAGCAGCCATGAGTTCTCGTCCCGTTCGAATCACGCTGGTCGCCGCCGCCCTGCTCACGTGGGCCGGCTCGTCGCGCGCGGACGGCATCCAGGTGGCCCTGCAGACCCCATCCGGCACCGTGGCCCCCGGCTCGCTCTTCAAGGTGGACATCCAGGTGACCGCCTCGGGAGCCGCCTTCAACGCCTACGACGCGGTGGTCGGGTTTGATCCGGCAGCGCTCACCTTCGTGGCCATGTCGCCGCTTTCGCTGCAGGAAGGCAGCCTGATGAAGGGCGCCTGCGGGAACACCACCGTGGTGTTTCATTCCGCGCCGGATTCGCTGCGCATCTCGCACAGTCTCCTGTGCAATTCTCTCTCGGTGACCGGACCCGGCACGCTCTACAAACTTCAATTCCGCGCCTCCAACACACCCCAGATCACCCACGTGGTGTTCCGCCGACGCGCGGGTTTTGGCCCCAACTCGGGGCTGCAGTTCTACGACGCGGGTCTCTACGTGGGGCCGGCAGCTTCGCAAGATCTGGCGGTGGGGATCGGGATGACCGTCGGCGTCGGCGTGGCCCCCTCGACGCGGGCGCTCGCTGTGATCGCTTCGCCCAACCCATCGCGTGGTTCCGTCCACATCCAGCTGGATTCCGGAGACCACCCGGGCCCGGCGCGGCTGCGGGTATTCGACGCCGCGGGGCGGATGGTTCGCCAGTTCGCCGACCTGCCCTCCGGGCGGCGCGAATTCACATGGGACGGCCGCGATGGCTCCGGGACCCCGGTGCCTTCCGGTTCCTATTTTCTGCTGGCCCGGTCCGGCGCCCGCACCGCCCGGGCGCGGCTCCTGATCGCCCACTGAACGTTCGGGACGGCCCGCTCATCGGGCCGGCGTGTCGAGCCATTTGAAAAGGTAACCCTTGTGCCTATCGTCAAGCCATTTGAGAAGTAACCCGGTCGGAGCGTTTGTTCAGGGCCCAGACTCGGTTGAGCTTCTTCTGGATTGTTATTGCCAGCTTGAAGGGGTCTGT
>JANXVU010000038.1 GCA_025351485.1 Candidatus Eiseniibacteriota bacterium | reverse complement strand
GTGCGTGGACCTGACCGCGGACGGCCGGTCCGCCCGCCTGCTTGGGGCGATGCAGCCGGACTTGGCGGTGGGTTTCCACTCCGGCCGAACCGCCGCCCTGGTGGCGGGGGGGATCTCGAAGAGCTGCGGCGAGCGCCATGTTGCCCGGCACATGCTGGACCTGGTGGGCTGCGTGGGCGCCGAGGGGGACTCCGCCCTGGAGTTTCATTGCTCGCCCGGGGCGCTGGCCGCGGCGGGGGAGTGGGCGGCGGCGGATCCCGCGTCCATCGTGGCGCTGCATCCGGGCGGCAACCGGACGCTGCGCCGCTGGAAGCTGCCCCGCTGGATCGAACTGGCGCGCGAATTGCGCGGGCGGGGAATGCGCTTGTGGTCGCTGGGCGGACGGGGGGAGCGCGATCTGACCAGGGCCCTGGTGCCCGAAGGGGTGGAGGACACCGCGTCAGCCCTCACGCTCGATGAAGCCGCGGCCCGGTTGGCAAGGAGCGCCCTGTTCATCGGGAACGACTCCGGACCGATGCATCTCGCGGCCGCGGTGGGCACGCCTGCGTTGAGCCTTTTCGGTCCCTCCCTGCCATCCACGGTTGCGCCGCAAGGCAGCGGCCATCGCTACCTGCACGAGCGACTGGAATGCTGCCCGTGCGACCAGCGCCGCTGCGTACGTCCGGAGGATTTTTGCCTCGACCGTATCCCGGTCGCTCGGGTGCTGGAAAATGCGCTGTCCATGCTGGGCCGCGGGCCCGGGGGAGACCGATGACCACGACATCCTTGGAGCAGCCGGGGCCAAGAGATTGGCCGCTCCACGCGCTGCTCGCCCTTTCCCTGGCGCTGCTGCCGTTCACCCGCAGCGGGGTGACGATCACCTGGGCCAGCATGGCGCTCCTCCTGGCCTGGAGGGTGTGGCGGCGCGAAGCGGCGATTCCCCGCGGCGTCCTGGTGGGAGCGCTCCTGTGCCTGGGAACACGGCTGCTCTCGGTGCTCTCCAGCGTGGATGTCCCGGCCACCGTGAACGCCTGGCTCGGCTGGGGCGGACTGATGCTGCCGGTGCTCGCCGTGGCCGCCAGGCGGGACCGCGGGCCCATGCCCGGCTGGCTGCATGCGGCCTGGCTCGGATCGACACTGGCGCTGGGGCTCTGGCTCCTGGGCGAATTGCTCACCGGGCGTCACATTTTGCTCGGACCGCTGCAGGTCTTCGGCTTTCCGATGATGATGAATGCGACCGATGCGGGCCATTACTCCATGTTGCTGTTCGCCTGGACCTTCGGCCTTGCCCTGCTGGCCCGCGGTAAGTCCAGCTGGGCCTGGCACGCCGCCTGGATCGTCGCGGTGGCCATGCTGGCGGCCTGCAGCGAAAAGGCCTCGGCGATCGGATTCCTCGCGGCCACTGCCTTTTCAAGCTGGCGAGTGCGCCGGCCGATCATGGGGGCAGCGGCGGTGGCCGCGTTTGCCGGTTTCAGCTGGGTGTTTCCGCGCACCTTGTGGCAGCGTGCGGTGGAGCTGGGAAACCTGCAGGACGCGTCCATCCTCTATCGCCTCAAGGCGTGGCGGACGGCGCTCAAGATGATCGCGGAGCGGCCCTTCACCGGCGAGGGGTACGGGGCCTGGAAGGCCGCCTATGGGCTGGCCCGGTCACCCGGTGATCCCTGGCCTCTCTACCACGCCCACAACATCTACCTCCAGACCCTGGCCGAGACCGGCTTCCTGGGCCTGGCGGGCTTCCTGGCGCTCCTGTGGGGCTTTCGACCCGTCTGGCAGGCGGGCTGGCGGAGCCCGAAACCTTGCTCCGAGGAACTGGCGCTCACCGCGGCGCTGCTCGCCTTCGCGGTGGCGGGTTTGTTCGACGAGATGTGGGTGGCGGAGCGGGGGTACGCGTTCTTTGCCCTGGCGGCGCTGGCATGGGCCCGCCGGGGTTCCCGTGTCGAGCCATTTGAAAAGGTAACCCTTGTGCCTATCGTCAAGCCATTTGAGAAGTAACCCGGTCGGAGCGTTTGTTCAGGGCCCAGACTCGGTTGAGCTTCTTCTGGATTGTTATTGCCAGCTTGAAGGGGTCTGT
>JANXVU010000037.1 GCA_025351485.1 Candidatus Eiseniibacteriota bacterium | reverse complement strand
CGACCTCGCCCGAAGCGATCTGGTCGAGCGACTTCACCACCCTTACGTTCTGGATTTCGCCGTAGCCCCCAGGGCCTCGGCGGCGACTTCGCGCGCGGCTTCGATGGCCTTGCGGATTCCGTCGCGGCCGACGTCCAGGTGGGTCACGGCGCGCACCCTCTGGTACGGATAGGCGTTCATCCGCACCCCGTGCGCCAGGAGCCGCTCGACGAATTCGCCGGGCTTGAGCCCCAATCCATCGGTGCGCAGGTACACCATGTTGGTCTGAACGTCCTCGGGATCCAGCTTCAGCCCCGGGATCTCATGCAGCCCCCGTGCCAGCTCGGCCGCGTTTTCGTGGTCTTCCTTCAGCCGGTCCACGTGATGTTCGAGCCCGTAGATGCAGGCGGCCGCCAGGATGCCCGCCTGCCTCATCGCTCCTCCGAACAGGTGCTTCATGCGCCGCGCCTCGCGGCAGAAGTCCTCGGTGCCCGCCACCACCGCGCCCACCGGCGCGCCCAGGCCCTTGGAAAAGCAGATCGTCACCGAGTCGAACATGCCTCCATAGCGCGATGCCGGCAGGCCGGAAGCCACCGCGGCGTTGAACAGGCGCGCGCCGTCCAGGTGGGCGCGGAGCAGGTGCCTGCGGGCCACCTCCACAACCGCCTGCATCCGGGCAAGCTCCCAGACGCTCCCGCCCCCCACGTTGGTGGTCTGCTCGATGGATACCAGCCGGGTGCGCGAATAGTGCGGGTCATCGGGCCGGATCGCGCGCTCCACCTGTTCGGGGGTAAAGATCCCCCGCGGCGTGTCCAGGTGGTGCAAGGTCGCCCCGCACAGGGCCGCCGGGCCGCCACCCTCGAAGTTGGCGGGATGGGCCCACCGGTCAATGATGATCTCGTCGCCCGGCCTGGTGTGCACTTTGTAGGCGATTTCGTTGGCCATGCTGGCCGAGGGCAGGAATACCGAGGCCTCCTGCCCCACGCGCTCGGCCGCCATTTCCTCCAGGCGGCGCACCGTGGGGTCTTCCCGGCGCTGCTCGTCCCCCACCTCGGCCTCGCACATGGCGCGACGCATCTCGGGCCCGGGGCGGGTCGCGGTGTCGCTCCCGAGGTCTACCTGTGTGGGGATCAATTCGCCCTCCTTGGAATCGGCGCTTGGAAACGTGGGTTGGGGGATGCTTCAGCATTTCATTATGGACCGACCCACCCCCGCGCTCAACCCGCAGGTTGTGGTTCGCAGAATGTGTCCGGCTCGCCCGGCATTGTCATGGACAGCCTTCTGCCCGGGCTCCCCTGGGCCGCATCTATTCAAAATTCCCCCCCGCGGCCTCCGAAAGCCGGGCCCCACGGCGTAAAGCCAACGGAATCCTACAGTTCCGCGATACGGCCCTTCCGCCGGACACATTCTTCGAACCACAACCATCGGTTTTCACCACGAAGGGCCTGCAATCTGCTACATTTAACCTTCACCGCAAGATGGACTCGCCCAGCCTGGAGAAGGAATGCTCGAAGAAACTTACCAAAAGTTCGAACGCCTCCCCGCCGAGTTGAGCCAGGAAATATCCCAGTTCACCCCAGAATTCCGCGCCACCCTCGCTTCGTTCGCGGTCGAAGCCGCCGACCGCGGCAAAGCCGACACCTTCCTGCAGCGCGCCGAATCCCTGGAACGCAAGAAGGGCTCCCTGCTCTGGTCGGCCTACCTCATCGCCCAACTCAACAACCAGATGCGCCGGGTCGAGGATTGGGAGCGCGCCCTGCTCAAGCTGGGAGATCGCCTGCTGCAGGCCACCGCACCGCAACTGGCCCGCGATATCGCCGATGAAATCCTTGGTTCCCACCCGTCCGCCCACGCCGCCCGCCTGCTGGTGCGCGCCGCCGAGGCCGATGGGGATGCCGCCGCGCTGGAAGCTGCGCTGGAGCAGGCCTGGACCATGGACATGGGAAACCCCGATGTGGCGCTCCGCCTTGCCGAACAGGCCAAGTTGCGCGGCGACCGCGCGGGTGAGCTGGAGTGGATGGGCGCTTCCCTCAAGGGCCTGGCCGAGGCCGACGAGTGGAAGAAGATGGACGAGTGCATCCTGGCGGTGATCGACGGGGATGAGGAGAGCTCCCAGGCTGCCGCCATCGAAACCCTACCTTTGATCTACCGGGGTGGCGACGCCGACAAGGCCGCCGGGTACCTCGACCTGGGACTTCCAAAGTGGCGGTCGCCGAATTTTGCCCCTCTCCTGGAGAAGACCTTGCGCGCGATTGCCGAACGCGGATCTGCTCCGGAATCGGTGCGCGACGCCTACATCGCCACCCTCCGGGCACAGCACAACGACTTCGCCGAACTCGACGAGTACCTGGAACTCTCCGGGCTCCCGAACTCGGAAAACGAACTGGCCCCGGCCATCAAGGCATGGGACCTGCTGTGGTCCTACCGGCCGGGCGTGGTGGTGGAACACGGGAGCCTCGGTCTCGGGATCATCCAGAAGAACGACAGCAACCGCATCCTGATCAACTTCCCAAAGTCCCCGGCGCACAGCATGACCGTGGCGTTCGCGCAAAAGAGCCTGGGCCTGATCCCGGCCAACCATCTGAAGGCGCAGCTCGCGCGCGACCACGAGGGCACCCTGGGCCGCTTCGCCACCGATCCGGCGGGCACATTGGCCAACGCCCTGGAAGACCTGGGCGGCACCGCCAAGAACACCGACGTGAAGAAGTACCTGACCCACCTGGGCTTCCCGGCCTCGTCGTTCGCGGCGTGGTGGAAGAAGGCTAAGAGCGCGGCGAAGGACCACCCGCGCCTGGACGACCACGAGGCCTACCGCGACGTCATGCACCTGGTGCGCGAGGGCGCGGGCGGCGAGTTCCGCCTGCCGATCCTGACCGTCAAGAAGGGCCCCCGCGCGGCGGTGACCCTGGTGAACCGCTTCGTGACCCAGCACCCGGGCGCGCTGGAGCAGGCCAAGGCCCGCTACACGCCCTACTTCAACGAATGGCTCATGGACGACGGCACGCTCGCATCGGACCGCGCCATCGTGCTGCTGCTGCTGGCCCGCTGGTTCCCGGACCACTCGGAGGCCTGGGGCAAGGTAGCCGCCGAACTGAACGCTGAAGAGGTGGACGCGCCGAACTGGGCCTCCCCCATCGACCAGAGGCTGTGGCTGGAATTGCTCGGACGCGACACCCGCTGGAACGACACGCTTCCGCCGTTCCTGGGTTCCCGCAAGACCGAGATGCGCCAGGCCGCCCGCGCCGAGCTGATGGCGCGCTGGAAGGACCGCGCCCCGCTGGAGCTGGAACGGCTCCTGGAGCGCGCCACCGAGCTGCCGTCCGTGACCATCGCCCTGTGCACCGAGGCCATGAACGAGCCGGAAATCCCCTCGTGGGCCAACCCGTGGCGGGTGACCGTGGCCCTGCTCTCAATCCTCGAGGGCAAGAGCGAGGAAGCCCTGGCCAAGGAAGCCCTGCGCATCCTGGACGTGGAAGAGGGACGCCTGCTGTCGCTGGTCAAGAACAAGGAGCCCGAGGAAGACCTGGGGCTCACGCTGGAGCGTCTGGTGCGCTACTGGCGCTCGTCGGACCGCTACTTCTTCCCGGTGCTGGAGTTCATCAAGCGGACCAGGGCAAAGAAGGTGGCCGAGGACGCCGAGGCGCGCCGCGCCGAGGAGCTGCGCAAGCTGGACATCCCGACCGGTGACCAGACCGAATTCGAGACCACCCTCATGACGCGCCAGACCTTCGAGCGCATGGTCGGTGAGCTGGAACGCTTGAACCGCGACCTGAAGACAGTGATCCCGGTGGCCATCCGTAAGGCCCGCGAACTGGGCGATCTGAAAGAAAACGCCGAGTACGACGCGGCCAAGCTCAAGCAGCGGCAGACCACTCAGCGCTGCGAGCAGTTGGAAGCGGCCATCCGGAACATCCGCCTGATCGAGGACCTGGAAATCTCCACCGAGACCGTGGGGCCGGGCACCGAGGTCACGCTCGCCGGGCCGACCGGCAAGCGGGTGCTCTGGATGCTGGGCGAAGGCGACAACCACATCGGCGAGGGCGTGGTGAGCTACCGCGCCCCGCTGGGCAAGCAGTTGATCGGGCACCGGGTGGGCGACAAGCTGACCTTGACCGCCGAGATCGGAGAAGGCGACTACGAGATCCTGTCGATCCGCAAGCTGCTGCCGGAGTACGAGGCCCGGGCGACCATCTCGCTGCTCTCCAAGACGCCGGTCCGCTCCTAGCCGCATCACCGATATCGCCGCCAATTCAGGGCCCCGGGGCACACGCCCCGGGGCCTTATTGTTCCCCCCCGGGCCGTGTGTTAGAGTTCTCGCACCATGACAAAATCCCTACGCCTGCGGCGGGTTTTCGCCTCGATTTCTCTGGTTTCATCGCTGGCCATCAAGCAACTGCCGATCCTTTTCCTGATTTCGCTCCTGGCTTTCGCGGCCGGCTGCGGCAAGGGCGGCTCGAAGAGCGGCGGAGCGGCGGCGGACGGTCCCACGTTCGTCATGGGGCGCGGCGGCGATTCCCCCGGGCTCGACCCCGCGCACGAGACCGACGGCGAATCCCACAAGGTGTGCGACAATATCTACGACAACCTGGTGCAGTACACCGACTCCACCACGGAAATCGAACCCGGACTCGCCTCCCGCTGGGAACACACTCCCGACAACCTCTCCTGGACCTTTCACCTGCGCCAGGGCGTGAAGTTCCACGACGGCACGCCGTTCAACGCCGACGCGGTGGTGTTCTCGATGGCCCGGCAGGACTCCATGTTCCACAACCCGTTCAACAACGTGGGCGGGCCTTACACCTACTGGCAATCCATGTCCATGGGCAGCATCATCAGGGACGTGAAGGCCGTGGACGATTCCACGGTGGTGTTCACGCTCCGCCACCCCAACGCGCCGTTCCTGGCCAACCTGGCCATGAATTTCACCTCGATCGTGAGCCCGACCGGAGTGAAGAAGTGGGGACCGGAGTTCTTCAAGCACCCGGTCGGCACGGGCCCGTTCAAGTTCGAAGAGTGGGTGAAGGACGACCACATCACGCTGGCCCGCAACGAGGGCTACTGGAACGGCACGCCCGCCATCGCCAGGCTGGTGTTCCGCTCCATCCCCGACAACACCGTCCGCTACCTGGAGCTCAAGAAGGGCAACCTGCAGGGCATGGACGGAATCGCCCCCGACCAGGTGCAGCCCATCCGCGACAACAAGGACCTGGTGCTCCTGACCCAGGCCGGCATGAACATCTGCTACCTGGCCATGCACAACGACAAGAAGCCGTTCGGCGATCCGCGGGTGCGCCAGGCCGTGAACCTGGCCATCGACAAGAAGGCCATCGTGGAGACGCTCTACCGCAACCTGGCGGTGGCCGCGGTGAACCCAATGCCCCCGGTGGTGTGGGGCTACAACAAGTCCATCACGCCTTACCCGTTCGACCCGGCCAGGGCGCGCGAACTCCTGAAGCAGGCGGGCTTCCCCAACGGGTTCAAGACCAAGTTGTGGGCCATGAGCGTTCCCCGCCCCTACGTGCCCGAGCCCCAAAAGGTGGCCGAGGCCATCCAGGCGAATCTCAAGTCCGTCGGGATCGACGCCGAGATCGTCTCCACCGAGTGGAAGACTTACCTGGACAAGACCCAGGCCGGCGAACACGACATGTGCATCATGGGCTGGACCGGTGACAACGGCGACCCGGACAACTTCCTGTTCACGCTGCTGGACAAGACCGCCACGCGCCTCCCGGCGCAGAACCTGGCCTTTTACCGCAGCGAGAAGTACCACCAGATCGTGGTGGAGGCCCAGAACGAGTCGGACCAGGCCAAGCGCACGGCGCTCTACGAGCAGGCGCAGCAGGTGGCCCACGACGACGCTCCGTGGGTGCCGCTGGTGCACACCTCGGCGCTGTTCGCCCAGCCCCGGAACATTTCCGGATTCCACCTTCACCCCACGGGCAAGGAACGCTTCTACCGGGTCCGGTTCGAGTAAGCTCGAGCCGCCCGGCCGGGCCGGTCATTCCTGATGTGGACTTACGCGCTCAAGCGGCTCCTGGCCCTCGTCCCAACCCTGCTCGCCATTTCGTTCGTCGTCTTCTTCATGATCCACCTGGCCCCGGGCGATCCCGCGCAGTCCATCCTGGGCGAGCGCGCCACGCCCGAGGCGCTGGCCATGGTCCGCCATCAGATGGGCCTCGACCGGCCGCTCCACGTCCAATACTTCATCTACCTGGGTGACGTGCTGCACGGCGACCTGGGCCGCTCCATCAGCACCCACGAGGAAGTGGCGGTGGAGCTTTCGCAGCGCTTTCCCGCCACGCTGGAATTGGCGCTGGCCAGCATGCTCTTCGCCGCCTTCGTGGGGATCGCCGCCGGCATCTACAGCGCCGCTAAACGCGGCACCTGGGTGGACGGCATCACCATGGTCGGCGCGCTGGTTGGCGTGAGCATGCCGATCTTCTGGCTGGGCCTCATGCTGATCTTGCTTTTCGCGGTGCAACTCGGATGGTTCCCGCTCTCCGGGCGATTCACGTCCGGCATGTCGATCGAGCCCATCACCCACCTGGCCATCCTGGACTCGCTCCTGCGGGGCCGTCCGGACGTGGCTTGGGATGCGCTCAAGCACCTGGTCCTTCCGGCGGTGGCCCTGGGCACCATCCCCATGGCAGTGATCGCCCGCATGACCCGCTCCTCGGTGCTGGAAATCCTAGGACAGGACTACGTGCGCACCGCGCGCGCCAAGGGACTTCCCGAGTGGAAGGTGGTCTTGAAGCACGTGCTCAAGAACAGCTTCATCCCGATCCTGACCGTGCTGGGCCTGGAGTTCGGCTCGCTGCTGGGAGGGGCGATCATCACTGAAACGATCTTTGCCTGGCCGGGCGTGGGCCGCTACCTGCTGCTCTCGGTGGAGGCCCGCGACTTCCGCGCGGTGCAGGCGGGCGTGATGATGGTGGCGTCGCTTTTCGTGATGGTGAACCTGGTGGTGGACCTCCTGTACGCGGTGTTCGACCCGCGCATCAAGTACTCGTAGAGGATCGCGGCCATGTGGCATGAGTACTGGAAGGAATTGAAGAAGTCGCGGCCGGCCATGGTCGGCGCGGCAATCTTGTTCGTGTTCATCGTGCTGGCCTTCGCGGGCCCGCAGCTCGCGCCCCACGATCCGCTGGCGCAGAACCTGTACCACCGCCTAGAAAAGCCGGAAACCGGGCACGTGCTGGGCACGGACGAGCTCGGGCGCGATATCCTGTCGCGCATCTTCTACGGAGCGCGGATCTCGCTGGAGATCGGGTTCGTGGCGGTGGGGATCGCGCTCCTGGCGGGAAGCTTCCTGGGATTGATCGCGGGATACTACGGCGGCATGCTGGACATGGTGATCATGCGCCTGATGGACCTGATGCTGGCGTTCCCCAGCATCCTGCTGGCCATCGTGATCGTGGCGGTCCTGGGGCCGAGCCTGACCAACGCCATGATCGCGGTGGGGATCGTGGTGATCCCGCAGTACGCGCGCCAGGTGCGGGCCTCGGTGCTGTCACTGCGCGAGGAAGAATACGTCACGGCCGCCCGCGCGCTGGGTGCCAGCGACATGGCCATCCTGTTCCGAAGCATCCTTCCCAACGCCATTCCGCCGCTGATCGTGCGCACCACGCTGGGCATGGCCACGGCCATCCTGGACGCCGCCGGGCTCTCGTTCATCGGTCTGGGCGCCCAGCCCCCCACGCCCGAATGGGGCGCGATGCTGAGCCACGGCCGCGAATACATCCTGGAGGCGCCGTGGGTGCTGACCGCGCCCGGCGTGGCCATCTTGCTGGTGGTGATCGGGTTCAACCTGTTCGGGGATGGACTGCGGGATGTGCTGGATCCCAGGGTGGGCGACTAGGGCGGGAGAGACCTCCAACTCCGGCCACGGCGACATTCGGAATAGAAACGCGGGGAGCGGCTTCCGGGCCACTCCCCGCGTTTTGTTTGCGCTGCCTTGTGCGTCGGCGTTGCTGAGGTCGAGCTCGCCTCTCGGCGCGGTCCTGCGGGACCGGGTCGAACTCGCCTCTGAACCGTCCACTGGACGGTCTCCAGACTCGCAAACACTTGCGCCGCTAGTGGCCCGCGCCTTTCGGCGCGGTCCGCGGCGCATCCCATGCGGGCGGCGGCGGGAAGATCATGCAGGCGCCTTCTGGTTTGACGCCCGGCGGCTGGAGCGGGAGCAGCCTGTGCTTCACCGGGGGCAGAGTCTTCAGGTACGCGGCGATGGCGTGGGCGTCTTCCTTGGTCGCGTTGGCGAACGTCTGCCACGGCATGATCGGCGCCAGCAGGCGGCCATCGGGACGCACACCGGTCTGGATCGCCTTCACGATGTCGTCTTCGCTCCACTTGCCAATGCCGGTCTCCATGTCCGATGTCAGGTTGGCCGGGTGCACCACGCCCCACGGGCCGTTCCAGCCCAGTTCGCTGCCGGAAAGCCAGCGCTTCATGTCCGGGGCGCCGTAAAACGTGCCCGGCGTGTGGCAATCTCCGCAGCCCATGATGCTTACCAGGTATTTCCCACGTGTGGCGTCGCCCTTGGAGCTCTTGGGCGGCGTGGCGGCGGTTACGGCAAGCCAGCCAGCTGCAACTACCAGAACCAGACCCAGTCCATTTCGAAGCTTCATGATGCGCGGCCTCCTTCAGGTTCCGCCCGGGGGCGGAATGGAACGGTGGGCCGCCCGGATGATCCGGACGGCCGGGGAACGGGATACGTGCCCTTCCTGCGAATGACGGGGGCGTCCGGACTCCTAGACCCGCTTCAGGGTTTCCATTTCGTCGGTGAGGCTGGCCTTGAGGAAGTCCCGGTTGAGCTGTGCGATGAAGTCGATCTTGATGCCCTTGGGGCATACGGCCTCGCACTCGCCGTGGTTGGAGCAGCCGCCAAAGTCCAACTGCTGCATCTTCGAGACCATTCGAAGCACGCGATGATTGCGCTCCGGTTGGCCCTGCGGAAGCTCGCCCAGATGCGTGACCTTGGCGGCGGTGAACAGCATGGCCGATCCGTTGGGGCATGCGGCCACGCACGCGCCGCATCCGATGCAGGCGGCGGCGTCCATGGCCCGGTCCGCATTCTGCTTCGGGATCAGCATGGCGTTGGCTTCGGGCGCGCTGCCGGTCCGGGCCGAAATGAATCCGCCTGCCTGCACGATCCGGTCCAATGCGCCCCGGTCCACCACCAGGTCTTGCAGCACCGGGAAGCCCTTGGCGCGGAAAGGCTCGACGGTGACAGTGTCCCCATCCTTGAAGTGGCGCATGAACAGGGTGCAGGTGGTGCACAGCTTGAGGGGGCCGTGGGCCACGCCCCCGATCATGAATCCGCAGCTGCCGCAGATTCCCTCGCGACAATCGTGGTCAAAGGCCACCGGGCGCTCGCCCTTGAGCATCAGACTTTCGTTCAGCACGTCCAGCAATTCCAGGAAGGACATGTCGGGATTGATGTCGTCCACCTGGTAGGTCGCCAGGGCTCCCTTTTCCCGGGGACCGGCCTGGCGCCAGATCTTCAGTGTCAGCTTCATTTGTAGCTCCGCTGCGACGGGTGGACGTATTCGAATTCCAGCGCTTCCTTGTGCAGCCGGGGCTCCTGGCCCACGCCGGTGAACTCCCAGGCGGAGACGTGCGAGAACTGGTCGTCGCGCCGCAGAGCCTCTCCTTCCGGCGTCTGGTGCTCTTCGCGGAAGTGGCCGCCGCAGCTTTCGTCACGGACCAGCGCGTCTCGCACCATCAGCTCGGCGAACTCCATGAAGTCGGCCACCCGGCCGGCCTTTTCCAGGGACTGGTTGAAATTGGCCCCATCGCCGGTCACCTTGAGGTTCTTCCAGAACTCGTCGCGCAGTTCGGGGATCCGCTGGAGCGCCTTCTTCAGTCCGGCTTCGTTACGCCCCATTCCGCAGTGCTCCCACACCAGCTTGCCCAGTTCGCGATGGAACGAGTCCACGGTGCGCGATCCATTCACATCCAGCAGCTTCTTCAGCCGGCCGGAGGCCTCCTGCTCCACCACCTTGAACGCCGGATGGTCCGCGGGCAGGCGGTCCTTGGGAGACACGCGCGCGAGGTAGTCCCCGATGGTATAAGGCAGGATGAAGTAGCCGTCCGCCAGGCCCTGCATGAGCGCGCTCGCGCCCAGCCGGTTGGCGCCGTGGTCGGAGAAGTTGGCCTCGCCGATCACGTGCAGGCCGTCCACGTTGCTCATCAGGTTGTAGTCCACCCACAGGCCGCCCATGGTGTAGTGGATGGCCGGGTAGATCCGCATCGGCTGCTTGTAGGGGCTTTCGCCGGTGATGTGCTCGTACATTTCGAATAGATTACCGTAGCGGGCCTCCACCACGTCCTGGCCCAGGCGCTTGATGGCCTCGGCAAAATCAAGGTACACGCCCAGCCCGCCGGGGCCCACTCCCAGGCCCGCGTCGCAGATGGCCTTGGCGTTGCGGGAAGCGACATCGCGCGGCACCAGGTTACCGAAGCTCGGGTACTTGCGCTCCAGGTAGTAGTCGCGCTCGTCCTCGGGGATGTCCTGGGGCGCGCGCGGATCCCCGGCCTTCTTCGGCACCCAGATCCGGCCGTCGTTGCGGAGCGATTCGCTCATCAGCGTCAGCTTGGACTGGTGGTCGCCGGCGACCGGGATGCAGGTGGGATGGATCTGGGTGAAGCACGGATTGGCCATGAGCGCCCCACGCCGGTGTGCGCGCCAGATCGCGGTCACGTTGGTGCCCTTGGCATTCGTGGAAAGATAGAAAACGTTGCCGTAGCCGCCCGTTCCCAGCACCACGGCGTCCGCCGAGTGCGAGGAGATCGCCCCCGTCACCAGGTCGCGCACCACGATGCCGCGCGCGCGGCCCTCGTGCACCACCAGATCCAGCATTTCCGAGCGCGGGTACATCTTCACCGAGCCCAGGCCGATCTGGAGCGCCAGCGCGGAGTAGGCCCCCAGCAGCAGTTGCTGGCCGGTCTGGCCGCGCGCGTAGAACGTCCGCGAGACCTGCGCGCCTCCGAAGGAGCGGTTCGCCAGGTAGCCGCTATACTCGCGGGCGAACGGGACGCCCAGGGCGGTGCACTGGTCGATGATCGCGGCGCTTATCTCGGCGAGCCGGTACACGTTGCTCTCGCGGGCGCGGAAGTCCCCGCCCTTGACGGTGTCGTAGAACAGCCGGTACACGCTGTCGCCGTCGTTCTGGTAGTTCTTGGCGGCGTTGATCCCGCCCTGCGCGGCGATCGAGTGGGCGCGCCTCGGACTGTCCTGGAAGCAGAAGCAACTCACCTCGTAGCCCATCTGGGCCAGGGAGGCCGCGGCGGAAGCGCCCGCCAGTCCCGAGCCCACCACGATGATCTTGTAGCGGCGCTTGTTGGCCGGATTCACCAGCTTCATCTCGAAGCGGTGCCGGTCCCAGCGGGTTTCGATCGGGCCCGAGGGCGCCTTGGATTTCAGTTCCATCTCAGCCTCCCCCTCAACCGACCAGCCCGGCCAGCACCGCCACCGGGATCGAGATATAACCACCCGCGACCAGCACGGCCACCGTGGGGGCCAGCGCGCGGCGCAAACCGTTCGACTTCGCATTGCTGATGCCCAGCGTGTGCAGCATGCTCCAGGTGCCGTGGTACAGGTGAAATCCCAGCAGCAGCATGGAGGCGATGTACACGGCTGAAATCGCCGGCACCTTGAAGGAGGCCACCACGTTGGCGTAGACGTCCGTGTGGCTGTAGCCCGGGCCGGTGGTCAGGAACGTGAACATCATCAGGTGGTAGACCACGTAGAGGAAGATCAGCGGGCCGCCGATTTGCATGGTGAGGGCGGCGTAGTTGGTCTCGATGTTCTTCTTGTGCGCGTAGCCCAGGGGCCGGGCGGCGCGGTTGGCCAGGGCGACCTGGATGGATGAGATCACGTGCAGGAGGAACGAAATGATCAGGACGCCCCGGACGACCCACAGCAGCTCGCCGATGCTCTTCAGGAACGCGGCGTACCGGTTGAGCGGCTCCGCGCCGAGGAAGATCTGCAGGTTACCCAGGAGATGGCCGACGATGAATCCGAACAGGATGAACCCCGTCGCCGCCATGATGATCTTTTTGCCGACCAGACTATCGTAAAAGGCACTCACACGACCCACGCTGGCGCTCCTCCCCAAGAGGAATCCCGGAATTGCCGCTCCGCGCCGGCCGAGGCGGTGGCCGCCCCCGGGGAAATCGGCATTTTAGTGCGTATGCCCATTGGTTTTACACCTTTGCGGGAGGTTTGACAAGGGAGGGGCACGAAGGCCGGTGCGGCAGTCCGCCGATTGCGAATGCATCCCGGGAGGAGTATCCTTGATGCATCGCTAGACGCCCCCGAGGCCGCCCTGGATGTGCCGGGGCGGCGGTCCTTTTCCGGGAGGACGCATGAAGAAACTGCTATCTGTGGGCGCCCTGATCCTGGGCGCCGCCCTATCCTCGCCGATTCCCTCCCCGGCCGGACAAAATGCCGGCGCCATTGCCCACGTGTACTGGCAGGCCTTTCCCAGGGGCCGAGGATTGGAATCCCCTTGCAGCTATTCGGCGGTCACGTCCTTCATCATCACGGTCAAGGGAGTGAGCAGTTTTCGAGGTGCGGATGTTCAGCTGATGATGGCCTCACGCTCCGGGTTGGTGCCCGCGGCATGGCAGTTCCAGGCCGGGGGATGCGCGGAAGGGGCCGCTTCGTTTCAGCCGGGCGGTTGGGGCGGCCACTACAGGAATATCTTCACGACCCCGCCTGCGATGGCGGGCACGCAACTGGCCCACAACGAAATGACCTTCAACAACGGCAGCTGTGAAACGGCCCACGGCACCGGATTCTTCCATTTGTCGGCAACCGCACCCACGGCGGTCACGCGCGACCCCAACATCGAGTACGCCGTTTGGGGTGTCGCGGTGGACCTCACGGCGACCGATCCCTCGACCGGCGATCCATGCGAAGGCGGCGCGGCCGACCCGCTCGGCCCGGTCAGCGTATTCATATCTCCGAGACTGCAAATCCCCTGCAACGGACTCAGAGAACAGGCCATGACAGTCTTGGACGCAGATTCGGCGACGGACATGGCTTTTTACCCGACCCTGCCCAAGCAGATCTACTCGCTGGGTTGGATGGATGCGCCTGGAATCAACTGTGACAATTGCCCCGATTACTACTTCATGGGATGCGGCTTCACTCCGGTCCCCAAGAAGACCTGGGGATGGTTAAGGCGCGTGTACCGATAGTCTCAGCGGAGCTGGACCAGTTTGGCTGTCGCCGTCCGTGATGGCGAAGCCAATCGCAGGAAGTAAATGCCGCCGTACGCCCGCCCCGCGCCGGTCTCCCCGTTCCAGCGCACCGTCTGCTCCCCGGCGCCCGCCGGGCCATTCCATAGACTTGCCGCGCGAAGTCCCTGGACGTCGAACACCGCGAGCTGGAACTTCTCCTCGACGGACTCGACCGGAGCAACACCGGCTGCCCCAAAAAAAGAGCCCGCTCGCGCTACGCGCCCGCTTCGCTCCGCCACTTCGAAGTGACCGGCATGCGACGGTCCTTGCCCAGCGAGCGCTGGGTGATGCGCGGGCCCGGGGGCGACTGGCGGCGCTTGTACTCGTTGCGGTCCACCATCCCCACCACCTTCTTCACCGTGGCCAGGTCGTAGCCCAGGGCGGCGATCTTCGGGGGCGGCATGTCGTCTTCCACGTAGGCGCGCATGATGGGATCCAGCACGTCGTAGGGCGGCAGGCTGTCGGTGTCGCGCTGGCCGGGACGCAGTTCGGCCGAGGGCGGCTTTTCGATCACCCAGTCGGGGATCACGTCGCGCTTCTGCTGGCTGTTGCGCCAGCGGCACAGGCGGAACACCAGCGACTTCTCGACGTCCTTCAGCACCGCGAATCCGCCGGCGGTGTCCCCGTACAGCGTGGAATATCCGGTGGCGATTTCGCTCTTGTTGCCGGTGGTGAGCACCAGGGAGCCGCGCGCGTTGCTGACCGCCATCAGGAGCACCCCGCGGATGCGGGCCTGGAGATTTTCCTCGGTGAGGCCGTGCGCGCCCTCCCCGAGCACCGTTTCCAGCGTGCCCAGGAGTGCGGCATGCGCCGGCTCGATGGGAAGCGTCTCGGTCTTGAGCCCCTGCAGCCGCGCCAGCGACTCGGCGTCCGACACGCTGCCCTCCGAAGAGTAGCGGGACGGCATCATCACGCCGGTCACCTGCGCGGGCCCCAGGGCGTCGGCGGCGATGGTGGCCACCAGGCTCGAGTCCACCCCGCCGGAGAGGCCCAGCACCACGTCCTTGAAGCCGTTCTTGCGCGCGTAGTCGCGGGTGGCCAGCACCAGCGCCTTGTACACCTCGGGCTCCACCTCCAGGGTGGACGCGATCTGGTAGGGCAGCGACGCGCGCCCGTGCCCGAACGGGCCGGCGTCGATCCTGACGTCGGTGGAGGCGGCCAGCTCGTGCGCCAGGTCCATGTCCACCGTCAGGATGGCCTCCTCGAACTGCTCGGCGCGGCCCAGGGTGCTGCCGTCGGGGCCGTAGACCATGGAGCCGCCGTCAAAGACCAGCTCGTCCTGCCCGCCCACCAGGTTGGCGTAGGCCACGTACACGCCGTTCTGGAGCGAGAGCTTGTGCAGCATGCGCTCGCGCAGCTCGATCCTGCCGATGCTGTAGGGAGAAGCGTTGGGGCTCACGATCAGGCGGGCGCCGGCCCGCGCCGTGGTGGCCACCGGCCCGTCGTCGTGCCACAGGTCCTCGCACAGGGTCATGGCGATGCGCACGCCGCCGTAGGAGACGATGGGGCAGCCCTGGCCGGCCTGGAAGTAGCGCTGCTCGTCGAACACGCTGAAGTTGGGGAGCTTCATCTTGTGGTAGCGGGCGTGCACCTTGCCCCCGAAGACAAAGGCCGCGGAATTGAACACCCGGCCCCCCGAAGCGGGTTCCAGGTAGCCCAGCACCAACGCGGTGGGCGGCGCCTCGCGGGCGATTCGGTCAAGTTCGCGCATGTTGGCCTCCACCAGCGCGGGCAGGAACACCAAATCTTCGGGGGGATAGCCGACCAGCGTGAGCTCGGGGAACACCACCAGGTCCGCACCCTTCTCGTGGGCGCGGCGCGCGAAATCCAACACCCGGTCGGCGTTGCCGCGAACATCGCCGACGCAGGAGTTCATCTGCGCAAGAGCAATCCGGAACATGGCGGGGGTCAGATCTTGTGGTGGTCCGTCGAGACCACGCGGGTGCCGTCCTCGCGCGTGACGATCTTCATGTCGCCGAACAGGTTCGGCGACTCGGCGTGGAGGATCTCCAGCATCCGCAAGGCCAGCTTGCGGATCTCGTCTTCGGCATCGATGCTGCCCCGCAACTCCAGGAAGTGCCGGAGCGCGCGGGCGTTGGCCGTGACGAAGATGCGCGTCTCGGTGGCGTTCGGAAGCACGCTGCGAGCGGCCTGGCGTGCCAGCTTGCGGCGCAGGGTCTTGTTTTCCACGTGATCGAACTTGGACTCCAGCTGCGCCACCAGCCCGTCGTATCCACGGCGGGCGGCTTCGATCGCTTCCAGCCAGATGGCGTGGGCCTTGGGGTCCTCGGCGATGCAGTCGGGCTCGATGAACGGCGAGTCGCTCTCGTTCACGTAGCGCTGCGACAGCTGCGAGTAGCCGAATCCGGCGCGGTGCCGGATCAACTCGTGCGTGAGCGAGCGCGAGACGTCGGTCACGATGAAGTTCCACACCGCGTGCTCCAGCACGCTGCCGTGCCCCACTTCCACGATGTGGCTAAGGAACTCCTGGTTGGTCTTGCGGCCCTTGCCGAAGCTCATGTAGCAAAGACGCCCGCCCACTTCGGCGAGCTTCTCCGCCCCCACCTCGGTGTCGGTGGTCCAGTTGGTGCCGTTGTCGGCCAGGAAGCGCGCGATCTCGGAATCGTCCACCGTCTGGCGGCCCACCAGGTACACCTGGGGCTCGCGGACGATGCGCAGCGAGCTCGTCGAAGAATGGGTGTCGGTCATCATGGGGCGATTGTAAGCGTGCGCGGGGGGGCGCGTCTACGGGGCCCGGAAAGATTTGTGCGGATTGGGGTTGCGGCTAGGAGCGGTTACCCGGGGCCGCACCGTGCACCGCCTGCATGATGCGCAGCGCCGCGGTGCGGATCTGCGCGAAGGGCCGCGTGGGCCCCCCGGCGTCCTTGTTCCACTCCTCGGCCGGAGGAATGTGGACGAAGCCGCACGGGATATCGATCCCCTCTTGCCGGAGCGCCCACAGGGTCCGGTACATAAGGTGGTTGCACAGGTACGTGCCCGCGGTGTTGGAAATGCGGTACGGGAGCGCCTGTCCGTCCAGGGCCTCCATCATCTGCTGGAGCGGAAGCGAGGAGAACAGGCCGTCCGGGCCGTCGGGATCGATCTTGCGGCCCCTGGGGGTGTCGCCGGACTGATCGGGAACATCGGACTCGTCCCAGTTGATCGCGATGCGCTCCAGGCGGAGGTCGTCGGACCCGGTCGCCACGCCGAAGGAGATCACGGCCGCGGGCTTGCGCAGGCGGATTTCCGCCAGGAGGATTTCAGGGGCGACGTTGTAGCGCACCGGCAGGGTGATGCCCATGAGCTGAATCCCCTGGATGGGGTCCGACAGCAGCGATTCCAGCAGCTTCTGGGAAGGGTTCGTCGTGAACGACCCGAAGGGGCCGAAGGCGGAGATGAGCATGGCGGGCCCTAGCGGGTCCTCCGCTTCCGGTTCCGAGCATAATCCACCAGCACGAACTGCCCCAGGTTCTCCAGGTCCGAGAAGTAGGCCCGGCCCCGGTTGATCTTGGTCAGCTTGTCCACGAACCCGACCAACTCATGGTGCTCCGCCAGCATGAATGTCGAGATCTCGATGCCCTTCCGGCGGCACAGGGCGGCCTGTTCCAAGGTCTTATTGACGATCTTGGGGTCCAAGCCAAAGGCGTTCTTGTACAGCCGCCCCTCCTCGAAGATGCACGAGGGCTTGCCGTCCGTGATCATGAAGATCTGCTTGTTGGGCTGGCGCACCTTGGCCAGGATCCGCTGGGCCATCATCAGCCCGGCGCGGGTGTTGGTGTGATAGGGGCCAACGGTCACGTAGGGCAACTGCCGCAGCGGCACCTCCACCGCATCGTCGCCGAAGAGCACCACGTGCAGGGAGTCCTTGGGGTACTGGGTGGTGATGAGCTCGCACAGGGCCAGCGCCACCCGCTTGGCCGGGGTGATGCGGTCTTCGCCGTACAGGATCATGCTGTGGCTGATGTCCACCAGCAGCACCGTGGCGCAACTGGAGAGGTGCTCGGTCTCGTAGACGGCCAGGTCCTCTTCCTGCAGGGTCAGGTCGTCTCCGCCGCCGCGTTTGATGGCGTTCTGCATGCTGGTGAGCACGTCCAGGTCGCTCAGCTTGTCCCCGAACTGGTAGGCGCGGGATTCGGGGAGCCGTTCGTTGCCCGTCCCGGACTGGGGACTGCGGTGCTGGCCGGCCGGGCCCTTGTCCACGGAGTTGAAGATCTCGTTCAGGGCGGACTTGCGGATGGCGCGCTCGCCGCGGGAGGTGACTTCGTACCCCTGCCCCTGGCCCTTGGCCTTGATCATGCCGCTTTCTTCCAGCAGCTTCTTGAAGTCTTCCACCCCGAACTTATCGTCGAAGAAGCCGTACTCCTTGCCCAGCGTCTCCATCCAGCGCAGGGCTTCCTCCACGTCTCCGCTGGTCTGAAGCAGCAGGTCGTTGTAGATGCGGAAGAGCGCCTTGAGAAAGTCGGGGTTGCTCCTGTTGTCCCCCGACCAGTCGCTGTACCTAAGCTTCATCTTTGCCCAGGCTGGAGAACATGGACTTGAACATGTCGCGATAGCTCATGGACCGGCCGTCGATGTGCTCGCGGGTCAGGATGGAGTGCTGGTGGAGCCCCTCCAGCACCAGCTCCATGGCCACCGCGAGCTCCTCGTCGCTCCCGGGGGACATGTACTTGGAGGCCACCTTGCGCAACCCCTTCACCTGGTCGAGCCCGGCCAGGAAAGCGTCGTCCGCGGTGTCGTCCCCCACTTCCACCGACTTGCCGGCGGCGAACCACTCCAGGATGGGCTTGTACTCGGACCCCGCCAGGCTCTCGTCGGCCGGCTCGTGCTTGCGCTTCTTCGGAGGGAAGGCGCTGGGAAAGGTGCGCGCGAAGTAGGCCTTCACGCCCTTGCCGATCAGGTGGCGCGCCACGTTGAGCGGCCCTTCCTGCTCCCCTTCCAGCACCAGCTCCACCTTGCCGGACACGGCCGAGAGCGAGTGGGTCAGGTCGCAGATGCGCGCGGTGGCGGTCGCGAGCCCCAGCGTGAGCGCCCGGCGCTCGGCGTTGGAGGCCACGTTCTCAGCCAGCGCGATGGTCATGCGCGCCGAGACACCCGAGTTCTGGTCCACGTACTCGCTCTCGCGCGCCTGGATGGCCACTTCCTCGATGATCTCCTTGATGAATCCCGGAATGCTCACGTGGCGCCCGGGGCGGTCCATCCAGGCCTCCTGGGCGGTGATGGCCATGCCCTCTTCCACGCTGCGCGGATAGTGGGTCAGGATCTGAGACTGGATGCGGTCGCGCAAAGGCGTGATGATGTTGCCGCGGTTGGTGTAGTCCTCGGGGTTGGCGCTGAACACCATCTGGATGTCGAGCGGGATCCGCACCGGGAAACCGCGGATCTGGAAGTCGCGCTCTTCAAGAATGTTCAGCAGCCCCACCTGGATGCGCGGCTGAAGGTCGGGCAGCTCGTTGATGGCGAAGATCCCGCGGTTGGTGCGCGGGATGATGCCGTAGTGGATGACCCGTTCGTCGGAGTAATCGAGCTTCTTGCTGGCGGCCTTGATGGGATCGATGTCCCCGATCAGGTCGGCGATGGTCACGTCGGGCGTGGCCAGTTTTTCCTGGTAGCGCTGCTCCCTGGAAAGCCAGCCGATCTTCAGGTCGTCGCCCTCTTCGTTGACCTGGCGCTGGCCCTCCACGGTGGTGGGGTTCAGCGGGTCCTCGTTCACCGAACTGCCCGGGATGACCGGGGTCCACTCATCCAGGAATAGCGGCAGGGCCCTGAGGATGCGCGTCTTGGCCTGGCCCCGAAGCCCCAGCAGGATGAAATCGTGCCGGGAAAGGATGGCGTTCACCAGCTGGGGCTGGACCGTGTCTTCATAGCCCACGATGCCCGGAAACAGCCGCTCCTTCTTCTGCAGCTTACAGATAAGATTCTGGCGGATCTCGTCCTTGACGCTCCGGGGGACATATCCGGAGGCCTTCAGCTGGCCCAGCGTGGCGGGCCGTTGGTGCTTGGTCATGGAACTCCCTGATGGGCCCCGGTTTGGGGCGGATGGCTGGGTTGAGACGGCGGCCGGTCGCTTGGTTAGATTCTAGTCCTTGCCGGGGGTTGCGGCAAAGGTGGTGATTCGGGGGGAGGATCCTGTTGCCCCGCCTAGGGACTCAAGAAATGCCTCAAAAAGCCGCCTGGCTTCAGGTTGGACCGAAGATAGAAACTGGCTTCGAAATAGTAGCGGTTCACCAGGGCGTTCGGATTGTAGTCCCGCTGCAGGTAGATCAGGGTGTCCGACTGGGCCCGGCTCAGCAGCGCCGGCCGGTGGTCCCGGTCCCTGGTGGCCTCCCCCGCGCCCGGATCCGGTTGATAGAAGAACGGCCTGGTATCGGGAAACAAGATCAGCCCCCGGGTATAGTCCACGAAGGTCCGCTCCCTGTCGAAGTCGTTGTCCACCTTGCCGTCGCCCTTTCCCCCGATCCCGAACTGATAGCTCGATCCCTGGATCACTTCATTGTCCAGCCCGACAATTTCCGTGATCCGGCTGCCCGGATTGCCCAGCGTATCGGCCCTTGGGTTCGAGCGGGTGTCGTAGATTGCCAACTGGAAGGAGTCCGGGTTGATGTCGGTGTAGTCGAGGCGGTAGACATTCTTCATTTCGTAGGGAAGCGTTGAATTCCAGTACCCGCCAGGCCTTCCAGGCGAAAGGAAGTTCCCTGAAACGTCGATCCCCAGAAGTTCCTTGTTCGGGCGCAGCATTTTGACCACCAGCGAGTCGCCGGTCGCCACACCGACGGAACTCCCGTCCATGTGCCGATAGGTCACCGCGAGAACGGACTGTTCGTCCAGTTGCCGATCCAACTCGATGAAAACGCCATCGATTCCGCGGCGGGCGCTGAGCGCCTGACGGACGGCAAATCCAGTCTCGAACCGAAAGTTGCCGAAATAGCGAATCGAGTCGGGGACCGCTGCGCGGGGATCAAGGTAGGCGATTCCAGGGCGCTTCGTAGTGACGTCGCCGCTCGCCGACCGGTCGTCCACCCAAACGCTAACCGTCCGGAGATCGATATTTTCCGTAGGGTCCGAGGTCAAATAGAAGAAGGTCCGCCGGACATACTGATAGTCCTGCAGCCGCTCGACGTGATGGATGCGGGAGTCCACCGGAGTCTTGTCGCCGCACCCCAGGAGACCAAGGCAGGCGCCCAAAAGGAGGGTCTGCCACGCCGGGAGCCGTTGCACGCCCACCGTCACGCGGGCTCCCGCTCCACCAGGACCGCGCGCACCGGGCTGCCGTCCACGTCCACCAGCTTCAAGGGCAGCGCGATCAGCTCGTACACCCCGGGGGCGACGTGGCTCAGGTCCAGGTTTTCAAGGATGGCGGTGCGGGCCTTCAAGAAAGCCTTGTGGTTCATGAGCCTCTTGCTGTGGCAGGCGTCCACCGAGGGCACGTCGACGCCGATCAGGCGGATGCCCTTGGAGGCGATCAGGGCGCCGGCCTCTTCGGTCAGGTGCGGAAACTGGTCGTCGAACTCGCTGGCCTGGTAGCGGGACTTGGTCTTGATCAGCAGCCGCTCGGTCTGCGCCCACGGGACCAGCGCCAGGTCCGTGGCGGCCACTTCCTTGACCCCGACGAGCTCGATCACCCGCGCGGGCCCGATGTAGAAGTCCAGCGGCACCCGGGCGATGTCAAACCCTCGCGAATCGAAGTGGAGCGGCGCGTCGGCGTGGGCGCCCAGGTGCACAGTGGACCGGATTTCGGACACGTTCACCGAGTGTCCCCGATCCTGGCTCATGGTGGAATGGATCGTGAACGGAACGTCCCCGGGCCACACGGCGGTGTTCACCGATACGGGCGGCGTGATGTCGTGGATCTTCATCGCGTGCCTCCGAGCACCAGGTCCACGGCCTCGTCGGGATCGTGGGCGAAGTGGATCAGGTCGTACTGCGCGGGCGGGATGCCCATCTTGTCGTTGCTCCGATCCAGGATCGTTTCCAGCGCGTTCCCCATCAGTACCAGCGGCGCCGGCCGGCGCAGCCCCAGGGAAAGCAGGTTCCACGCCAGGAAGACTTCCGCCGCGGTGCCGATCCCGCCTGGCAGAGCCAGGAACCCATCGGGCTCTTCGGTGAGCACGCGCAGCCGCTCCAGGAGGTCGGGCACGGAATGTTCGACCGTGAGGTGCTCGTTGGCCTTGCGGTCGAGGAACCCATCCACGGTGACGCCCACCACCTTGCCGCCGGTTTCACGGGCGCCCCGGCTCACGGCTTCCATGATGCCGCCGTAGCCGCCGTTCATCACCACCGCCCCGCGCTGGGCCAGCCGCACCCCCACGTGGAAGGCCAGACGCGCCTCCTCGGAGTCCTGGGTGACGGTGGCGCTTCCGTAGACCGCGATGATCCGGCTCACTTGGCGGCGATCTCGCGCAGCTGCCGCATGGTTTCGTCCACCTCTTCTTCGCTGGTGTAATAGTGCGGCGCGATACGCACCCCGGCGTCGGGGCGCCAGTCCACGATGATCTCCCGGCGGATCAGTTCCTCGGCCACCCGCTGCGGCTCGGCCACGGAAAAGCTCACCGTGCCGCCCCGGCGCCCGGGATCCGCCGGCGTGCGCATGGGGATTCCGAACTCGCTTCCCCAGGCCATCAGCCGTTCCGTCAGGCGCTGCGACTTGGCACGGATCGCGTCCACGCCGAGCTTTTGGATCATGCGGTACCCGGGGCGCGCCGCGTACAGGCAGGGCACATGCGGCGTGCCGTTCAGGAAACGGAACATGTCGTGCGCGTAGTCCATGCCGGTCTCGAAGGCGAACGGGCGCGCGTGTCCCATCCAGCCCGTGAACCTGGGAAAGAGCTTTTCGCGCAGCTCCGGCTTCACGTACAGGAACCCCGCTCCGGGACCGCCGCACAGCCACTTCACCGAGCCGCCCACCAGAATGTCCAGGTCGAGCGCCTTCACATCCACCGGCACGGTGCCCACCGACTGGTAGGCGTCCAGCATGACCAGCGCGCCCACTTCGCGCGCCCGGCGGATGATGGGCTCCACGTCCACCAGGTAGGAGCTGCGAAAGAGCACGTGCGAGATGGCCACCACGCGGGTGCGCGCGTCGATCGCCTCCACGATCCGCTCCGCCGGGACCGAGATTCCATCTGAGGACTTCACAACCCGGAGCTCCGCGCCGCGCGCCTTTTCACCCTGGTACAGGTAGATGACCGACGGAAAGTCCAGTTCGGTATGCAGAAGCACGTTCTGGTGCGCGGGGTAGTCGAGGGCCGAGAGCACGATCTGCTCGGCGGTGGTCACGTTGGGCACCATCACCACGCTGCCCGGGTCGGCGCCGATCGCCGGGGCCAGCAGATTTCCCACTTCGACCGGCAACTCCCACCAGCCTTCGTGCCAGGCGCGCACCCCGCGTTGGCCCCACATGCGGGCGTACTCGCACATTTCGTCCTCCACCCCGCGCGGCATGGCCCCCAGGGAGTGGCTCACCATGTAGATGGTCTTTTCCAGGATGGGAAATTCGGAGCGCGTTTGCAGCAGGGCATCTGCGGCCGCCGCGATGGGGGTAGTCATTCGGTACACCTCGTGTTCCTGGGGGTACAGCCGGGCCGGCACGGAGGGGCCAGCAAGCGCTAACTTTAGCATGCCCGATTCGGCAAGTCTCGCCGCCAGAAGGAACTTGGCGGATGGCGCGAGGCATGGCATGAAGGTTGCGGTGGAGGCACGGGAGACGGACTGCCTGCTTGAAAATGGCACAGCGAATGCTCTAGCCTGCCAACGATGTCGTCCGGCTTCTTCCACCGCGAAAGGATCCCAGACATGAAGAAGAATCTCGTAGTGATCGCCCTGCTCCTGGTATTCGCCGTGTCCGCCACCAGCGCCCACGCCGGCCCGGCCAAGCGCCGCATGCACCGCCAGCACGAGCGAATTGCCGAAGGAGTCAAGAGCGGAGAACTGACCCACAAGGAGGCTTCCGAACTGCGGGAGGACCAGCGGGGAATCCGCGAGGAACGCCGCGACTTCAAGGCCAACGACGGCAAGATCGATGCGGGAGAGCACGCCAAGCTGGCGCACGATCAGAACGTGGAGAGCCGCAAGATCCACCGCCTGAAGCACAACGGCCGCCGGCGCAATTAGCCAGGGCGCCGCTTCCATACTCGAGGCCCCGGGATGCCGACTGGCAACCCGGGGCTTCTCCATTCCTGGGGACGGCGGCGCCGCGATGCAGCAGAAGAATCTACAGCGCGCTCGCGCAGAACTTGCACTTCTTGGCCACCGCCAGCACGGTCTCGCCGCACTGTCCGCATTCCTTGGTGGCCGGGCCAGGCGCCGCCGGCGCCGGCTTCAGCAGCGACTTCGTGACGAGGAACACCACAAAAGCGATGATCACGAAATCCACCGTGGAGCCCAGGAAACTACCGATCTTGATGGCGTTGGCAACGGTGCCGTCGGGTTTGCTCGAGAGCACGATCTGGGTTTCGCGCCAGGCCCCGCCCGGAATCGCCAGTCCGATGACCGGCATCAGCACGTCCGCGACCAAGGAGGACACAACTTTGCCAACCGCGCCGCCAATGATCACACCGATGGCCAGCGCCAGCGCGTTGGTCTGGAGCAGGAACTTCTTGAAGTCATTGATCATGAGACCCTCCCGGGCTGCGAAGTGGGGTGAATGCCGCCCCGGATCCTGCTATTCTGGCGGCGGCGATTCCAAGATACACACTCAACCACCCTGGGGAAACAGCGAAACCATGACCATGCAGTCATCCGCCAAGAGTTCAGCCGTAACGGATAAACCGGCCGTGAGCCGGATCGGGATCGTGACCGCCGGCGGGGATTGCCCCGGGCTGAACGCCGTGATCCGCTCGGTGTACAAGACCGCCACCGGACAATTCGGCATGGAGGTCGTGGGCATCGAGGACGGCTTTGCGGGCGCCATTCAAAATCGCATGGAGCTCCTGGGATCCCAGCACGTCCGCGGCATCCTGCCGCGTGGCGGCACGGTCCTGGGAAGCAGCAACCGCGACGATCCGTTCCGTGTCGCCACCATGGTGAACGGAGCCAAGGTTTACGAGGACCGTTCCGACCTGGTGCTCTCGAACTTCAAGGAGCGCGGGATCGAAGCCCTGATCGCCGTCGGCGGGGACGGCACACTGAGCATCGCCAATAAGCTGGCCGAGAAGGGCCTGAAAGTGGTGGCGATCCCCAAGACCATCGACAACGACCTGGAGGCGACGGACGTCACGTTCGGCTTCGACTCCGCGTTGCGGGTGGCCACCGGGGCCGCCGACAGCCTGCATACCACCGCGGAGTCGCATCACCGGGTCATGGTGCTGGAAGTCATGGGCCGCTACGCCGGCTGGATTGCGCTGGGCGCCGGCCTGGCGGGGGGCGCCGATCTGATCTTGATTCCCGAGATCCCCTTCCGCCTGGAGAAGGTCTATGAGCACGTGCGCAGCCGCATCGCCTCGGGCAAGAAATTCAGCATCGTGGTGGTCGGCGAGGGCGCCAAGCCCCTCGGGGGACGGGAAGTCGTGCAGCGGCGCATCGAGGATTCCACCGATCCGGTTCGCCTGGGCGGGATCGGCTACTGGCTGAGCGACCAGATCGAGCACCACGTGCAGATCGAGACCCGCGTCACGGTGCTGGGACACCTCCAGCGCAGCGGTTCCCCCAGCCCGTTCGACCGTATCCTGGGGATTCGTTTCGGGGTCGAGGCGGTCGAGCTCGCCGCGGCGGGCGAGTTCGGGCGCATGGTGAGCCTGCGCGGAGTGGACATCGTTTCGGTGCCGCTCTCGGACGCGGTGCGCCAGACGCGCAACGTGGACCCTCAGGGGGCGCTGGTGCACGCCGCCCGCGCCGTCGGAGTGCGATTCGGCGACTGACCGGGGACTCGGGACAATCCGAAATAAGACCGGCCGGGGGGCGAACCCTCCGGCCGGTTTCATTATCGTGATTCGGGCTCCGCGCCACGGCGCGCTCCCGGACTACTCGTCGTCGTCGCCGTCCTCCTCGTCCTCGTCGTCGTCGTCATCCTCGTCGTCATCATCGTCGTCTGCGCCGTCGACGTCCTCGAGTTCGTCGTCGTCTTTCGGCCCCTTCGGAGGGGCCGCGAAGGACGCCGCTCCGGCGCAGTCTTCGAGCTCTTCGAACAATTCCGTGTTCTGTTCCGTCATTTTCTGCCTCCGCGGGTATTGGTTCGCAATGGAAAGTTAGAAATGTCGCGCCGCCGCCACGTCGGGATTCCGGGCGAATCCGGATTCTAGACGCGGCCGGCTTCCGTTGCCAGTTTTTTGAGTTGGTCCATCATCCGTCCCCGCTCGGCGTACAGCCTGCGAAGCGGGCGCGGCGCGTGCTTTGCAAGCGCATAGGCCGCAAGGATCGGCAGGCCGATGGTGCTGTCCACGTAGCAAACCACGGCGTCCGGCAATTTGGAAGGGTCCACCTTGCCCCACGAGACGGCCTCGGAAGGCGTCGCGCCGGAAAGGCCACCCGTGTCGGGCCTGGCGTCGGTGATTTGCAGGAAGTAGTCGTGGCCTTTTTCCTCGATACCCAGCACTTCCTGGATCTGGGGCTCGGTCTGCAGCACGAAATTCTTCGGACTTCCCCCGCCCAGCAGCAGCACGCCGCTGCAGCCGCCGCTCCGCTTGGCGTCCAGCACGATCGCGGCGGTCTCGTTCACGTCCACGTTGGGGTCCAGCACCAGCTTGCTCCCGAACAGCGCCTTGCCGGCAATGTTCATGCCGATGGAACTGTCGCCGGGAGAACTGGTGTAGACCGGCACGTCGCACTGGTGGCACACGGAGAGCAGCGACTGGTCGCCGCGTCCAAGGGCCTTTTCGCGCTCCCGCAGGTACTTGCCCGCGAGCCAGTGGAACTCCGCGCTGCTCATGGAGCGCTGGAACTCGGGCGCCTCGATCATCTTGCGAAAGAACGTGTCGGTGGACAGCAGCACATCGTAGTCGAAGAAGATATCGTAGATCCGGACCACGCCCTCATCCCGCAGGACCACGTCGCTGGTGGTGTGGTTGCCGCGGTGCATGGCCAGGCCCAGGCCGTAGTGCGCGTCGTGATACAGGTTGGCCCCGGTGGAGACGATCCAGTCGATCATGCCCGCGCGGATCAGCGGAATCAGGGCCGAGATGCCGATCCCCGCCGGGGTCAACGCGCCGGTGAGGGAAACCCCCACGGTGGCGTCTTCCGCCAGCATCTTTTCTGCGTACAGCCCGCAGGCTTCGCGAAGCCTCGCGGCGTTGTAGGCCAGGAAGGTGTGCTCCACCAGTTCCACCAGCGAGGTGGTCGGCGTGATGGGATGCGGATCGAGCCGGGGCCCGCTCAGGTACTTGTGCGACGGCATGCGCGCTCCTTGGCGGCGGGACGATGGATTTCCAAGAGCAGGAACAGGCGGAAAGCTAACAAATGGAGGCCGCGTCAACAAGCGCGCTGTGTTTCGCTCCCGAAGAAGACTGGATTACCGATCGCGTTCGAGCCGGCCCTTGAGGAAAGCCAGGGAAATCCCGACCCATCCGACCGCGGCCCACATCGCCGGGCCGATGGAAGTCCCTGGGATCGGGCCCGGAAACGGGCGGACCAGCTGGAGCACCGCCCGGTGCAGGAAGGTGAACGGCAGGATCTGCGCGATCACGTACTGGATCCCAAGCGGTTCGGTCTCAGGCCCGAACACGCCCGAAAGGAACAGCGCGGGCAATGCCAGCACGAGGCTGTAGAGCCACACCTCCCCCGCCGAGCGAGCCAGGCTCCCGGCAAGCCCCCCGGTCAGCTCGGACGCCACCATGGCCGGAGCGGCCAGGGCCAGCAGCGCCAGCCACAGATGCGGCGGCGCCTGGTAGCGCCACTCGAGCGCCAGGAGCAGCGGCAGGAGCCGGAGCAGCGCGATCACGGCCCGCACCAGCACGGTGGATAGGAACAGCTTGTAGGGCGAGGCCGGCGTGCGGGCCATCCGCTGGGCCAGGCCGGAGCGGATCAGGTAGTGGGCGCGGGCGCCGGAATGAAGCACCGTGGTGGTCACGATCAGCGTGGTATAGAGGGTCGCCTGGGGCACCAGCGCCGGCCCGCCCAGGAGCGGCAGGGCCAGGGCCAGCGGCACGGCGGCCTCCAGGGCGAAGTGCGCCTTTCGTCCCGAGAGTTCCAGGGCCTCCCTGCGCCAGACGCTGGTCGCCAGCATGCTAGTTCTCCCCCAGCGGTTCGCCGGTCAGGGAAAGATAGACCTCGGCCAGGGTCGGCTCCTGCCCCTCGCGCCGGCCCGCGCCCGCGTTTGCTCGAATCAGTTCGACGGGAGCGCCCAGGGCCACCACCCGGCCGCGGTGCATCAGAGCGACCCGGCGACACAATCGGGCCGCCTCGTCCGAGTGGCCGGCACAAAAGACCACCGCCGCGCCCCGGGAAGCCGCCCCGGACATGGCATGCCGGACCCCGTCGCGGGAGCCGAACCCGAGCGGCTCGAAGGGCTCGTCCAGGACCAGCAGCGCCGGCTCCGGGAGCAGCGCCTCGAGTATGGAAAGCCGTCGGGAAGCATCCGCATCCCAGGCAGCCACGGGAACATCGCGCAGCGATCTCAGGTCGAGTTCGTCGAACAGGCCGTCCACGCGGGTCAGGAGCGCCTGGCGGCCGAGCCCGTGCAGGCCCCCGAAAAAGCACGCATTGCGAAAGCCGGAGAGCGCCCCGAAGTGCGCGTCGCGGGAGCCTTGGAACCCGATGCGCCGGCGCACCTGGCGGCGCTCGTCCGCGCGGGTGGCTCCCAGAAGGGTGAGCGTCCCGCGGGTGGGCTCCAGCTCACCGGCCAGCAGCCGCAGCGCCGTGGTGCAGCCCGCCCCGGCGTTTCCCACCAGGCCCAGCACCTCGCCCGGCAGCGCCTCGAAGGTCAGTTCCTCCACGCCGCGGCCCGTGGGGAACAGGCACGACACCTGCTGCAGCGATGCCGCGGGCGCGGACTCCGGACGGTCGGTCATGGGGAAGCGAGTCTATCAGCCGGGGCCACCCGGCGCCATCGGTGGAGTGCCCGCGGTGTGATAACATGAGGGCTCACCATGAGCCAACCCATCGCCGTCACTCCGGAACTCTTGCTGCGGGCCACGCGGGCCGTCACCGGCGCGCGCGACGCCGCTTCCATGCTCCAGCGGTTCACCGACGTGGTCCGGGAGATCGTGCCCATCCACGGGGCCGCCATGGGGGTGCTGACCCGGGATGGAAGCCACTACCGGCTGCTGGGTTCGGTGGAGGACCGCCCGAGCGCCCCAGCCTCGGAGCCCATTCCCATCGAAGGCACCACCGTGGGCCACGTGATGATGACCGGAGAGCCGTACCTTTCCGCAGACCTCGTCCATTCCCCGCCCCGCTTCAGCGACGAGGCCGGGCACCGCGAACTGGGCTATTGCTGCGCCGCGCTCTTCCCGCTGGGCCAGGTAGGCCGGTACCGGGGCGCCATGCGATTCTGGCGCCGCGAGCCGCCGTGCTTGACCGGCGACGAAGTGCACGCCCTGGAACAGATCTGCGGGCCGCTGCATTCGGCCATCCAGCACCTGCTCGATCTGGAGGACCTGGAATGGCTCGCACGCCGCGAGCGGGCGCTTCGAGAGATCAGCGACGCCGTGGCCGCGCTGAACGATTCGAGCCAGGTGTTCGAGAGCATCACCGCGTCCCTGAACTCGATCGTCTCCTTTGACCGCGCCATGATCCTCGACGTCCAGGGCGATGAGTTCCACCCCTCCAACCTGCGCGCTTCCGATCACCTGCTCTCGACCCTGCCCCATCCCTTCCCATGGCGCGGCTCCCAGTTGGAACGAGTGGTGCGGCGCCGGGAGCCGATGCGGGCGCAGGCGTCGCCCACCGAACCCGCCCCGTCCGGGGGAATGTTCGAGGCCGGCCTCCAGAGCTTCATGGCCGCTCCCATCCTGATCCGTGACCAGGTCCACGCCGTGCTGACCCTGGCCTCGCGCGACCCGCACATCTACAACGACCAGGACCTGGATCTGCTCTCCCGGGCCGCGCAGCAACTTGGGCTATCGATCGAGCGCAGCCGGACCGCCGCCGAGGTGCAGCGGCTGGTGGGGCGCGAACGCGACCTCCAGGACCTCAGCAACGCCCTGACGGGGCAACTCGATCCGCGGGAAGTGTTCGAGTCCATGGTCATGGCGCTCAAGCGTCTCACGCGTTTCGACTGGGCCATGGTGTTCGAGCTGGAGGAAGGCTGGCTGGCCCCGCTGGCCACAAATGCCCCCCCCGAGGCGCGTGTGGTTCTGTTCCAGAGGCGGGTTCCCACCGAGACATTCGTCGCCGAGGCGCTGCGCACGGGCCGGGCGGCGGTCTACCGCCAGGGGTCGCAGGCCGAGGGTGGCGCGGCCTGGGTGCTGGCGCAGGGATACGGCAGCCTGCTGGTCATGCCCATCCTGCTGCGCGGCCAGACCCTGGGCGCGCTGGGCCTGGTGTCCAGGCAGGCGGATGCGTTTCCGGCTTCCGAACTGGAGCTGCTGGAACGCGCCGTGAGGCAGTTCGGCCTGGCCATCCAGAGCGCCCGCTCCTTTGCCGAAGTGCAGCGAGTGGCCCAGCGCGAGCGCGACCTGCTGGACATCACCAACACGTTTTCGCAGCACCGCGATCCCGGCGAGCTCTTTTCCACCATGATGGCCGCCCTGCAGCGCCTGATTGAATTCGACCGCACCACCCTGTTCGAGCTGGAGGGCGAGTGGATGCACCCCCTGGCGACGACCGCCCCGCCGGCCGAGCACCCCGGCACGATCCTGTCGCTGCGCTGGAAGGATTCGGGCGGGCGGGCGGCGATCGAGACGGGGCGCCCGATGCGGATGACCGCCGGCGAAATGCCCGACACGGCCCGCAAGCAACGCCTGGTGGAACTGGGCCTCAAGACCGTCGCCTGCGTCCCGGTGCCGGGCCGGGACCGGGTGCTGGCGGTGATATTCATCGCCTCGCGCGATCCGGCGGGGCTGACCGCCAACGACCTTGCCCTGGCGGCGAGGGCCGCGCAGCAGTTCGCCCTGGCCCTGGAAAACGCCCATGCCCACGCGCAGAACCTGAGACTGGCCGAGCGTGAACGCACCCTGCTGGAGTTGGCCAACGCCATGACGCTTCACCGCAATCCCCAGGAAATCCTTCAGGAAATCCTGCCGGCGCTGGAAAAGCTGATCCACTTCGACCGGTCCGACATGGCCGCGGTGTTCGAAATGGAGGGCGCTTTGCTGCACCCGGTGGCCACCAACCTTCGGAGCCTGACCGAAGAGGATTGCTGGCGGCCCACCCCGGCCGACGTGCCGCCGATCTCCGAAATGATGGAATCCGGAGAATCGCGCCGCATGTCCACCACCACCGCGTGGAATCCCCTGGTGGGGCGGCTCCACGAACTGGGCTTCCGAACCATGGTGCTGGTCCCGCTGATGGTGCATTCGCGGCGGGTGGGCCTGTGCTGGCTGGCTTCCGCCCGGGAGGACGCCTTCCTGGGGACCGACGTGGATACCCTTTCGCGCGTCGCGCAGCAGTTTGGGCTCGCGCTGGAGGCGGCCAGGGGCTTCATGCAGATCCAGGCGCGCGAGCGGCGGCTGGCGCAGGAAAACCGCTACCTCAAGGAGGAACTCTCGGGCACCGGCGCGTTCGCCGAACTGGTGGGGGCAAGCCTGGGACTGGCGCGGGTGCGAGAACTGGTCAAGAAAGTGGCGGACGCCGATTCGGTGGTGCTCATCCAGGGAGAAAGCGGCACCGGCAAGGAGTTGGTGGCCGAGGCCCTGCACCGCCTGAGCTCGCGGGCCGGCCAACCGTTCATCCGCGTGAATTGCGCCGCGCTGCCCGAGGCCTTGATCAGCAGCGAGCTCTTCGGCCACGTCAAGGGCGCGTTCACCGGCGCGGTGGAGCAGCGGCTGGGCCGCTTCGAAGTGGCCCGCGGCGGCACGCTGCTGCTGGACGAGATCGGGGAGCTCTCGGGGGAAGTGCAGGCCAAGCTTCTGCGGGTGCTCCAGTCCGGGGAGTTCGAGCGCGTGGGCAGCAGTGTTACGCTCAGGACGGATGCCCGGGTGATCGCTTCCACCAATCGAAATCTCGAAAAGGCAGTCCGCGATGGGCGGTTCCGGGCGGACCTGTTCTTTCGATTGAATGTATTCCCGATCACGATTCCGCCGCTCCGTGAGCGCCGCGAAGACATCGGGATCCTGATCTATTACTTCCTGCAGCAGCAGGCCCGCAAGATGGGCAAGAACATCACCCGGATCGACCCCGGCAGCGAGGCGGCCATGCTGGCGTACGACTGGCCGGGCAACGTGCGCGAACTGCAAAGCGTGATCAGTCGCGCCGTGATCCTGTGTGAAGGGGAGGACCTGGTGGTGGACCTGGGGACTCTTCCCGCCGGGAATCACCACGCCGAGGCCGGCACGGCGCCTATGCCTCCGCTGGAATCCACCTCCACGTTCACCGACGCGGAGCGCCGGGCCATCGTGGCCGCACTCCGCCGATCCGGCGGCCGGATCGCGGGGAGCGGCGGGGCGGCCGAGATCCTGGGCCTGAAGCGCACCACCCTGAATTCCAAGATGCGAAAGCTCCGGATCGGGAAGTTGGAATATCTGCAGTAGCCGCCTGGCACATGAATTCGCATCTCCTATGAGTTTCAAGTACCACGTTGGAGTGACGATATATCGCCTCTGAGATGACTCTAATTCGTCATAAGGCTATATGTCGCCATTTTTAGGTGATATCGAAGGCATCACGAGCTCGGAATGATCGCTATAAGCCGCTATTTTTCATGGCCTTGCCAATTTACCGTCGGTTGCCCGCCACCTTGGTATGCATCGTGCTGAAACCAGCTGCATGGGCCGGAGCCACCTATGATTCGCATCTCGACTTCCCAACCCGATGGAGCCGCCGTTTACAGGGTTGAAGGCCTCGCTGTCGGACCCTTCGGGGTCGAACTCGTGCGAGTGCTGAAGATGGCTCTGACCGGTCACAGGCAGATTTCCCTGGATCTGGAGTCGCTGCACTCGATCGACCAACCGACGCTGGAGTACCTGGCGCGGGATCGGGACCGCTTCGTAATTTCCAGGGCGCCCCGTTATCTGGACCGCTGGCTGGAAGGCCTTCGAATGATCGATTCAAAGAGCGGCGCGGCCCACGCGCCTCCCGCCGCTCCGCCCGTGACCTGCCGGGATCCCTAGCCTCTTTTTCCGGCGAGGCACCGGAGGTGACTGACGCGGGGGCGGTTGTCGCCTAACGAACTCGCCGGATCTTTCCGAGGACCGGCTTTGGATTTTCTTCGAGCCGCGCAACACATTGGTGGGATGGAGCTTGCGCCTACGCGGGGGCGGTCGGCCGCGGCTCCTCCCACCATGCTTTTCCAGCACCGCCCGCTTCTCCGCCGGGATCCCAGGGATCCCCGCCGGGGAGCGGGCGGTGTTTTTTTTGTTTGAAAGCTCCACCGGTGTTTCCCGCTGCAAGGTGTTTGTGCTACACCATTGGGCATTGGGCGTGAGGGTGCCCGGTCCCGGGCGGCTAGGAGCGCAGCACCAAGGAGACTTGAATGTCCAGCGACTCCCTGGAACAGAAGATCTGGATCGAGGCGCCTGTCGCCGAAGCTTGGCAGGCCTGGATCGATGAAGAGCGCATCACCCAGTGGTTCACGCCGTCGGCCCACATTGAGCCGTGGGTGGGTGGCGCGTTCGAGCTTTCCTTCGAGCCCGCGTCCCAGGGCCGAGACCGCACCCGCGGCTGCAAAATCCTCGAGATCATCCCCCACGAAAAGCTGGGATTCGAGTGGAAGGGTCCCGGCGATTTCGCCTCCTTCATGAACCAGCCTGAGCCAAGAACCCATGTCACGGTCCAGTTCTTCCTTGAGGGCGACGGCACCCGGCTGCAGTTGACGCACTCCGGATGGGGCGCCGGCGAGGATTGGGCGGAGGCCCGCTCCTGGCACGAGATCGCCTGGTCGGACGTGCTCGAAGCGCTCAAGCACATGCTGGAGGAGTCCGCGGAAGAGATGCGCGAGCTTCACGGCGAAGACGACGACGACATGGAGATGGACATCGGCCTGGACTACTACGATGTCCTGGGTTCCAGCTCGCGGCACGAGCGCCGTGAAGGCGGCTTCACACGCCGGACGACTTCGGCTCCCGCGCGCCCCGCGCCGGCCCCTCCGGTCGTGAGCGGCAAGGAGATCTCGGCGTTGCTGGAGGTGGAGGAAGAGGAAATTGAAGTGGACGAAGTGGCGCCCCGCCCGGCGCCGAAGGCCTCGCCCAGGCCGGCCGCCGGAAAGCAGCCCGCCAAGGCCGCCGCCAGGCCGGTGACCCCGAAGGCAGCAAAGAAGAAAGCCGCGCCGAAGAAGAAGGCGGCTCCGAAGAAGCCCGCCAAGAAGCTCGCCAAGAAGGCCACGAAAAAGGTCGCCAGGAAGCCGTTGAAGAAGGCGGTCAAGAAGAAGGTGGCGGCAAAGAAGAAAGCCGCGCCAAAGAAGAAGGCCGCGCCCAGGAAACCGGCCGGGAAGACCGCCAGGAAGGCCGCCCGGAAAGCGGTGAGGAAGGCCGTCCGGAAGCCCGCCCGCAAGAAGGCGAAGGCGAAGAAGAAGTAGCGCCCGCCGCCTCGAGGCGGCAAGCCAATCAAGAACCGAGAGGGGCGTCCATTGGGCGCCCCTCTTTTATTCCGCTCGGAGGAGCCGGGAGGCTAGACCACCCGCATCACCATCGCGGTCAGGTCGTCGCTCGGGCCCCTCTCCCCCTCGAACACTTTTACTTCCTCGACCAGCTTCTGCAGTATTTGTTCGGCCGGCAGGTCGCGGTCCCGGCGCAGCAGCGCCTCGATGCGCTCGTCGCCGTAGAGCTCGTCGTCCTCACCCTGCGCCTCGGTCACGCCATCGGTGAAGAACATCACCACGTCGCCTTGCGCCAGATCAACCTGGCCCTCCTCGAAGAGCGCGGTGGAATCGATTCCAAGGATCAGCCCGCCCACGTCGAGCCGCGCAAGGGCGCCGTTGGCGCGCAGCACCATGGGCGCGGGATGTCCGGCATTCACGTACTGCATGCGCAACGTGACCGGATCGAGCGTCGCAAAGAACCCGGTGACGAACTTGCCCGGGTCGATACTCATCTCCAGCAACCGGTTCACCCGCCCGGTGATGTCGCCGGGATCGGAGCCCACCGAGGCGCACGAGACAAAGGCCGCCTTGACGCTGCTCATGAGAATCGCCGCGGATACGCCGTGCCCGGAAACGTCCGCGATGCACAGCCCCACGCGCCCGCCCGCCATGGCGATGTAGTCGTAGTAGTCCCCGCCCACCTGCTGGCTCATGGCATTGGCAGCGGCGATGTCGATCCGCGGGATCACCGGCGGGCCGGAGGGAAGCAGCCGAATCTGGATCTTGCGGGCCAGGTCCAACTCGCGCTTGAGGTGTTCGCGCTCGATCACCGCCTCGCGGCCCAGCCGGAGCCCGTTGGTCATCTTGTTGAAGGTCGAGGCCAGTTCTCCGAACTCGTCCTCGGACGGCACCGTCACGTGCACGTCAAAGTTGCCCTGCCCGATCGCATTGGCGGCCTGCCGAAGATTGGTCACGCCCCGCGTGATGAACCCGGCGACCCGGGAGCCGAACACCAGAGAGACGATTTCGACGATCAGGAACAGGACCGCGATGACCAGCAGAGTGAGGCGCACGCCCAGCGCCAGCGGGTAGCGCTTGTCGGGCTGCAGACCCAGCGCATCCAGGAGCCCGATGCGGACGAGCACCACCGCGCTCGCCGAGCGCCAGACCTTGCCGTTCCATACCCGGCAGTCGATCAATCCCGGGGATCCCTGGATGGACTTGTCGAGCTTCCTGCCGGCGTACCGGCCTCCCCCCAGCGTGGTCAGCTCCTGGATTCCCGAAGAGTCGCCGCGCGATGCCGCCGCAGCGCCGGCAGCCCGGGAGGTGTCCGAATCCTCGGTGATCGAAACGTGCACCCCTCCCGGAGCGGGTTTCTCGCCGACCTGGGCGACCTGCACGCCCCGGGTGGTGTAGGTCACGCCGGTCCGGGTGCGATGGATCGAGGCGTTGGAAAACATCAGGAAGTCGACGCCGGTGGCCCTGGAAAAATCGTTGGTGACGGACGTGTCGACGGGTTGATACGTCACCAGGGCCAGCGAGTCCCTGCCGGTCGGCCAGATCGCCAATTCAGCCCAGTAGAACCTTTCCGCACGCAGCACCAGCCCGCCCACCGCTTGGGCGCTGTCGTCCACGACCGAGGAAGCGGGCACGAACAGCGAGTCCGGCCTGCCTTCACTCGCGAGGATCCTCCAGTCCGCGCGGCCCCCCGCGAGCGCCACGGCGCTCAACCCCTGGCTTCGGAAGTAGTCGCGGGAGCGTTCAAGACGCGCGGCGAGCCCGGCGGGCGAGGCCATCGGCTCCGCGCGCAGCGCGCGCATGAACGGAGCCGCCCGGGAACTCAGCTGGATCTCGCGCGCAAGCTGCAGGCACACCCGGTCGCCGGCATGGAGCCAGCTGGCCAGGCCCAGGAACACCGCCACCAGCACCGCCGGAGTCACGGCGAAGAGCCCGAACGAAAGCACCAGCTTGGTGCGGATCGAGGACCGGCGAATGGTCCGATGGATGAGCTCGCCCCAGGCGCTGAATGCGGCCATGAAGAAAGCCGAGGTGGCCGCCGCGAACGAACCGATGTCGAAGAACCGCGGGAGTGGCGGAAGCGACTCGACCCTCAGGTATCCCTGCGCGCCCATGGCGTAGGCCAGGAAAGGCGCGGCCCCGCCAAGAACGCCCAGCGCGACGAGCGACCACGAGGGTTGTTCGGTCACCCAGGGGATGTAGGAGCGGCGCACCCACCAGCAGAGCACGAACAGGGCGGATATCGCGGGAGCGAGCCCCCCCTCCTTGCCCGCGGCTGCCGCCGCGGCCCCCATCAGCGCCAGCGCTCCAAGGATGGTGGCAACCCGGCCCACCGGACGACGGCGCGACCGAAACAGCAGGTACAGGATCGAAACCGAAAGAGCGAGCCGGAGCCAGGCCAGCCATGGCAGGCCGCCCAGCACCGAGGACACCCCGACGGCGGCGGCAAACAGCACCAACGCCGCTCCTAGGCGGAACGGCGCGTGATCCGGCGCGGCGGGCAGTGCGGAACGGTTCTTCATCGCCGGCCAGAGTATCACACGCGCGGGCCCGTCGGGCGGACGGGGCGTCTACCCTGCGCCCCTCCCCGGTCCCACCCGTGTCGAGCCATTTGAAAAGGTAACCCTTGTGCCTATCGTCAAGCCATTTGAGAAGTAACCCGGTCGGAGCGTTTGTTCAGGGCCCAGACTCGGTTGAGCTTCTTCTGGATTGTTATTGCCAGCTTGAAGGGGTCTGT
>JANXVU010000028.1 GCA_025351485.1 Candidatus Eiseniibacteriota bacterium | reverse complement strand
GGTGGCCCCCAGCGGCGCCACGGTGTATGCGGGCGGATACTTCAGCACCATGAACGGGGCGTCGCGCCCGTTTCTGGCGGTCGTGGACACAGCGAGCGGCGCGACGCTCTCCGCCAACCCGAACGCGGACGGCTACGTTCGCTCCCTGATCGCGAGCGGTCCCACCATCTATGCCGCGGGGTCGTTTGCCCACATCGGCGGACAGCCCCGGAACAACGTGGCTGCGCTCACGGCCGCCACCGCGCTGGCCACCGCCTGGGACGCCAATGTCGCCGGAAACGTATTTGGAATCGCCCTTGCCGGCGCCAGGCTCTACGTGGGCGGTGACTTCAACAGCATCGGAGGCAAGACGCGCAACCATATCGCCGCGCTGGACGCCACGACCGGGGCGGCCACGGCCTGGAACCCCAATGCCAACAACCCGGTGAACGCCCTGGCGGTGAACGGTTCCGCGGTGTACGCGGGGGGCTCGTTTGACAGCGTCGGCGGGGTGGCGCGCAACCACATCGCCGCTCTCAGCGCCGCCACCGGACTGGCCACCTCTTGGAATGCCAACTCGGACGGCACCATCTACTGCCTTTCCGCAACCGGCTCCACGGTATACGCCGGCGGCGGTTTCATGAACATCGGCGGGCAGCTGCGGAACAACGTCGCCGCCCTCAGCGTGACGACCGGGCTGGCCACCGCGTGGGATCCAAACTCGGATGACCTGGTGATGAACCTGAACGTGCGGGGGTCGACGGTCTACGCCTGCGGGTTTTTTGGCAACATCGGCGGACAGCCGCGCATTCACCTGGCGGCCCTGAGCGCCACCACCGGCCTGGCCACGGCCTGGGATCCGAACGCGGATATCAACGGCTACTTCTACGCCCTGCTGTCGAACGGGCCGGTGGTTTACGTTGGCGGATCGTTCACCGCTCTGGGCGGGGAGAACCGCGGATGCATCGCGGCTCTCGACAGCGTCACCGGCCATGCCACGGCCTGGGATGCCGGGGGAAATAGCACGGTCAACGCGATCGCGTTGAATGGAGCCACGCTAATCGCCGGGGGCTACTTCAACTTCATCGGGCAACAGCCCCGCAACCACGTGGCCGAGCTCGATACCGTTACCGGAGCTGCCAGCTCGTGGGACCCGAACGCCGACAATTACGTCAACGCCCTGGCCGCCAGTGGATCCCGGGTGCACCTGGGCGGAAAGTTCGCCAACGTGGGCGGAAAGCCCCAGAGCTTTGTGGCTGCGCTCTCGATCGGGAGCGTGGTCGGAGTGCCTCCCTCGCCCCTCTCGAACCCGTGGGTGGTCGGACTTCCCACACCCAATCCCACGCGCGAAGGGGCGAGGCTTTCTTTCGAGATCGGGCGCGCCACGCAGGTTCGCGCGGCGATCTATGACTTGTCTGGACGACGGGTGCGGTTGCTCGCGGACGGCACTCGCGCCGCGGGGCGGCACGACCTCTCATGGGATGGCCGGGACTCCTCCGGGCGGCAGGTGTCCTCGGGAATGTATTTCTATCGGATGGAACTGGATGGCGTGGCGGTGACGCGCAAGGCCTCCATGGTCCGGTAACGGCGGAGCGGGGTCCGGCGGCACGAAGCGGACTCTAACGAGGAAGGGGGCCTCTTTCGAGGCCCCCTTTCTGTTTGGGTTGGTGAGTGGTCGGGAAGTTCGCTCGAGTTCCTAGTGCTTGGTCACGATGCCGTCGTCCGAGGTGACTTCCACCAGCAGCTCGGCGTCTCCGCCCTGCACCGTGTGGTCGCCCATGGTCGAGAAGTTCACTTTGGTGGCCTTGGCCAGCGACTTCTGCGCCTGCCCATCGATCCGCCACTCGACCATGCTCTCGAAGCCCGCCGGGAAGCTGATCGCCTTCAGGCTCAGATCCGCGTTCACCGCCACCTGGGCCGATCCGTTCGGGATGATGCTCTGCTGGCGGGGAGCGCCGTTCTTGGTGCCATCGCCGTCGCTGCTGCCGCCGCCGGCGCCGTCGGCCGAGAGGCGGATGTGCAGCTGGTTGAAGGCCACCGGCAGCACCCGGATGGTGAGACGAGCCTGGTTCGCAGCCCGCTCGCGGCCGGCCTGAACCGGGATGATCAGCACGTTGTAGACACCCGCACGGCTGAAGGTCATGGAAGCGCTCGCAGCGTGGTAGCCCTCGTCGGTCATACCCGCCTGCTTCGGCAGACCCTTCCACAGGTAGTCGCTGGCGTTGGAGGCGTCGGCCCTCAGGTTCACCGGGTAGCCCAGGGGAACCGTGATCTCGCCCGCGACCTGGTGCTCCATGGTGGTGAGCGGAACCAGCTTGGCCAGGTAGACCGAGACGGGACCGTTCTGAGGCGAGGACCCTCCGCCGTCTTCGTTGCGGTTGCCGGGAGTGCCGTTGTCAGCGACCGGGCTCATGACCGAGTTGCAGCCGACGAGAACCAG
>JANXVU010000015.1 GCA_025351485.1 Candidatus Eiseniibacteriota bacterium | reverse complement strand
CCATAAGCGGGAGACGATCGCCTTCTCGAAGAGGCGCCAGGGGGCGATCGAACGGCTGGCGATCTTTCAGGTCTGGCGGAACTTCATCAAGCCCTTTTCGGAGAGAAGAGGGGGAGGGACGCCGGCCCAGCGGCTCGGGCTCATGGATAGGGCGTTGAGCGTCGAGGACATCCTCCGACGCCGACTCTTCAAAAGCGTCGTGGGCCTCCCGGATACTCTGGAGCGCTACTACCAGCGGGAGGTGATGACGGTTGCCTTGCCGGCGAACCGAACCAACCGCCTGGCTTATGCCTGCTGAGCCATGACTCTGGATGGTAACGGACTTAGAGCGCATGAGTTACTGGGCTTCGGACACATTCTTCGAAGCACAACCTACTTCTCGTCCCCGGGCTCGAGCTTCACCGACACCGAATTCACGCAGTATCGGAGCCCGGTCGGGGTCGGGCCGTCGTCGAATACGTGGCCCAGGTGGCCACCGCACTTGCCGCAGGTGATCTCGGTGCGCACCATCCCGTGACTGCGGTCAGCTTCTTCGACCACCTTGCCGCCGGGCAGGGCCGCGTCAAAGCTGGGCCAGCCGCATCCCGAATCGAACTTGGATTCGGACGTGAAGAGCTCTTCGCCACACCCGGCGCACCGGTACACGCCCTGGTCGTGGGTGCTCACGTACCTTCCTGTGAACGGCGCCTCGGTCCCTTTTTGCCGCAGCACCCGGTATTCCTCTTCGGATAGCTTTTTCTTCCAGAATTCTTCGTCCATGGTTCCTCTGAGTTGGGATCGCCGGGGCGGGGGGGACAGTCGTTGGATGCGCGGCTGCCAGGCTTCGATCCATCGGCATCGTTACAGGGCGGACGGATAGGGTGTGACCGGGGATGGCGCTGGGGGCAATAAGCAAGGGGCCCTGGTGGGGAAAATACCCAGGGCCCCTTGTGGAACGCGGGCGCGGCGTGCGCGCGAGCCCTTGTGCGCGTTTGCCGCTGGTGTCGCCCGAAGGCTTGACCACGCGTCCCGAAACTACTTTAACCCCGGCCGTTGCCCGAAGGCAACGGGATCAGTGGACCAGCACCATCCGCCGGGTGAAGCTCCTGCCGCCCGCCTCGAACCGGACAAAGTAGATTCCGGCCGGGGCGTTGCCATGCTCGGAGCGACCCACCCAGCTAGCGTGGTAGCGGCCGGCCGACAACGTTCCGTCCGCCAGCGTGGCCACGACGCGGCCCTCCAGGTCCACCACGGTCAAGCGAACGCGGGACTGCCGCGGCAGCTGGTAGTCGATCCGGGCCGCTCCGGAGGTCGGGTTCGGGCGGATCGAGGTCAGGGCGAACTCCTTTACCGCACCCAGCCCGTCCACCGCCACCGCGGAACCGGTGATGGTGAAGGAAGCGTCGCTGGTGTCCGAGCCGGTGTTGCAACCCGCGTCGGACGCCTTGACCTTGACGAAGGCGGTGGTGGTCGGCGGGCCGGTCACGGTCCAGTTGAACGTGCCGTTGTTGGCCAGGCCGGATGCCAGCACCTCGGGATAGGTCGCGCCGTTGTCCCGCGAGAGCAGGATATCCACGCTGATCACTCCCGCGCTGTCCACGGCGGTCCAGGTGATCGGCAGGACGCTGCCCACCGCGACCGACTCCCCGCCGTTGGGGGCCGTGACGGTCGCCACCGGGGCGGTCACGTCGTCGTCGTTCAGAATCGTCCCCGTGCCCCGTGAAACGGCAAGGCTTGCGCCGGCCGGCCCGGACAGGCCCACGCTGAAGTACTCGTTCGGCTCGCCGCACAGGTCCCCGTTCACCGAAACCAGCAGGCTCTCGGACACCACGCCGGCGGGGAAGGACACCACCCCGTTCGCGGCCACGTAATCGCTGTTGGCGATGGTCGCGGTGCTGTCGGCCGTCTGGTAGTTCACCGAGACCACCGACGCGCTGGGATTGGACAGCGTGAGCGGGAACACGTAGACGGTCGTCCCGCTGTTGCCCTCCAGGTGGGAGACACTTCCAATTGAAATCGCCGGCGCACTGTCATCGTTCAGGATCGTACCGGTTCCCACGAGGCTCCCCGCGGCGGCGTTGCTCAGGGCGGACAGCGCGACCGTGAAGGTTTCGTTGGGCTCGGTGACCAGGTCGCCGTTGACCAGCACCGTGACCGGCTGCGTGGTCACTCCCGGAGCGAACGACACCAAGCCGGAGGCCGACTGGTAGTCGTTGTTGGCCAGGGTGGCCGAGCCGTCGGCGGAGTTGTAGGAGGCCGAAACATTGACCCCGCTGGGAGCCGAAAGCGAAACCGTGAAGTTGAACGCGGTGGTGCCGGCGTTGCCCTCGGCCTGCGAGACGCTGTCGATGGACATGGTCGGCTGCCCGTCGTCGTTGGTGATGGTCCCGGTGGCCGCCGCGGTGCCCAGGGCGGCGTTGACCGAGACCGACAGGGTCACCGTGAAGGCTTCGTTGGCTTCGAACTTGGTGTCTCCGTTCACGCTCACCGCGAACGTCCCTGAAGTCGAGCCGGCCGGGATGTTCACCGGGCCGGTGGCCGCGAGGTAGTCGTTGTCGGCAATGGTGGCCGAGCCGTCGGACGTGGTGGCGGTCACGCTGATCGCCTGGTAGCTGGTGTTGGACAGCGACACCGCGAAGTTGAACGGCGTGGTGCCGCTGTTGCCCTCGTTGGCCGTGACCGGCGCGATCGAGACGGTCGGCTGGGAGTCGTCGTTGGTGATGGTCCCGGTGGCGGCGGCGGTCGAGATGGTGGCGTTGACCGGCGACGCGATCGCGACCGTGAAGGTCTCGTTGGTCTCGAACTTGGTGTCACCCTTCACGCTCACCGCAAAGTTGCCCGAGGTGGAGCCCGCCGGGATGTTCACCGGACCGGTCGCCGCGATGTAGTCGCTGTCCGCGACCGTGGCCGAACCGTCGGAACTGGTGGCCGTGACGCTGATCGCCTGGTAGCTGGCGTTGGAGAGCGTTACCGCAAAGTTGAACGAAGTGGCGCCGCTGTTTCCTTCGTTCGCCGTGACCGGCGCGATCGACAGGCTTGGCTGCGCGTCGTCGTTGGTGATGGTCCCGGTGGCGTTCACAGGGGCCCCCACGGTGGCGCCGGACACCGAAGTGATGGCGACCCCGAAGGTCTCGTTGGTCTCGAACTTGGTGTCGCCGTTCACCTTCACCGTGATGGTGCCGGTGGCGGTGCTGGCCGGGATCACGATCGAGTCGGTGGCCGCCACGTAGTCGCCGTCCGCCACGGTGGCCGTGCCGTCGGAGGTCTGGTAGCGGACCGTGATCGGGGAGGCCGAAACCGGCGAAACGTTTACCGTGAAGTTGAAGTTGGTGGTGCCGGCGTTGCCCTCGTTGCCGGTCGGCCCGGCGGCCAGCGAAACCACCGGCCCTCCGGCGACTACGTGCACCACGGCCGCGGCCTTGGTCTGGCCGTCAGGGTTGGTGATGGTAATGGTGTATTTCTCGGCGGCGATGTTGGCCGTGGCGGCGCTGGCGTTCAGGACCAGGTTCACCGTGGTCGGGTTCACATAGGTGGCCGAGACCACCGTGGGAGGAGTGCCGGAGGCGGCGCCGTTGGTGATGGCGGCGGTCAGGTGCTTGAACGCCGGAACTCCCGGCAGGTTGGCGCCCGGGTCGTAAAATCCGGAGCCGGTGACCTGCACGCCGGTGAGCGTGACCGGCACGGAGGCCAGGCCCGCCGTCACGTCGGCCAGCACGCTGGGGGTGGCCGGAGCCGGCGGAACCAGCTTGGCGATGCGCACTCCGTAGGAATTGGTCGCGTCGCAGAACATGGAAACCGACCACATGCTCATGTCGTCCAGCGGGTCCAGGCTGGTGTAGGTGTAGTCGCCCCAGCGCCGGCCGTTGGCGCCGCCCGGATCGCTGCTTGGGTTGTAGGCGGTGGAGCTGGTGGTGTAGTTCAGTGGCGTTTCCGTCGTGTTGAGCGCATCGCCCGAGAGCCGGCCGACCGTGGAGGCGTCGGCGCGGTTGTTATTGCCCGCGGTGCACAGGGTGAAGGCCGCGTGGCCCTGGCCCGAGACCATCACCGACGGGATCCAATAGGAGCGGGGATTGGTGACAGTCGGGTCGAAGATCGTGCCGGACTGCACCAGCGAGGGCGTGCCGCTGCCCACCGGGACGTTGAACTCGTACCAGCGCGAACCGTTTCGGCCGCCGCCGGTGGCGAAGGTCCCCGTGGTGTTCACTTCGATGTTATGAGCGGTCCACAGCCGCCCGTTTCGGATGTGCGCGGCGAAAAGCCGGTCGTCCAGGGAACTCAGCCTTCCGTTGGTTCCCCCGGTGTTTCCCAGGTGGGGGACGTTGACGGGCGCGCCGGTGGTGTTGACGGTGATGGGGATGTTCGCGGAAATGCTGGGAGTAGCCCCAGGGGTAGCGATGCGGCGCATGTCCAGGATTCCGTAGCTGTTCGCATCCACGCCGATGAAGTAGCCCTCGTTCGAGGCGGGATCCACGTTGTCCACTCCCTGGGGGGTGTAGGCACCGATGAAGTTGGGAGTGCCGGTATTCAGGTTGCGGAAAGCGCTCACCACGATGGGGCCCGCGCCCAGGATCGAGCTCTTCCGAATGACGTACCCGTCGCTGTTCACGTACGTCTGCCCGTTGGGCGGACCGCAAAAGTTGTTGGTCCCGATGTAAAGCGCATTCGCATCCACGCCCAGCGTGGGATAGTCCGCGAGGCAGTTACTGGCGATCGCCGGGGGTGTGCTTGCGATGGGGATGAAGAAATACGTGAACACGGTGCTGCCGGTGATCACGCCCGCGCTGGCCGAATCGCTCACCGCGAGCAGGATCCGATTGGGCGTGTTCACATCGATGATCACCATGATCCAACGCCCGGACAGGCGATCGTAGCGGATTCTGGGGTCGCTGGTGCGCGCACTGCGAACGCTTACAAAGAACACATCCGGATCGGCGTTGATCACTCCGTCTCCGACGCCGGTGGCCTTGCTGAACGTCACCAGCCGCCCGTTCACGAACATCACGTACTGGGTCGGCCCCACCGCGCCCTGGCAGTCCGGCGGGAAAGAGAGGGTCGGGTTGACGCCGCTCAGCGTGGCGCCGGTGAAGTTCACGCTCACGGTCTGCGGAGTGAACGGGCCCTCGCCGCCGCGGATCGGCAGGAATCCCTGCGGGAGCGCCGGGTAAACGGCCGCATCGGGGGAAGAGGGGTTCTGGGGAAGGTGGGTTCGATCCGGCTGCACGATTTCCTGTTCCTGGTCGACCTCGTCCAGGCTCCTGGCCGGCATGGCCGCCTGGCGCTGCATGATGCTCTGGACCGACTCCGCCACTCCGGCGGCGCCCCGGGTGGGAATGCCGATGATCCTGCCGGACGGGGCGGCGGCGGCCACCTGGGCCAGCGGCAGGCCAGCCAGACCGACCAAAAAGAGTATAGCGGTGGCGGAACGCCGGATCATGCGCATGGTGTCTCCCTGAAGGGTGAGTGAGATCGGAGTCCCGGCCAGGTCGGGCCCATATGGAATTTGGATATTGATAAGTCTACAACCCAAGCGTAAATGTGTCCACGAAAGAGTTGAGCGAAAGGCTGCGATTTCAAATCGCCGATTCAGCAAACATTTGTCGGCGCCAGTCCAGCCATCCCGCACCATCGGGGCCGGGCCCATCGTGGGAGTATCGGCATCCGGGGAAGATCCCTGTAGGCGTCGCGAGGGTTACCATGCTTGGATCCGCGGGGTATGTTGCTGGTCTCGCCCATTTCGGGCCGGTCAGACTCGCGCCCCCGCCCATCCGGGGCCGGCACTAGATATCGAGGGGGGGCAGTGGCAGACTATCTCGAAGCTTACAGGGTCCTGCAAGGCTATCGCGTCTGCCTCGAGCCGCTATCCCTCTCGCACCTCGAAGGCATTCGTCCCCACACCCGGGATCCCAGGATCTGGGAGCATCTGATTCTCTTCGACCCGGACGAGCCCGGGGCCGTGGAGCGCTGGCTGGGGGGGGCGATCGAACTGGCCCGGACCGGGACCAGCTTTCCATTCGTCATCATGCAGCCGGCCCCGCAGCGTGTGCTGGGCATGACCGCTTTGTATGAGTACGCCCCGGAAATGAGGCGGATCACGCTGGGCCGCTCGTGGCTCAGCCCGGAGGTGTGGGGGAGCGGGGTCAACAACGAGGCCAAGTACCTGCTGCTCAAGTTCGCGTTCGAGGCCCTGGAGATCCACCGGGTCCAGACCCGGGTGGACGTGATGAATGTCCGGTCCCGGCGTGCGGTGGAAAAGCTGGGATTCGTGGAGGAGGGGGTCTTGCGCGGCTACCTGCTCCACGAGGACGGACGACCCCGGGACATGCGGATGTTCAGCCTGCTGCAGGGGGAATGGCCGGCCCTGAAAGCCCGCTTGGAACAAAGGATCCAGAGGGGGGCGCGTTGAAGAGACGGGCTCCGAGATGGTATGATTGTCCGGATTTCCAGCCATCCTCGCGCCCGGGCTTGAGCCGGCGCCGCCGCACGAGACCACATCGGGAGCCTTGACACCATGAACTCTTCGCGCCGGCCGAAGGCCGCCTTTCCCGGATGGGTCTGGATCGTCCCTGGACTTCTTCTTGGGATCGCCGTTTCCTTCCACGCGGCCCGGGCCCTGCCGGCTTGGGGGAACTTCGCCGGGAATCCCCAGCACACCGCCGTTTCCGGTTACGCCTCGCAGCCGATCCAGCAGATCTTCTGGCAGGCGCCGGTCGACCTCCAGCCGCAACTCCTCTTCGGAAGCCTGTCGATTCACTATGGAAGCCCTTTGGTGTCATCGCTGAACACGGTGCTCGTCCCGGTCAAGACGGGGGTCAACGACAGCTTTCGCGTAGAGGCCCGACGAGGCGGCGACGGAATGCTGCTGTGGCAATTCGATTCGGACTACAAGCTGCCCGCGCACTTCTGGACTCCCAGCTTTCAGCCGGCCCTGACACCCGCCGGGCGGCTCTACATGCCCGCGGCCGGGGGCACGATTCTCTACGCCGACCAGGTGGATACCGCGGGCACCCCGGTGTTCACTCGGTTGGCCTTCTACGGGTTGTCCAACTACAACGCCGCCAGGGCGGCGTTCAACTCCGACATCCAGATCTGCACGCCGATCACCACCAACAGTCAGGGCACCGTGTACTTCGGATACCGGGCCACGGGCGCCAATCCCATGGTGATCAACGGCGGAATTGCCCGGATCACCGCCTCGGGCGCGGCCTCCTTCGTCAGCGCCAGCAGCGCCACGGCGGGGCTCGCCACGGTGGTCCTGATGAACTGCGCCCCGGCCCTGAGCAACGATGGCCAGACCTTGTATCTTGCGATCCGAACGACCGCAGGACCCGACGGCTATCTCGTGGCGCTGGACGCCGCGGATCTGCACACCAGGTCCAAAGTCGCCTTGAAGGACCCGAATAGCTCGAACGTGGCGATCTTGTCCAACAACGGCACCGCATCGGTCACGGTCGGGCCCGACGGCAGGGTTCTTTTTGGAGTTTCGGAGAACCCGCGCGACTCCAACAACGACCGCGGATGGCTGCTGCAGTTCACCCCCACGCTGGCCCCGGGCGGGGTCCCCGGCTCCTTCGGCTGGGACGACACGCCGTCCATCGTGGCCTCTAGCCTGGTGCCGTCCTATGGCGGATCGTCGAGCTACCTGCTCATGACCAAGTACAACAACTACGCCCGGGGAGGCGCGGCGGACGGGATCAACCGGATCGCCATCCTGGACCCGAACGCCTCCCAGTCCGACCCGCACACGGGGATCTCCGTGATGCAGGAAGTCCTGACCATCGCCGGGGTCACTCCCGACTCCAGCGAAATCATCTGGTCGCCCAACGCGGTCAAGGAATGGTGCATCAACAGCGCGGTGGTGGATCCCTCCAGCCACAGCGTCCTGGCCGGGAGCGAGGACGGAGTGCTGTACCGATGGGACCTGCACACCAATTCCTTCAGCGAGAGCGTGGTCCTCACGCCCGGGGTCGGCGAAGCCTACACGCCAACCATGATCGGGCGGGACGGCCGCGTGTACGCGATCAACAATTCGATCTTGTTCGCGGTGGGCTCGGCGGTCTCCGGCGTGGGTGGGCCCGCGCACACCTCGGGACCCTTCCTGGAGCTGCCCGCGCCGAACCCGTTCTTCGCGCGCACCACGCTCCGTTTTTCCCTTTGGTCCGCAGGCAGGGCGAAGCTGGAAGTCTTTGATGCGGAGGGCAGGCGCGTGTCGACCCTTCTGGACGCGGAGCTGGCGGCCGGCGAGCATGTGGCAGAGTGGGATGGACGGGATGCGGGGGGGAGGCCACGCGCCAATGGGGTCTACTTTGCCAGGCTCGCGGTGGGGGGCAAGGCCGTCACCAGGGCGCTGGTGCTGACAAAGTAACTCGCGTAAAGTTCCACGCCCCAAACCCCATTTCCATCCTGCGCTTGCAGTTGGAGCACATGTCGTCCACAATGTCTGAAGTTCGGTTGAAGTGACCGGACTGAGGGATTCCATCATCCTCCTTGTTCGGGCACATCATCTCGAATGGCATCGGCCGGCAGCCCGGGAATGGTCGACTCCGCCCATCCCCGAAACCTGGCCACCGGCAGTACAACCGTTGAGCGTTTCCCGAGCCACACCCGGCACTGACGAACCGACTCAATGCGCGGTATTTCAATCCCCTACCACTGCCGTTCGAAAGGAAGGACCCGATGAACACGAACATGGATTCGGAGAACCCGGACGCCCCCCGCGCCACAGCGAATTCGCCCGGCTTGCCGGGAACTGCGAAGTTCCGCCGGGGCGTGCTCCGGGGAATAGCCCCGCTGCTCGTGCTGCTCATCCCCGCCTTCATGGCGATCCCGGGGCGATCGCTTCCGCTGTTCGCCCGTAAGTACAACATGCAGTGCACCGCCTGCCACGTCGCGTTCCCGCGGCTGAACAAGTTCGGCATGCAGTTCCGGCAGAATGGCTACCGCCTGCAGGGCCAGCCCGGGACCTCGCCCTGGGAAGACAAGTCGTTCCCGCTGTCCATCGTGGGAATCGTCGGTTACCACTATGTGAGCACGTCGGCCCTGCCCAAAGAGGATGCGGCCACGCTTCGCCACGGCAACAACAAGTCGCTGGCGGCCCCGGAGCGCGTCCGAACCAACACCAGCCGTTTCCAGCAGGACGCTTTTGAATTGCACAGCGCCGGAACGTTGGCCGAGCACATCACTTTTCACTTCGACTGCAACTTTGACGGCCAGGGCGGCCCACTGCTCGGCGGCATGGCGTTTGCCCAGTTCGACGACATCGCACAGGATGGGGCCCTGAACATCAAGGCGGGCATCTTCGATGCGGAGATCCCATATATCTCGAGTTCCCGTCGCCTGACGCAGCGCGAATACGTGTTTCCGTTCACTTTCGACGGAAATGGCGTGGAACTGAACGGGGCCAATTCGGGCTGGACCTACGCCGCGGCGGTCATCAACAGCGAGCGCACGTTGGGAGCGCCCGATTCCAAGACCCTGAACAACTTTGAGGACGTGTACGGTTGGGTGATGAAGGACATCGGCAGCAACGACGTGACCGCCCGGGTCGTGCTGAAGCGCGAGGATCCGCGTGCGGCCGACAAGAATTCCTCGACCCACCTGCTGGTGGACGTGAGCGCGCTCCTGAACATCTCCAAGGCCATCGTGATCCCGGCCTTCAACTACCAGAAGCAGTCGGATGTCCCCGTGGGCATGCCGGAGAAGACCGAGGGAGCGATGCTGGAGGCAACCGTGTTCCTGGACGAAGCCAACCTGTGGGTTCTCACCGGTAGATACGAGCTCCAGCATGTTCCGTCGACCGACGCCCTGGAAGGCTTAGACCACACCGCGGCCACCCTCAACATCTCTCGCTACCTGAACCCCAACGCCAAGGTGGGCGTGGAGTGGTCGCGCGACGCATTCAGCCGGATCGACCAGCCGCGGGTCGACGAGGTGCAGGCCTACGTGCACATCGGGTATTGATCCCAGCTCGGATAAAGCAGCGTGGTTGAACAGAAAGGCAGGCAGTTCAATTGTTTCCTTCAGTAATCACCGGACCTGGACTGTCCGGGCTCCGGATCTGCCTCTTGGTCGCGGCGCTGTCGCTGTGTGCCAGGAGCGCCGGAGCCGGCGCAGACAGTGCCCCCGACGCCAAGAAGATGTTTACGGAAAAGGGCTGCATCGCCTGCCATAACATCGGAGCTCCGTCGGTCGGGCCCGGGCCGGAGCTGACCCAGGTCGGCTATCAGCGGGATGCCGCGTGGCTGCACGCGTGGCTTACCAATCCGCAAAAGATGAAGAAGGACACCATCATGCCCAAGATTCCCTGGAAGACACCCCAGGAGCTGGACGCGATGGTGAACTACCTGATGGCTGCCAAGAGGCCGATCCCCGCGGCAGACTCCGGCAACGGGGAGAAGCTCTTCCAGGATTACCAGTGCGGCGCCTGCCACGCGGTCAACAAGAAGGGTGGCAAGCCGCAGTTCCCCGACCTTGCCAGAGAGGCCAAGGAACATGACGCGGAATTCCTGGACAAGTGGCTGGCTGACCCCCAGAAGATCAAGCCGGGAGTCTTCATGGCCACGTTCCCGCTGACTCCGACACAGCGCCACTCGCTGGTGGCGTACATTGTTTCCGTGAACAAGAAGAAGTAGCGGAGAAATTCGGGCGCGGAAAAAGCGCGCTCCAGTTGTTGCGAGAGCCGGCCATTTCCTTCGGGGAGTGGCCGGCTTCTTTTGGCCGCAGCCGCGAATGGCCAGATCCTCCCATGACCCTTTCCCGCTTTCAGGCCGAAACTCCAGCAGGGCTCCCAGCGTCAAGACCTGTGGCATCTGCGACGATGGAATGGATGCATGCCCGGCGGATCCAGTGGTAGCCACCTTCCAGTAGGTCGCCCGGGCAACCATGGGGGACACCTGATAGCGCAAGCAGCAAGAGCACTGGGATTTGTGGCGATTGCACGGACCTTCGCGGCAACCCGGCCCGTGCATGCCAGGTCGGAGGCGGGATACTCGAACGTTCCGTTCAGCGCTGGCGAGGTGTTGAGATACAAGGCCAAATGGGGGCCGATCCGGCTTGGAACCCTGGAATTCAGCCAGGCACGGGCCACTTCGCCCGATACCCTGCGCTATACGCTCAGGATGAGCGGGGAGTCGGCTCGGTAGTGCGGAAGCTGGAATCCTACGAACGCTCGGGCAAAACCGGCAGTTGATGCCGGAATACAAACCACATATGGAGGATCGGATGCGCAGATTCATGGCAGTGGTCACCGTCCTGTCGCTGGTCGCGGCGCAGGCTCCGGCCTGGGCCCAGATCGCGGCTCCGGCCCGTGAAGCAGCCCCGGCCGTGCAGCCGAAGCGGGAGCTCTTCGCCCGGCTGTCCGAAGGCGATGTCACCAGGGACCGGTTCGCCGACGAGGAAACTTCCGATCGCCTCCGGCGCTCCTTCCGGCACGACGGGGCTTCGATGGACGATGGAGAATCGTGGCGCGGCCACAGCCATGGCGGCGGCCACAAGCTGCTGTGGGTCCTGGGAGGCGCCGTCATCGGCGGGGGCATCGCGACCGGCGCATTTCTGCTGGCCCGCGATTCGCACCACCGCCATCATGGAGAGATGATGCCCGGACAGGGCGCATTCGGCGGGCACTAGAAGACACGGACGGGAACCGGAGGGGAGAAGGGGATTCACATGCGCGAGCCGGTTGAAATACGCATCGCCCTGCGCGCGCTGGCCCGGCACAAGTTGCGAACGACCCTGGCCATGCTGGGCATTAGCATCGGGGTGGGTTCCTACATCTGCAGCGTTTCCGTGGGCGCCGGGGCAGCAAAGCAGATCGAGGCCCAGCTCGCAGCCCTGGGCGACAACCTGATCCAGATTGAGGCCGGAGGCCGCGCCGTGAACGGAGTCCGCTCGGGACCCCACGGCACGACCAGCCTGGTGGCGAGCGACATGAAGGCGATCCAGGAGCAGGTGCCCCTGGTCGCCTCTGTTTCCGCCAACGTGGATTCCCACGTCCAGGCGATTCGAGGCAACCAGAACTGGGCCACCCAGGTGCGCGGCGTTTCCCCCGACTTCCTGCGCATCCGGCGGTGGGTGGTGCGGGAGGGGAGCGCCTTTTCCGAGGAGGATGTGGGCCGGAGCGCCAAGGTCTGCCTCATCGGCCAGACGGTGGCATCGCAGCTCTTCGGAGACGAAAGCCCGGTAGGTCAGATCATCCAGCTCAAGACGCTACCGTGCCTGGTCTCCGGCGTGCTGGAAGCCAAGGGCTTCGGACCCAACGGGCAGGACCAGGACGATATCGTGCTGATGCCCTACACCACGGTCCAGAAGAAGATCATGGGCATCTCCTGGCTGGATGACATCTTCTGTTCCGCCGTTTCGCTCGACGCACTGCAGACCGCCGAGGACCAGATCGCCGCCCTGCTCCGGGAACGGCACCACATCGCGCCGGGCCAGGGCGACGACTTCAATCTGCGCCATCCCACCGCCGTGCTCCAGGCCCGCGAGCAATCCCAGCAGATCATGACCATGCTCCTTGCGGGCGTGGCTTCGGTGGCGTTGCTGGTGGGCGGGATCGGCATCATGAACATCATGCTCGCCTCGGTCACCGAGCGCACCCGCGAGATCGGGATCCGGCTGGCGGTGGGGGCTCGCGAACGGGACATCCTGGTCCAATTCCTGGTCGAGTCGATCACGCTGTCGCTGGTGGGAGGTGTGGCTGGAATTCTCCTGGGCGTGGGCGGGTCCCTGGCCCTGGCCTTCTTCGCGAAATGGCCGATCACCGTCCAGCCGGGAGCGATCCTGGTGGCCATCCTGTTTGCCGGCACGGTGGGGATCTTCTTCGGGTCCTACCCGGCGCGGCAGGCCTCCAGGCTGGATCCAGTGGAGGCGCTGGGGAAGTGATGGAGATGGACACGGGCTGCGATCGGGGTTAGCCTACGGGCCTTGAAGCATTGGATTCAGGCCACCATCCCATCTGACCCAGGGAGTCCCTCCATGCGATTCGCCAGCCGCAGTATCTTGACCGGATTCCTGCTCCTGGCGTTCGCCGGGAGCGCGCACACCCAGGCCCGGGCAGCGGGCGGGGACAATAAAGAAGAGGCGCCCGGGATTTCCCTTACGCCCTACATCGGCGTGAATATTCCCACCGCCGATCTCCTGGGCCTGGGCACCGGAACCGGCAGCCCCGACAGCACCTTCAAGCTCAAGGCCAGCGTCACCTTTGGCGGACGGCTCGGGATCGGCCTGACCCAGCGCCTGGGGCTCTCTTTTGACGTGGGCTATTCCCCCGGCACCATCGACTTCGGCCAGGGTGGGGCCAGCGTCAACCAGGACGTCAAGGTGTTGACCGGTTCGGGGAAGGTCGTGTACTTCCTCATTCCCAGCACCAAGATGGTGTGGACCAACGTCAGCGCCGGGGTGGCGGTGGTGCGACACACGGTCACGGCCGACAACACCCAGGGCCTCAAGTCCGCCACCAATGTCGGCGGCGTGGTCGGCGGCGCGGCGGGGATCAAGTTTGGTCCTATCGTGGCGCTGACCGCTTCGATCGAGGACTATATCTACAAGGCGACCTTCGATGTCACGGGAGGGAAGTCCTCCAAGATGCAGAATGACATCCGGATCACGGCCGGGGTTCATTTCCCGTTCCTGGGGATGTAGCCAACAGGGCACCCCGGCGGAGAGGACCGGCTCCGTCGATTTCCAATCGATTCTGGCCGCGAACCGGCAAATTGAGCCCCAGGTCTCACCAAGGCTCGGGGCTCTTTGTATGCCCCGCCGGCCCAGTAAATACTGTTGCTATCCCGCATATCATGAGAACTCTCGAAGAGCGGCGTTCCGTGGCGCGCTCACCCTGCGGCCCTTGTTCGTGGTGGGGGTCGGCGTCCTGTCTTCCTTTGCCCTGTGGCTCCAAATCAAGCGCTTGAAGTAGCAGCCCCTTCCACAGTTCCCCGACTCGAATCCCACATCCGCGCCCATACCTCGCAGGGATACCCATCGAAGCTCTTTTTCGCCCCTGTGCAGATTTTCGCTTGACTTGACTTGAGCGGTCGTTCAATATGAGTTGACTGATCGCTCAAGAGGAGGCCCCATGGCAACAAGAAGCATGAAGCTCCCGAGACACCCGAAGCCCCGAACCGGCGCCCGTCCAGCCCCGGCTCAAGGCCAGCCGTCGCCCGATACCCGGGCCCGGATCCTGAATACCGCCTTCCAGCTCTTCCACGAGCAGGGTTACCACGCCACCGGGATCGCCACGATCCTGCGTGAGGCAGGCGTCCACCCGGGCAGCATGTACCACTTCTTCCCGAGCAAGGACGCGCTCCTGGTCGGGGTGCTGGAGCATGCTCTGGAGTTGCTGCGTCCGGCGGTGATGGACCCCGCCGAACGGCGCACCGGGGATCCTATCGGGCGGGTGTTCGAGCTGTTGGAGCAGTACCGGGAAGGGATGCACGCCTGGGGCTGCAAGATGGGCTGCCCGATCGGAAACCTCGCGTTGGAGGTGGCGGACGACAACGCGGTCGCCCGCAACCTGGTCCATCGGAACTTCGAGAACTGGTCGCTGGCCGTGCAGAAGTGGCTGGACGAGGCGGGGGGCCGCCTTCCCCGCGGCACGGATCGAGCGCAGCTTTCGAGGTTCGTGCTCACCGTGATGGAGGGCGGAATCATGCAGGCCCGGGCCGCGGGCAACCTGGCGCCGTTCGACGACAGCGTGGCGCAGCTCCGGGCGTACTTCGATGCGTTGGAGAAGTTGGCAAAGTCCGAACAGGAGAGGAGAAAGGCACGGAAATGAAACTCGCGCACATGATCACGGTGGCACTGATGGTTGCGGCATCACCTCCATTGGCAGCAGCGGACCTGGCCCCCGAGGTGACGGAGGGCGTGATCCACGCGACGCCGGCCGAACTCTGGAAGATCTGGAGCACGCCGGACGGCCCCAAGCGACTGGGGGCGGCCAAGTGCGACGTGGATTTCCGGATTGGCGGCCTCATCCGGACGGCCTACGACCCCAACGCGGTTCTGGGCGGCGAATCCACCATCCAGAGCGAGATCCTGGCCTACGAGCCGGAGCGGATGATCGCCTTCCGGATCCACCAACCGCCCAAGGGATTCCCTTTCCCGAACGCGTGGCGGAAGACGTGGTCGGTGGTGACGCTGACGGACATGCGAAACGGCGACACCTTCCTGCACCTCGCGGAGTCGGGCTACGACACCACGGCCGAGTCGCGGAAGATGCGCGAGTTCTTCCGGGTCAACAACGAGTATGTCCTGAAAGTGTTGCAATCGGCCTACCCAACTGTTCCGGCTTCCCGCGCCAGCGCCCGGCTCGAGAGGGATTCCGCGGTGCGGCTGGCCGCTGAGATTCGCAAGGCCGACTACGGCGACGACCGTGAGGCCCTGCAAAGGCTGTTCGCCGAACTGGAGCCGTTCACGCACGATTCCGCGCTGGCGCCCGCCACCCGCTACTGGCGCGGCTTTGCCCTGTGGCGCCGGGCATTCAACGGGTTCAACGACTCCGCCGGGCCGGCGGAGCTCGAG
>JANXVU010000166.1 GCA_025351485.1 Candidatus Eiseniibacteriota bacterium | reverse complement strand
TGCTGGAACTGCCCGAGCCGATTCGCAGCATCGAGGGAATCGACAGGCGCGGCAGCATCAGGGCCAGGGCGAAGGAGACCACCGCCCGGGCCGCATCGGCGATCACCATCACGTCGCGCCTTCGCCACCGGTCCAGGTAGCTCGCGGCCCACGGAGAGAGCACGACGAAGGGCACCAGCAGCGCCAGCGCCAGTCCCGAAAGCGCGCCCCCGGATCCGGCGGAACCGAAGTTCCCGGTGCGCGCGGCGATCACGCCCACCAGGGCCAGGTAGCTGAGCCGGTCGCCCACCAGGGATAGCCCCTGGCCGGCCATGAGCCATCGGAACGATGGACTTCGAAGGGGGGAAAAAAGACCGCGCAAGGCGGTCAGATGCCCGCGGCGGGCGCGGGAAGGGGCTTCAGCTTGCGTCCGGCCCGCTCCGGCTCGGCGCCGGCGACCTTGCGGTACTCCGCTTCCAGCAGATCCACGATCCGGGGCCAGGCAAACTCCAGCGCCCGGGCGCGCGCGCCGGAGGCGAACTTGCGGCGAGCCGGTTCATCCGTGACCAGGTGTCCCACGGCCCGCGCCCAGTCGGCGGCGTCCCCGGGACGGGCCAGCAGGCCGTCCTGGTCTTCACGGACCACCGAGCGGTAGCCGGCGAGGTCGGAGGCGATCACCGGAAGGCCCATCGCCAGGCCCTCCAGCAGCACCATCCCGAAGCTCTCGTTGCGGGTCGCCGGGGCGCACAGGATGTCGGCCGAGGCGTACACGCGCGCCAGCAGGTCCGGCGTGACCGACCTCATGTAGAGCGTCTCGCATCCTGCGAAGCGGCCCTGGGCCATGAGCGGGTGCCGCAGCGGCCCGTCGCCCACCACCAGGAGTCGGGCGCGGTCGCCGAGTCGGAGCCGGCGGAGCGCCTCCTGGAGGACGTGCACCCCTTTGCGGGGTTCGAGCCGTCCCACGAAAAGAAGGTTGAGCTTGTCGTCGCGGAGCCGCGCGTAGGGGGGCGCGCCCGGGCCGAAGCGGTGGGGGTCGATTCCCCCGGGGACCACCCGCACGTCGGAGACGTCGAAGTAGCGCCCGAAGAATTGGCGCGAGGCCTCGCTCACGGCGAGCCGCGCCGACATCCGATCGTAAGCCGGCTTCAACAGTCCGCGCGCCATCCCCAGCACCGCGTGCGAGCGGGCCGAGGAATGGAATTGCCCGACCACCGGGACTTGGCTGGCCTGGGTGGCGAACAGGGGAAGGGTGGGCGCGAGCGGGGAGTGGACGTGGGCCACGTCGAAGTGCCGCGGGACCAGCAGTCGCTCCAGCGCCTTGTGCAATCCACGCCCCACCGCGACATCGGAGATGGCCCCGAGGGCCGGCACGGGCACGTTCCGTCCCAGGCGGATGCACCGGAAGTCCGACACCGCATCCCCGCGCGAGGCCGGGCGCCCGGTCAGCACGGTCACCTCGTGGCCCCGGCGCATGAGCTCGCGCGCGGACCCGGCCACGTACTCCGAGAGCCCGCCCATGCGCGGATAGAAGGACTGGGTGACGATCGCGATTCTCATGTGGCCGTGGATTCCTTCCCGGCGGGTTCGAACTGGAAGCGCACTCCCAGGGTCCACTGGTCGGCGTGGCGCCGGATCGAGCGCAACTCGGCATCCTCAAGGTCCCGCGAAAGCGCGGTTCGTGCGCTGGAAGCGGCTGGAATCCTTACCGGTCCCTCCAGGTGCAGCAGGTGGCCGGCCCCGTTCTCCACGCACCGCGCCCGGAACAGGGTACAACCGGCGCGGGCCGCCAGGGCCACGGCGGCTGCGATCCCGCGAAACGTCTCCCCGGGAGCGTCCGGGAGGTGGCCGTCCCAGCTGATGGCCGCCAGTTCTCCCCGCCGGAGCGCCCGGAGCAGGGGACCGAGGCCCGATCGGCGCGGCAGCAGCGAGACTCCGCGCGCGGCGCGATGGGCCACCACGCCCCTCCACAGCAGCGGTCCGAGCGGCCGGTCGGCGTGGGCGGTGGATCGAATTCCAAGGGAGGCCAGCGCCCGCAGCCCCAGGTCGCAGCACCCGAGGTGGTTCCAGAGCACCACCGCGCCTCGTCCCTCGCCCAGGATTTTCCGAAGCCGGGCCAGCCCCGGGATGTTCACCCGGCCGGCGGACTCATCCGGTCCGCCCGTGCCGGCGCGCAGCATCTCCATGATTCCGCGCAGGCGCGCCTCCGACATCCGGCGACCGAGCGGGGAAGCGCCCGGGGGGCAGACCACTCCGAGGCCGCGCGCGTTCTCTTGCATCCTGTCGGCGGCGCTGCCCAACCGCGCCGCCCAGCACGAAATGCGGCCGGCCAGCGGCCGGACCGCGAAGGCGGCCATTCCGTACGCCAGCCCTGATAAAGTTTGCGAAACCTCCACCCTTGGAAACCCTCTCACCTCACGAAAGTACGGCCCGGCCCGCCTGTCGTCAAGCCGGGCCGGGCTGCGGAGACGGGTGAGGGTCGCCCGGGAAAGTGTTCGCGCTCGTTGACTTGGGCCGGGAGGCGGAATATAGTGCTTTGGATATTCCTCGCGTCGCCCGCCGGTCTTTCAGGGAGGAAGGCCATGCCCAGTCAAAAACTGGTTCGTTGTGAAGTCCGGCCGAGCGCCGGAAAATCCAGCATCCGTTATGTCCCCATGGAAATCTACGGCCTGTGGGAGTACCTCATGACCCACAAGCACGGTTTCGAAGTGGACAACCAGGGCGCGTCTCTTTGGATCGACGTGGAAGAGTCGCCCGAGGTGGCGTATACCGAGCCCTCCTACGAGCGCGTGACCGAGATCACCCTGTTCGTCTACTCCGAACAGGACGGGATGTTCACGCGCATCTGCCGGTACTTCCCATCGGAGCACTATCGCGAGCTCAAGCCGATCTTCCTGTCGCACTACGTGAAGCCCGGGGTGGAGTCGGAAGTCGGTCCCCAGGTGCGTGAAAAGGAAGGCATCTGGATCAAGCGCGAGCCCGCCGAGGTGGCGGTCAAGGTGGTGCACTAGCCCGGCCCCCTGACGGGCTGCCCGATGCGGAGTGCAGGATGCAATGCTTCCCGCCGCCGCACCGACCGGAAAGCCCGTGAATCGTTCGCGTTGCAAGGCCCAGCGTCGTGGCATGACATCTGCAACGGTCCATCCTGTCAACGATTGTCCATAGAGTCTGGCGCGACTGATCCTGCGCCGGCTCATTTCCAGGACGCCGGAGCCAGGGTGGCACCGGGTGGCCCAACGGGGCTGCCAGGTTGGGGCCGACGAGCCTGTCCGCGAAGCTCAAGCGGGTACAAGGAGGTCTTGTGGTTGTCGTCAGCTATTCAGGTCGTGAGATCAACGCGAAGCTGGTCTATTACGGCACCGGCCTCTCGGGCAAGACCACGAACCTCGAGCACATCTACGGGGCCATCCCGGCTACCAGCCGCGGCAAGATGGTTTCCATGAAGACCCAGAACGACCGCACGCTCTTCTTTGACCTGCTGCCGGTGGACCTGGGCGAGATCTCCGGGTTCAAGACCCGCTTTATGCTCTACACCGTCCCCGGACAGGTGTTCTACAACGCCACCCGCAAGCTGGTGCTGCGCGGCGCGGACGCGGTGGTGTTCGTGGCCGACTCCGAGCGCGGCAAGATGGAAGAGAACCGCGAGAGCCTCCAGAACCTGGTGGACAACCTGCGCGAGTACAACCTTTCGCTCGACCAGATCCCCTGGGTGATCCAGTACAACAAGCGCGACCTGCCCGATGTATATTCGGTCGATGAACTGAACCGCGAGCTCAACCCCAAGGGCGTGCCGTCCTTCGAGGCAGTGGCCATCAACGGCAACGGGGTGTTCGAGACCTTCCGTGGCGTCTCGCGCCTGCTCCTCGAGAACCTGAGCAAGGAGCTGAAGCTCTCTCCGCGCGGCGCCGTCGCCACCGGCAAGGGCAACATCCTGGGCGAGTCTTTCAACGCCCCGCCGGCTCCGACGGCAGCGACGTTCTCCGACGTTCGGATGTCCGCACCCAGCGCCCCGCCGCGCGAAGTCTCGCTGGAGGCCGAATCCGCGGCGTTCTCCGCGTCCATCGCCGACCAGCCGAAGGCGGACAGCCACGCCCAGGCGTTCACGGCTTCCAGCGGCGGATTCGCTCCGGAGTCCGCGGCATTCGATGCCCCGGCGGCCCCGGCCATGGCGTCTTCTCCCGACTATTCCTCGATGGCCCCGCCGCCGCTCCCGGATTCGAGGGACGATGGCAAGGGCGCGCCCACGCTGGCAGAGCGCTTTTCATCCTGGTGGAAGAGTGGCAAGAAGCCGGACGGCGAACCGATGCTGCCGGAGGCGGCGGTCAGCGTGCCCGCCTCTCCGTCCGCTTATGCGCCCATCGTGAGCCCAACCGAAACCCCGCGGCCGCAGCCCATCACGAACGTCGCGCCCGAGGCAGCTCCGCAGCGCCGGGTCGAGACGGCCACGCAGGTCGAGGTGATGAGCCTTCCGGAAGCCCCGGCCCCGATCGTGAACGAGGCCCCGCCGGCCCCGTCGCCCGCGGCCCCGACAGCCGCTGCGCCGATGCCGTTCACGACCTCCATGGCCCCGCCGCCGGCCTTCGCCGCTCCGAAGCCGGCCGAGGTCGAGGCCGCCATCAAGCTCCCGGACTTCACCCAGGGCTTCAACGAGGCGCGCCTGACGGAGACCGTTCCGGCCTCCCCGTCGGCCAGGTCGGTGCTGAACCGACCGGAGCCGGTGGAGGCATTCCGTTCGCTGGAACTTCCAGCCACTTCGCCGCTGACCCAGCCATCCAAGGTAGCTGTTTCCCGGCAGGTCGAGGCAACCCTGGAAAAGACGGTCCGGATCCCGGTCTCGCTGGAAGGCATCAAGCCCGGCCAGAAGATCAAGATCCACCTGGTGGTGGAAGTCGAGGCCGTGGAGGAGTAGCGCCTTCGCATCCGGAACTTCCAGGCATGATTCGAGGGCGGTCCCGGACAGGGCCGCCCTCTTTCTTTTGTGGTTGGCGGGATCCGCCGTGTCCGCTAAGTTTGGTTAGCCAAACTCTTGTCGCTACCACAAAACCTGAGGATCTCATGAAGTTCGCCGTTCCCGAGCACCGACGTAACCTGACAGCCAGTACCGAGCACTACCTTCGAGCCATCCTGGAGCTACGGGAGGAGCAGGGTTACGCGCGCGCCGTGGACATCGCGACCCGGCTCGGCCTGACCAAGGGATCCGTCTCGCTGGCGCTGGCCCAGCTCGAGGAGCGTGGCCTGGTGCGATTTGACAATGCCCACTTTCCGATCCTGACCCAGCCGGGACGGCGCATCGCCCTGGACCTGAAAGGGCGGTACCGCATCGTGCACACCTTCCTCACCGACATCCTGGGCCTGCCTGCCGAGCGCGCTTCGGCCGAGGCCTGCCGCTGGGAGCACGTGATCAGCCACGAAGTGGCCGACCGGCTGCTGGACTTTGTGCGCTTCGGAGCGGACGCGGGCGAAGCGGGCGCACGCATCCAAGCTTTTCGAAAATACCATCGGACGTGTTCGCCGGGGGGCACCTGCGCCGCTTGCGCCACGCACGGACCCGTCCAATCCTACTGCATCGAAACGGAGGAGTAAGATGTTCAAGTCCCGGATACCGCACCCGTCATGGATCGGCCCGGTGGTGGCGATTTTCGTGGCGCTGCTCTTCCTGTTCCCCCGGTGCGCACTGGCCGACCGCCGCTATTTCGTCTACTCCTATACGTCCTTCCTGGCCCCTGCGGGCGACTTGGAGCTGGAGACCTGGCTCACCGCCCGCACGGGCAAGCAGGACTCCACCGTTCACACGGCGTGGGACCAGCGGATGGAGTTCGAGTACGCCCAGAGCGATCGCCTGACGCTGGCCGGCTACCTGAACTTTACCCAGGAGCCCGGAGGTTCGCTCCGTTTCCAGGCGCCATCGATCGAAGTCATCTACAACCTGGCCGAGCGCGGCCGGGCCTTTGGCGATCCCGCCTTCTACACGGAACTCACCGAGTCGGGCGAGGAACTGGAGATCGAGAACAAGCTGCTCATGGCCCGCCGCTCCGGGAGACTGGTGTCCGCGCTGAACCTGATCAGCGAGATCGAGATCCGCCACAACGACGAGGAGAAACTTCCGGGGGGCGAGACCATGAGCAGCCACTTCAGCGGCGAGGTCTCGGGGGGAGTTGCGTACGAAGTGAGCCCGATGGTCGCGATTGCCATGGAGGGCCGCTACCGCACCGAACACCCGAACTTCGGCTCGCAGGCCGCCGCGATCTTTTCGCTCGGCCCGACGGTCAATTTCCAGTCCGGCAAGGTACAGCTGGCGATCGGCTCCCAGATCCAGCTTTGGGGAAACCCTCACACCCGGGGACGCCGCAACCTGGAAGACTTCGAAAAGATGCAGGTCCGGGCGATCCTCGGAATCGAGCTGTGAAGAGGGGTGTGCTCCCGGCTGTCGCATCTCTGCTGGCGACGGCGCTCGTCCTGGCCGGCTGCGCCTCCGGGGGCGCAGGGCTGGGATCGTTCGGGGGAGAGGGCCAGACCTACGGCCAGCGGTTGCTCCTGCGGCGCTGCCAGAACTGCCATGCCGCCCCCGCCCCAACGGGCATGATCGCGGAGAAGTGGGCCCGCGGGCTGGCCCGGATGCGCAAGCGAATGCACCTGCCCGCCTCCGACTGGGACACGCTGGCGGCCATGGGCCCGCCCCCGATCCATCCGGATTCCCAGTCCGCGCGCCAGGACAGTTCCGGTCTCCACCCCGGGCAGCGTAGATAATATAGATGCGGGCCCCTCCGCATGGCGGCTCGGATGGCGGACGGGCCCCGGGGTGCCGATATCCGGGTAGGGCCCCTCGATTCTCTGGAACCCGGTGGTGCCCTGGAGCGTCCTAGATGTCAGCGGGGCGTTGACTTGGCCCCCGGAGTGCCCTAGGCTGACTTTTATCCGACCGAGTTCCCCTCGAGCCACGGACTGCCCAGAAGAGGAAGGCGACCCTTTATGAGGAAATGTTGGCTGATGGCGCTGGCGGCAGGCCTCCTGGCGGCGGGCACGGCCTCCGCGCAGGACTCCTACTTGACCCGGTCCGGGGACATGTTCGAGCGCCCTTCGAACTCCATTTCGGGCGCTCCGGGCCTGGGCTCTCTTTTCGGCATGCTGCACAGCCAGAACTTCAAGATCTCCAACGAGACCTCCTTCTCGGTGTTTTCGGGATCCGGCGGCTCGCTCTCCCAGGCATTGAACGTCACCCACCTGACCTACCAGCCCGATTCGCCGCTCTCGATGAGCGTCGGCCTGGGGAGCCTGTTCATGTCGAGCGGGTCCTACCTGGGTTACTCGGCCAAGCCGGGCTTCTACCTTCATGATCTGGGCGTGAAATACAAGGTGGGTGAGCATTCGCTCATCACCATCCAGTACCAGCAGGCGCCGCCGGGCCGGTACTCGCCCTACGGCCTCTCCGGTTACGGGTTCGCGAACGATCAGGTTCTTCCCGTCATCCGCTGATGCCCGCGACTTATCTTGAAGCGGCCTTTCGGGACCAGGTCTCGAAAGGCCGCCTTGCTTTGGTGCCCTTCCTGACCGCGGGCCACCCCGATCCCGCGTCCACCGTGGAGATCGCGGTGGCGCTCGCGGGCGCCGGGGCGACCGCGCTGGAGCTGGGAATCCCGTTCTCCGATCCGATCGCCGATGGCCCCGTGATCCAGAAGT
>JANXVU010000159.1 GCA_025351485.1 Candidatus Eiseniibacteriota bacterium | reverse complement strand
GGCGGCCCGCTCCATCGCCCGCTCCATCGAGGAACACCTGTGGAGCGACGAGCACGGCCACTACCTGCGGAGCCTGTGGCTCGGGCGGCGTGACGTGGGCGGCCCGCTCCCCGTTCCGGAGCACCTCTCGGGCGACCTGCGCCACCCCAATCCGGAGTTGAAGAGCTTTGAACCGGAGGACCCTCGCGTGGACATATCACTCCTCGGGCTGGCATGGCCGTTCGGAGTGGCGGATCCGGGGTCGCCGCGGATGCGGGCGACGGTGCGGGCCATCGAGCGCACCATCGTCTACCCGGACGCGGGCGCATTGCGCTACCAGGGCGACGTCTACGCGGGGGGAAATCCGTGGGTGCTTTCCACGCTGTGGCTGGGCCTGTACTACCGCAGCGTCGGAGACCTGGAGGGCTGGCGGCGGTGCGTGGATTTCGCGGTGGCGCGCCGGACCCGCTCGGGACTGCTCCCCGAACAGGTGACCCGTGAAGGCCAGACCGCCTGGGTGGTGCCGCTCACCTGGAGTCACGCCATGTTCGTGCTGGCGGTGCGTCCGGAACTGGAAACGGTATGCTGGAAGAGCCTGGAATAGCCCGCAGTCAGGGGCCGCCCGCGGCTCCACCCAGTCGGACTGCGCGTGCGGTGAGTTCCTCTCCGCCGGCGCGCAGGCGGAAGAAGTAGATTCCCGGCGGGGACGTCTGGCCGGTTTCGCTTCGGCCATCCCACACCCATGAACCCGTGCGGCCGGGCTCTCCCGGACCAAAACTTCGCACCCTGCGGCCGGAAATATCAAAGATGTCGATCCGCGAAGCCCCCGGGCCGAGGTTCTCGAACCTCAGCGTGGTCGAGCCCGTGAAGGGGCTCGGTGAGGCCCGAAGTCTCCGCGCCGACGGATGCGCCTCGGGTACCCCGGTGGCCAGGCTGGTGCTTACCGTCAGGTACTGGGTGCCGGGGATACTGTTCAGGTCGAAGGGGGCGTATCCGAGGTTCGCTCTTCCCCCGCCCAGGCCGGGCAGGAACTGGTTGCCCGCGAAGCCGTCCGCCCGGACGATCATCGCCATGAGCTTCACGTCCGCTCCCGCCCCCCCCATCCCCAGGTCGGCCCACGGCAATTCCATTTCAAATCCCATGGTCGCGGCAGCCGCGTTCGCGACCGAGCTCGCCGTCACCCCGGACGTATTGCTGTCGCACAGCGCCACCAGCAGGCCGTTGGGATTGTCTCCTCCGTACAGGCCGCCGGCGAGTGAGTTGACCGCGCCCGCTCCCATGTAGCGCTTGCTTCCGCCGCCCCCGCTCGCGAGGGAGTAAAGGTCCACGTAGAGATTTCCGCCGAATGCGTTCACGAACAGGACCCGGTCGGGGGCGAAGGACGCGTCAAACACCATTCCAGTGAGCTCCGGCAGGCCGCTCGGAGGCTCCGGGAATCCAGGAAGATTCAGGGTGCCCTGTCCGCCGGCCGAGGTGTCCAGGAACAGCGCCAACGCCGTGCCGTCGGTGCCCAGGTTTCCGGTGATCCCCACCTCGAGTCCGTTCACATCGGGGCGCACCAGCATGGCGTCCAATTCGTTCACATTGTCCCCGAGACCGGTGGCGTTGTTCTGCAGCGCCACCCGGGCGCCCACGCCGCTGTCGACCAGGATGTTGCGGCCGTCGGTGAGCGCCGGCCGCGGCGTAAAACCCATGTTGAGCACGACGTAGGAGTAGGGCCCCAGGGAGATCGGATAGGCCGACTGGTTGGCGCTGGTCAGCGATGGCCAAGCCGCGCCGGAGACCAGGTCGCGCACCGGGGAACTGCCGGAAGTGACCACGCCCGCCGAGAGATTGGCCGCGATACTGACTGCGCTCCCCGACAGATTGATCGCCACCAGCAGCGATTCCGCGCCCGAGTTGAATCGCAGGAAGCTCCACACCGCCGGGCTGGTATTGCTCACGGCCACGTACGTTCCGTGCCGGAGCGCCCGGTGGCCCCGCCGCAGTGAGATGAGCGAACGGTAGGTCTCCAGCAGCGACCCGGCCACGCCGGCCTCTTCCTCCACCGAACGACCGTCGTTGTCGCGCTCCACGCGGTTGTTGTAGGCCTGCGAGTTCAGGATAAAGTAGTTGCTCATGGGCGGGCCGGAGACGGCCTTCCACTTGAAGGGCTCCCGGAACGGAATGTCGTTCGCGTCGCTGCCGTAGTTCTGCTTGGTGCCCCGCATCCCAAGTTCATCGCCGAAATAGACAACCGGCGTGAACGGCTGGGTCATCTGGATCGCCGCGGCCACCTTGGCCCGGCCTTGCACGCTTCCGATCGAAGACATGAGCCGGTCCACGTCGTGGTCCGAAAGCGTGCACAGGTAGGTCTTGCCCGCCGGCAGGGACGCCAGGGTCGCGGCCATTTCGGAATAGAGCTGCCCGGCGTTCTCGGAAGCGATGGCGCCGCGCGCCGCGAACTCGAACGGCTTGGTGAAGGCGGCGTCGTGGGCGGTCAGCAGGTCGTTGCCGTGCGAGCCCCAGTCCGCCTGCTCGGCGAAGCTGATCATGCTCAGGTTCACCGAGAGCATGGCGGACTTCCAAGTCTGCCACCAGGCGATGTTGTAGCCCCAGGCGCCTTCGGTGGGATCGTTCACCGAGACATGGTCCAGCCGATACCCGTCCACCCCATCGGCGGGGTTCGCGTCCCCGTTGGGGTCCAGCCAGTGCTTGCACCAGTTGATGACCGTGTTGCTGGCCAGGGAGTTGTTGAGGTTCCAGTTGATGGACCCGACGTTGGCGCCGTTCCAGCTGTTGTAGTTGCCGCCCAGGAAGTTGGAATTTCCGCTGTGGGCGTTGTAGTAGGAGAGCCACTCGGTGTAGATCGAGGAGTTGTTGTGGTAGGAGTCGGTGAAGTAGATCGAATTCTGGGAAATCTGGTAGGCGACCAGGTCGATGAACACCTTGATGCTGTCGGAGTGGGCGGTGCCGAGGTAATTCAGGAACTGGGCCTCGGTGCCAAAGCTGGGATTCAGCTGGTTCACCGGGCCGTGCTGGTAGCCGTGATAGGCCGGCGAAGGGAAGATCGGGGTCATCCACACGCCCGTCACCCCGAGATACCTTAGATAAGGCAGCGCCCCGGTCATCCCGTCAAAGTCGCCGAAACGATTGGCGTCCCCGCTGGAATCGCGCCACGCGATGGGCATGTACAGATAGAGAACGTCGTCGGTGATGTCGCGGTTGTCGAGAGGCGCGGCGCGGGCCCGGCCCGCGGGAAGAAGCGATGCCGCGAGAAGCAACGCCACCATCCACACGCCCCAGCGCTTCAAGGATGGACTGGCTTTCATGATAAAAAGATAGCACGGATCGCCCATTCGGGCAATCCGTGCCATGCCGGCGAGGCCGGCCCAAGTGGTGCGCCCGAAGGGATTCGAACCCCTGACACCCAGCTCCGGAGGCTGGTGCTCTATCCAGCTGAGCTACGGGCGCGCATTTTCAAACTTTGAGGAGTTGACCGCTGACGATGTCCAGGTCCTTATCGCCGCGCCCGGAGAGGTTGATGACCAGGGTTCGGTCCTTCCCCAGTTCGCGGGCCAGCGTCCGCGCGTAAGCCACGGCGTGCGCGGATTCCAGCGCGGGGATGATGCCCTCGATCCGGCAGATCTCGGAAAATGCCGAGAGGGCCTCTTCATCGGAAACAGCTTTGTATTCTACCCTGCCGGCCTCAAAAAGCAAGGAGTGTTCCGGCCCGACCGCGGGGTAGTCGAGCCCGGCCGATACCGAGTGGGTCTCGCGGATCAGGCCGTGCTCGTCCTGGAGGACATGGGTGCGCGTGCCGTGAAGCACCCCCACCGAAGGGTCGGTGAACCGGGCCGCATGCTTGCCGGTCTCGATCCCGAAGCCACCGGCCTCTACGCCGACCATTCTCACCGCGGGCTCGTCGATGAACTCGAAGAACGCCCCGATGGCGTTGCTCCCCCCACCCACGCAGGCCACGATGCAATCGGGGAGTTTTCCCGTGCGCTCCAGGGCCTGCGCCCGGAGCTCCCGGCCGATCACCGCCTGGAAGTCCCGCACCATGCGCGGGAACGGGTCCGGACCCAGCACCGAGCCCAGGATGTAATGAGTGTGTCCCACGTTGGCCGACCAGTCGCGCATGGCCTCGTTGATGGCGTCCTTGAGCGTCCGGCTGCCGCTCGAAACTCCATGAACCGTGGCCCCCATCAGGCGCATCCGGAACACGTTCGGCGACTGGCGCCGCATGTCCTCCTCGCCCATGTAGACCTCGCACCGAAGGCCCAGCAGGGCGCATACTGTGGCCGTGGCCACGCCGTGCTGCCCGGCCCCGGTCTCGGCGATCACCCGGGGCTTGCCCATCCGGCGGGTGAGCAGGCCCTGGCCCAGGGTGTTGTTGATCTTGTGGGCCCCGGTGTGGCACAGGTCCTCGCGCTTCAAGTACACGCGGGCCCCGCCCCAGGCCTCGGTAAGCCTTCCGGCAAAAGTGAGCGGCGTCGGCCGGCCCACGAAATTGCGCAGCAGCTCCGCGAGCTCCGCCTGGAAGGACGGGTCCTGGCGCGCTTCGTCATAGACGCGCGCCAGCTCGTCCAGCGGGCTCATCAGGGTCTCGGCTACAAACCGTCCCCCGTAGGATCCAAAATGTCCGGTTGCGTCCGGGTACTGCTCAGACCACTTCGCCACGCCGCGCCTCCTCGATGAATTTACGGACCGCTTCCGGATCCTTGACCCCGGGGGCCGACTCCACGCCGCTGGAGACGTCCACCCCGAAAGGCCTCAGCCGGCGGACCCGCTCCGCCACGTTGGAGGGATTCAGCCCTCCGGCGAGAAAATACGGACCGAGGGCGACCTTTTCCTCGAGCCACTCCATCGGGAACGTGCGACCCGTCCCGCCCTTCAGACCTTCCACGAAAATCTCGTACATCGAATAACGGTCCGCCGAAACCTGCGCGGGGGTGACCGGCCCCTTCAGGCGGAACGTGCGCATCACCGGGAGCGGCCACGGGCCGCCGTCCTCCGGGTGCAGTTGCAGCACGTCGAGCGGGACTGCTTCCAGCCATTTCAGGATGTGCTCGCGGGACTGGCCGCTGAACACCCCCACGAGCCGCACCGGGAATTGCTCCCGCACCCGGGCGATCTCGCGGGCCCGGTCCAGGTCGACCCGCCTCGGGCTCTCGGTGGCGATGATCCCCAGGAAGTCCGCGCCGCAACGCGCCGCGTGTTCGGCATCTAGGAAGCTGGTCAGCCCGCAGATCTTGATCCTCATGCCACCCCGCGCAGTTCGCGGAGCCGGGCCACGGGATCGCCGCTTCGCATCAGCGCTTCCCCCACCAGCAGGGCATCCACCCCGGCCTCTTCCAGGCGCTGGACGTGGGACCGCTCCATCACTCCGCTCTCGCTCACCACCACGGGGCCCTCGGGAATGCGCGGGAGGAGCCGGAAGGTGGTCTCGAGCGAGATTTCGAACGTGCGCAGGTCCCGGTTGTTCACTCCCAGGATCTCTGCCCCGGAGGCCAGCGCCTCGTCCAGTTCCGCCTCGTCGTGCACCTCGACCAGTGAGTCCAACCCCAGCAGGGACGCCGCTTCCCGGAGCGCGGCCAGCCGGTGCCGGGGGAGCAGCGCGGCGATGAGCAGCACCGCGGAGGCGCCCAGTTCGGCGGCTTCGTAGATCTGGTAATCCTCCAGCACGAAATCCTTCTGCAGCGCCGGCAGGTCCACCGATCGCGTCACCTGCACCAGATACTCCGGTGAGCCCAGAAAGTGCTTCTTCTCGGTGAGCACCGAGAGCGCCGAGGCGCCGCCTTCCAGGTACAGCCGGGCCTGCTCCGCCGGGTCCACGTTCACATTCAGTGGCCCACGGCTCGGGGAGGCCTTCTTGATTTCCGCGATAAAGCGGACCGGTTCGGCCAGCGAGCTGCGCGTGAGCGCGCGCCGCAGTCGGCCCGGCGCGCCGGGCCGGAGACCCGGCGCAAAGGATTCCAGGGGCCGGGCGCTCTTGCGCTCTTCCAGGGCCTCCCGGACGTCGGCCGCGATCTCCAGAAGGCGGTTCACGTGCGCTGGGTCCAGATGATGAGCTCGTCCAGCTTTCGTCCCGGCGCCCCGGACCGGATGGACTCCAGGGCCGTGCGGTAGCCTTCTTCCAGGGATGGGGCCGCGTCCACCAGATGGAGGGCCGCGCCGGCGTTGAGCGCCACCGTGCTGGTCGCCGGGTCGGGGGAACCCTCGAGGAGCAGTCGCAGGCGGCGCGCATTTTCTCCCACGTCCCCTCCCTTCACGCCTCCCGCCGAGGGCGGCTCCACGCCGATCCGCTCCGGTTCCACGTGCAGCCGCCTCACGCGGCCCTTATCCACTTCGAACACGACACTGGACCCGGTGGCGCTTAGTTCGTCCATGCCGCCGTCCCCGTTCACCACCCACGCCTTTTCGGTGCCCAGGAGCGCCAGCGCGCCGGCCATGTTCTCAGCCGCGGACGCCGAAAAGGCACCCAGCAGCTGGTGCGTGGCGCCGGCCGGATTGGTGAGCGGTCCCATCATGTTGAACACGGTCCGCACCCCCAGCGCGCGCCGGGTCGGGGCCACGTGGCGCATGGAAGGATGCATGGCGGCGGCAAAGAGGAACCCAATGCCCACCTCGTCCACGCAGCGAGCCAGCAGGTCGGGGGAAAGATCCAGCCGCAGCCCCAGGCGCTCCAGCACGTCCGCGCTTCCGCAGCGGCTGGATGCCGACCGATTGCCGTGCTTGGCCACCGCCACGCCGCAGGCGGCCGCCACCAGAGCGGCGGCGGTGGAAATGTTGACGCTGTCGGATCCGTCGCCACCCGTGCCGCAGGTATCAAGGAGGGGACGGCGGGAGGGGTGGATGCGGACAGCCTTCTCGCGCATCACCGCGGCGAACCCGGCGAGCACCTCCGGCGACTCCCCGCGCATGCGGATGGCCACCAGCAGGCCGCCCAGCTGCGCCTCGGGCACCCCGCCCTCGGTGAGCGCGCGCATGACGCCCGCGGCCTCTTCGCGGCCAAGCTGCCCGCCCTCGAGCAGCCGGGCCAGGGCCTGCTGGATCACTTCCGGGCGCCTTCTCCGGCGATGGCGAGGAAGTTCCCCAGCAGCGTCTTGCCTTCCTGCGTGAGGATGGACTCCGGGTGGAACTGCACGCCCCAGGTCTCGTGGTCGGCGTGCTTGAGCCCCATGATCTCGCCCTCGGCGGTCCAGGCGCACACCCGCAGCGACTCGGGCAGGCTCGCCCGGTCCACGATCAGCGAGTGGTATCGCGTGGCGGGAAATGGATTTTCGCAGCGCTCGAAGATGCCGCTGCCGTCGTGGATGATCAGGGAAGTCTTGCCGTGCATGAGCCGCTCGGCGCGCACCACCTTGCCGCCAAAGACGTGCCCCAGGCACTCGTGCCCCAGGCATACTCCCAGGATGGGCAGCTTGCCCGACATCCTCCGCAGGATGTCGTTGGAAACCCCGGCATCCTCGGGCCGCTTGGGGCCAGGCGAGATCAGGATGCCGCGGGGATTCCTCTTTTCCACTTCGGAGGCCGTGATTTCATCGTTGCGCGCAACTTCGACCTCGGCGCCCAGTTCGCCCAGGTACTGGACCAGGTTGTAGGTGAAGGAGTCGTAGTTGTCGATCACCAGGATCATGGCTTGGCTCCATTCACGGGCAGGTCCGAATCCCATCCGGCTTCCGCCCACTCCACCGCCTTCATCAGGGCGCGGCCCTTCTGCATGGTCTCCTGCCACTCCTTCTCGGGGTCCGAATCGGCCACCACCCCGGCGCCCACTCCGATGTGCACCCGGCCCTTCATGAACACCGCGGTGCGGATGGCGATGCACAGGTCGAAATTGTTCCGGAACCCGAAGTACCCGATCGCCCCGGCGTAGATGCCGCGGCGGAACAGCTCGAGTTCGTCGATGATTTCCATGGCGCGGATCTTGGGCGCGCCCGAGACGGTCCCGGCCGGAAAGCACGCGCGCACCACATCCATGGGCGAGGTGCCGGCCTTGAGGCGCCCGCGTACCCCCGAGACGATGTGCATCACCTGGGAGTAGCGTTCGACCACCATGAACTCGTGGGTCTTGACCGAGCCGTACTCCGAGACCCGGCCCACGTCGTTGCGCCCCAGGTCCACCAGCATGACGTGCTCGGCGCGCTCCTTGGGGTTCTTGAGAAGCTCCTGCTCCAGGGCGGTGTCCTCGGCCGGGGTCTGGCCGCGCGGACGGGTGCCGGCGATGGGCCGCACGTCCACGTCGCGGCCGTCCACCCGCACCAGCAGCTCCGGCGACGAGCCCACCACCTCCACGTCCCCGAAGCGCAGGTAGTACATGTACGGAGACGGATTCAGCACCCGCAGCGCCCGGTAGACGTCGAACGGCCGGCTCTTGACCGGCGCGCTGAGCCGGTGGGAAAGCACCACCTGGATGATGTCGCCGGCGCGGATATACTCGCGAGCGCGCTCCACCGCACTTTCATAGGCGGCCTGGCCGACGTTGCTCTCGAAGGCCACCTGGCCGCCTCCGGGGTGCGCGGGCTCGGCCGGCACGGGGCCCTTGAGTCGCCCCACTTCCTCTTCGATGCGCGCCTGGGCCTTGCGGTAGGAGTCTTCGGCGCTGCCGCCGCGGGGGGCCACGGCGAAGACCTTGACGGTGTGGCTCAGATTGTCGAATACGGTCATGCAGTCGCTGAACAGGAAACGGCCTTCGGGCAGCTTGAGGTCGTCCTCGACCCGCGGTGGGAGCTTCTCGAAGTGACGGACCTGGTCGTAGGCCAGGTATCCGACCGCCCCGGCTTCAAAGCGTGGATGGCCAGGCACCTCGGCCACGCGCCGCTCTCTCAGCAGGTCGGAAAGCACCGCCAGCGGATCGGCGGTGGGCCTCTCTTCCACCCGGCCGTCCTGGGTAAGCCGCACCCGGTCCCCCAGGGATTCGAACACCAGCGAGGCCTCGCCCGAGAGGATCGAGAAGCGGCCCCACTTCTCCCCGCCTTCGATGCTTTCCAGCAGGAAGGCGTTGGGGCCGCGCGCCACCTTCAGGAACGCCGAAACCGGCGTATCCTGGTCCATGAGCAGCTCCCGGTACACCGGGACGCGTTCACCTTTGGCGTGAATCGCGAAGAACTCGGAAAATGCGGGATGGTAGGTCGGCATGATGGGCCGAATTTATCACGGAAATGACGTTCTTTCAATGCCTTCGGTTGTGCTTCGAAGAATGTGTCCGAGACGCGGCAACTGCTTCGCTCGAACCCCCTTACCACCCACCGTCAAGGTTCAGCAGGCGTACGAGAGCCGGCTCACCCGGTTCGCCGGCAAGGCAACCGACATCACCTCCCGCTGGTAGTAGCGCTCCAGAGTATCCGGCAGGCTCACGATGCTTTTGAAGAGTCGGCGGCGGAGGATGTCCTCGACGCTCAACGCCCG
>JANXVU010000136.1 GCA_025351485.1 Candidatus Eiseniibacteriota bacterium | reverse complement strand
GATCCCGATCAACGCCATTCCGAAGTAGGCCACCGTGGGCACTTCCGGCATCGCGCGCAGCGCCTGGGCGATCGCGGTCAGCCGGGTGGTCCCGGTCGCGCCCATCACCAGCGCGATGCCGTAGAGCAGGAAGCCCGAAGCGAACGCCCCGAGCAGGAAGTACTTCATGGACGCTTCCGAGGACTCCATGCGGGTCCGGGCGAACCCGGCCAGCACGTAGACGGAAAGCGACAGCGTCTCCAGGCCGATGAAGGTCATGATCAGCTCGGTGGAGGCGGCCATGAGCAGCGCGCCCAGGGTGGCGAACACGATCAACGTGTGAAACTCGCCGTGCTGCATGTGGTTGCGTTTCAGGTACGGCATCGAGGAGGCCACGGTGAACATCCCGGCCACCAGGAACAGCACTCCGAAAAAGATCGTGAAGCCGTCCAGGACGATCATGTCCCCGAAGCCCGAGGTGCGGACGCCGCGTTGGGCGAGCAGGTCCACCAGGGCCCCGGCCATGCCGGCGATGCACCACCAGCCCACCAGGTCCGCCTTTTCGTTCTTCATGAACACCGTGAGCAGCATGGCCACCAGGCCGGTCACGGTGAGGATTTCAATGGGAAGGACGGTGATCCAGTCCTGGGCCGTCAGGGCGACGTTCATCGCGGGGTTCATCGCTTCACCTCCGGGGAGGCGGCGTGCAACCCGAGCGCCGTCACGGCCTGACGGCTGCGCACCTCGGTGAGCAGCTTCTGCACGCTGGGCTCCATGCGGGCGAGGAACGGCTTGGGGTAGACTCCCATCCAGAGGATCAGCACGATCAAGGGCGCCAGGACCCACTTCTCACGGGTGTTCACGTCCTTGAGGCCCTGGTTTTCGGGGTTCTCCAGCTTTCCGAACACCACGCGCTGGTACATCCACAGCATGTAGACCGCCCCCAGGATCACCCCGGTGCTGGCCAGGACCGTGGCCAGCGGGTGGTCCTTGAACGCGCCCACCAGGATCAGGAACTCGCCCACGAAACCATTGGTGAGCGGCAGCCCGATGGACGAGAACATCACCACCATGAACAGCACCGAGAACACCGGCACCACCTTCCACAGCCCGCCGAAGTCGGCGATCAGGCGCGTGTGGCGCCGCTCGTATATCATCCCGACCAGAAGGAACAGCGCCCCGGTGCTCACCCCGTGGTTGAGCATCTGCAGAATCGATCCTTCCACGCCCTGGAGATTCAGCGCGAACAGCCCCAGCACCACGAAGCCCAGGTGACTCACCGAGGAGTAGGCCACCAGCTTCTTGATGTCCGGCTGCACCAGCGCCACCATGGCCCCGTAAATGATCCCGATCACCGAGAGCGCGATCACCAGCGGGGTGAAGGTCTGGGTGGCGTTCGGAAAAAGCGGCAGGCTGAAGCGCAGCAGCCCGTAGGTGCCCATCTTCAGCAGCACCCCGGCCAGGATCACCGAACCCGCCGTGGGCGCCTCCACGTGCGCATCGGGCAGCCAGGTGTGGAACGGAAAGAGCGGCACCTTGATGGCGAATGCCACGAAGAAGGCCGCGAAGAGCCACATCTCGGTGGAGGCGGAAAAGTGCGTGCCGTAGAGCTGCAATAGATCCGTGGTGTACTTGCCGGTCTCCCGCTGGTGGGTGAAGTACATCACCAGGATGGCGATCAGCATCAGCACGCTGCCGGCCATGGTGTACAGGAAGAACTTGACCGCCGCGTACAGCCGGCGCTCGCCGCCCCAGATCCCGATCAGCAGGTACATGGGCACCAGCATGGCTTCCCAGAAGAAGTAGAACAGCACCAGGTCGAGCGAGACGAACACCCCCAGCATCCCGGTCTCCAGCAGCAGCAGCGAGATCAGGTACTCCTTCATCTTCTTGTGGATGGAGGTCCATGAAGAGAGGATCGCCAGCGCCGAAAGGAGCGTGGTGAGCAGGATCAGGAACAGGCTGATGCCGTCCACTCCCAGGTGATAGCTGGCGCCGATGGAGGCGATCCAGGGGTAATTCTCCACCAGCTGCATTCCGGCCTCGGTGGGCACGAACTGGCGGAAGAGCACCACCGAGAGCGCGAAATTGGCCAGGCTCACGCCCAGGGCAAACAGCTTCATCCCGCCCTCGTTCGAGCGCGGCCATGCCAGCAGCGCCAGCGCGCCTGCCAGTGGAAGCCATACCAGAATACTCAACAGACCCATGGGCTCGTCCCTACTTGATGAAGTAGTAGCTGATCACGACCACCAGCCCCAGCACCATGGCCAGGGCATACCCACCCACGTAACCGCTCTGCAGCCCGCGCGCCGCGGATCCCGCCCCCCGGACGAACCGGCCCACCGCGTTCACCACGCCGTCCACGACCTTCACGTCGAAGAACGTCCAGAGCATGCCCGACAGGGAGAAGAAAGGACGCACGATGGCGGCCCCGTAGATCTCGTCCACGTAGTACTTGTTCAGCAGCATGTTGTAGGCGCCCTTCATGGAGGCGCCGAGCGCCACCGGCAACTTCGGGGTCTTGCGATAGAAGAGCCACGCCACCATGATCCCGAACAGGGCCACGCCCAGCGACAGGGCCATCAGGCCGATCTCCAGTCCGTGGCCGGCGCCCTCGCCGCCCACAGCCGCCTCCGGGCCGAAGACCGGGTCCAGCCAGTGCGTGAGCGGGTTGCCGCCCGGCATGAGCGGCAGGCCGATCCATCCGCCGACCACCGAGAGAATCGCCAGCACGAACAGCGGCACCAGCATGCGGGGGGGCGACTCGTGCAGGTGGTGCTTGGCCTCGCTCGTCAGGCGCGATTCGCCGAAGAAGGTCAGGAACACCAGCCGGAACATGTAGAAGGCGGTGCAGAAGGCGCCCGCCACCCCCACCACCCACAGGACCCGGTTGGTGTTGTACACGTTCCAGAGGATCTCGTCCTTGGAGAAGAAGCCGGCGAAAGGAAAGATCCCCGCCAGCGCCAGCGTCCCGAACAGGAAGGTGAAGTAGGTCCGGCCGAGCGGCCCCTTGAGGGCCCCCATCTTGCGGATGTCCTGCTCGCCCGAAAGGGCGTGGATGACGCTGCCCGAGCCCAGGAACAGGAGCGCCTTGAAAAAGGCGTGGGTCATGACGTGGAAGATGCCGGCCGAGAAGGCCCCCACGCCGAGCGCCAGGAACATGTAGCCCAGCTGGCTCACGGTGGAATAGGCCAGCACCCGCTTGATGTCGTTCTGCACCAGCCCGATGGTGGCCGCGAACAGCGCCGTGACGCCGCCCACCACCGCGACCACCCCCATGGCGGTCGGGCTGAGCATGTACAGGACGTGGCAGCGGGCCACCATGTAGACCCCGGCCGTGACCATGGTGGCCGCGTGGATCAGGGCGCTGACCGGGGTCGGGCCCTCCATGGCGTCCGGCAGCCACACGTAGAGCGGAAGCTGGGCGGACTTGCCGCACGCGCCCACGAACAGCAGCAGGCAGATCGTGGTCATGACCGGCTCGCCTGCGGCGAACCGGGAAGCGCCGGAAAAGACCTCGGTGAAGTTGAGCGAACCGAAGGTCCAGAAGATCAGCATCATGCCCAGCGCGAACCCGAAGTCGCCGATACGGTTTACCACGAAAGCCTTCTTGCCGGCGTCCGAGGCCGACTTCTTCTCGTACCAGAACCCGATCAGGAGGTAGGAGCACAGCCCCACCCCTTCCCAGCCCACGAACAGGGTCAGGAAGCTGGAGCCCAGAACCAGCACCAGCATGGAGAAGGTGAATAGGTTGAGGTAGGTGAAGTAGCGCGCATAGCCCTCGTCATGCTCCATGTAGGACGTGGAGTAGACGTGGATCAGGAAGCCCACCCCGGTCACCACCAGGATCATCAGGACCGAAAGAGGATCCACCAGGAAGGCGAACGGCACGTGGAAGGAGCCCGCGTCGATCCAGTCGAACAGGTGGACGACCACCTGCCGGTGCTCGGGGGCCATGGCATTGAGCGAGAAGAACGCGCCCACCGAAACGGCAAAGGACGCCAGCACCGCGGCGCATGCCAGAGTTCCCACGACGCCCTTGGAGAGGCGCCGCCCCAGGAACAGGTTGATCACCGAGCCCAGGAGCGGGAAGAGCGGCACCAGGGCAATCCACTTCAGGTCCAAGACAGCCTCCCGATCAGCCGCGCAGCAGATCCACCTGGTCGATATTCACCGACTCATGGTGGCGGAACATGGAAATGATGATCGCGAGGCCCACCGCCACCTCGGCGGCCGCGACGGTCATCACGAAGAACACCATCACCTGGCCGTCCAGCGTGTGGGTCTGGCGGGCGAAGGCCACGAAGGCCAGGTTGGCCGCGTTCATCATGAGCTCGATGCACATGAAGATCACGATGGCGTTGCGGCGCAGGATCACCCCGGTCACGCCAAGACTGAACAGGATGACGCTCACCCACAGGTAATTCGAAATCGGCACCATCTAGAACTTCCTCTTGGCCAGCACGACCGACCCGAGCAGCGCCACCAGCAACAGCACGCTGACCACCTCGAACGGCAGCAGGTACCTGGAATAGAGCAGCTTTCCGATCATCTGGGTGTTGAGCGGGCTGTCGAACGCCGCCGGATCCGCGGCGCCCGCGGGCCACGCGGCCGTGGCGACCAGCGATCCCATCTGGGTGATCAGCGCGACTCCGAGCGCCCCGGCCAGCACCTTGGGGCCGAACAGCACGCCCCGCAGGCCTCCGGGCTCTCCGCGCAGCTGCAGCAGCATGATCACGAACAGGAACAGCACCATGATGGCGCCGGCGTAAACGATCACCTGGACCGCGGCGATGAACTGCGCGCCCAGGGTCAGGAACAACCCCGCGACGGCGCACAGGGTCATGACCAGGGCCAGCGCGCTGGACACCGGGTTCGCGAGCACGATCACCAGGAGTCCCATCAGGCACGCCACCACGGCGAACACCCAGAACAGCACCAGCGGCACCGACAGGGCGGGGAACTGCAAGTGGGGCACGCTTACCTCCCGTAGAACTGGTGGTAGAAGCCGGGGAACACGGTCATGCAGATTGCGCCCAGCACCAGTGTTCCCAGGGTGGCCGGGAGCAGGAACTTCCACCCGAAGCCCATCAACTGGTCGTAGCGGAAGCGCGGGAACGTCCACCGCACCCACATGAACACGAAGATCAGGGCGAACACCTTGGCCACGAAGTAGACGATCCCCAGGAGCGGCACCTGGTCCACGAACGGCCCGCCCCAGCCACCCAGGAAGAGCGACGTGGCCACCGCGCAGCCGGTCATGATCGCGGCGTACTCGCCCAGGAAGAAGAACGACCATTTCATCGAGCTGTACTCGGTGGCGAACCCGGCCACCAGCTCGGCTTCGGCCTCGGGCAGGTCGAACGGGGCCCGGTTTGTCTCGGCGATCGCGCAAATCAGGAACAGCAGGAAGGCGATCGGGCCGAAGGGCAGCACCGCGATGTTCCAGAGGTGGCGCTGCTGCAGCAGCACGATCTCGCGCAGCGACAGCGTGCCCGACCACATCAGGATCGGCAGGATCGAAAGCCCCATGGCCAGCTCGTAGCTGATCATCTGCGCGGTGGCGCGCAGCCCGCCCAGGGTGGAGTACTTGCTGTTGGAGGACCAGCCGGCCAGCACGATGGCGTACACCGAGAGCGAGGTGAAGGCCAGCACCCACAGGATGCCGATGTTGAAGTCCGCCAGCGCGAACTGGCTCCACACCGGCACCACCGCGAATGAGGTCATGGGCGGGATCACCGCGAGCATCGGGGCGATGGTGTACAGCACCTTGTTGGCCGAGCTCGGGGTGATGTCTTCCTTCATGAACAGCTTGATCACGTCGGCGATGGTCTGCAGCAGCCCGAACGGCCCGACGCGCTCGGGGCCGATCCGCAGCTGGATGTGGCCGGCCACCTTGCGCTCCGTCCACACCAGGAAGGTCACGCAACCGAGCATGATGCTGATGATCATGAGCCCCTGCACGGCCGCTCGGATGAGCATGTTGTCCAGTAGGTGGATCATCTAGGAATGCACCGCCGCGCTGAGGGTGGAGATCTTGATGTCGGCGAACGGGCTTTCCGGCCCGAAGAGCCGGTTCGCCTCGGCGCCCGCGAAGTGGTCGGGATAAAAGCCCACGCCGGGCCCGGATGGCCCGCCGATCTTGACGCGCGCCTCGACCTTGCCGCCGGGACCCTCCAGCAGGGCCAGATCGCCCTCGGCCAGCCTGAGCCGGGCCGCGTCCTCCGCGGCCAGGAAAAGCGTGGGGCCGGGAAGCAGCTTGAGCTGGACCTTGTTGTGCTGCGAAAGCATGCCGTGATGGAAGATGCTGTTGCCGGACTCCACGCGCAGGGTTCCCGCGGCTGCGGCGGCGGGGGCCTTGCCCTCGCCCACCGGCTGCGCGCCCGGCAGGGAAGCGCCCGGAAGCGCCCAGGACGTGGCCGCCGGGCCCATGCGGCGGCCCAGCACCTTGTAGAGCGGAACGCGCGCGCGGATCTCTTCCTGGAGCGCGAGCAGGTCGGCGTAGTTCCACGCCGAGCCCAGTCCGGTCGCCAGCCGCTCGAAGATCCGCCAGCCGGCCTCGCTCTCGCCCACCGGGTTGGCGGCGGAACGCAGGGCCTGCACGCGACGCTCGGAATTGGTCACGCTCCCGTCGGACTCGGCGTAGGAGCGCAGCGGAAGCGAGACGTGCGCCATCTCGGAGGCGTCGGTCTCGAATAGATCCAGCGACAGCACGAAGTCGGCCTTGCGCAGCGCGTTCTCGGCCAGCTTGCGGTCGGGGAAGTGCGCCAGCGGGTCCGCGCCCGCCAGGATCAGCACGCCCACCTCGCCGGAGGCGGAGCGGCGCAGGATCTCGGCGGTGTTCCAGCCGGGCGCCGGGGCGGCTTCGTAGCCGGGGAGCAGGTCGGGCAGCACGCCCATGTCCAGGGCGCCCTGGGAGTTGGAGCGGTCCCACAGCGGCACCAGGGAAGCGCCACTCACCAGCGCCATGTCGATCAGGGCGCGCACCAGGTCGGGGGCCTCCGCGGCCCGCAGCGCCTGGGAGCCGAAGTAGATGGCGCGGCTCCCCCCGGAATAGAGCGTGGCGGCCGCCTTCTCGAACTGGGCCTCGGTGAGGCCCGAGCCGGAGGCCAGCGCTTCCCAGCTCCAGCCCGCGGTCATCTTTCGCACTTCCTCGGCGGGGCCGGCGGCGCCCTGGTGGGCCGCCAGCGACTTCAGGAGTCCGCGGGCGGCGGCGAGCTCCGAGCCCGGCCGGTACGGCAGGCCGGAAGCCGCCTCCTGCATCAGGCGCACCCGGCGCGAGTGCGCGACCACCACCGGCATCCTGCGGTAGTGCACTTCGCGCAGCAGGCTGGTGCCATAGAGCGGCTGCTCTTCGTTCACGTCCTCGCCGAACACCAGGGCCGAGCCCAGGGTCGCGATGGCGGAAACCGGGAGCGCAGGGAAGGCGGCCAGCGACTTCAGCAGAGGTCCGGGAAGCGGGGCGCGCTGCTCCAGGCGGTGGTCCAGGTGCGGGCTCGCCGCCACCTCGCGCACCAGACGCTGGAGAAGGTACAGGTCTTCGTTGGAGAGCCGCGCCGACGCCAGGGCCGTCACGGCCTTGCCGGCCGAGCGGGCCGCCTGGATCGCGCGGACGGCTTGGCCCAGGGCATCGCTCCACTCGGCGCGCTGCAGGCTTCCTCCCTGGCGGATCCGCGGGAAGTGCAGGCGCTCCGGGGAAGTCGGGAACTCGTAGCCGTAGCGTCCGCGGGCGCACAGGAAATCACGGTTCACGCCGTGGGACTTCTTGGCGCGGGCGCGCACCAGCGTGCCCTCCCGCCGTCCCAGGTGGAAGGTGCAACCGTTGGAGCAGAAGTTACACACCGTCTCGGTCTGCTTGAGGTCCCAGGGGCGCGCCTTGAAGCGGTACGGCCGGCTGGTGAGGGCCCCCACCGGGCACACCTCGATGCAGTTTCCGCACTGCTGGCACTCCAGCTCGCCGCCGTCCCTGGTGTTGATCTGGCTGTGGAAGCCGCGCTCCTCGATGGTCAGCGCGGAATCCCCCATGATGTCGTTGCAGTAGCGGACACAGCGCGCACACACGATGCAGCGGTTGCGGTCCAGCACCACGATGGGGCCCAGGTCCACGATGTCGAAGGAGCGCTTCATTTCCACGAAGCGGCTCGAGCCGATGCCGTGCTCGTAGCTCGTATCCTGGAGATCGCACTCGCCGCCTTCGTCGCAGATCGGGCAATCCAGCGGGTGGTTCACGAGCAGGTATTCCATGATGCCCTTGCGGGCCTTCAGGGCCATTTCGCTCTGGGTGTGGAACACCGCCCCTTCCGCGACCATCTCGGCGCAGGCGATGACCGGTTTGCCCGTCTTTTCCTTCTCGATCAGGCAGATACGGCAGGCGCCCAGCGGCTTGAGCCGGTGGTGCGAGCAGAAGATGGGGATCTGGATGCCCAGCATTTTGGCGGCATCGGTCAGCAGCGTGCCTTCCGGCGCGGTCACGGTGCGGCCGTCAATCGTGCAGGTCACCATTTTGGGCTCGGTCATGTTGGCGGCTCCTACCGGCTTCCGGCCGTCTCGGGCGTCTTGCCGCCCGCGGCCTCGCGAATCCGGGCCTCGTATTCGTCACGGAACATCAGGATGGAACTGCGCACCGGCATGGCGGCCGCGTCGCCGAGCGCGCAGAAGCTGCGTCCCTCCAGGGTGGAGCAAAGGTCCAGCAGCAATTCAAGATCCCCGGGCATTCCCAGCCCGCGGTGGATCCGGCCGAGCACCTTTTCCATCCAGTAGGTCCCTTCGCGGCACGGCGTGCACTTGCCGCACGACTCGTGGCGGTAGAACCGGGTCAGGTTGAGCGTGGCGGCGACCATGCTGGTCTTGCTGCTCATCACGATCACGCCGCCGGACCCCAGGAGCGATCCCTTGGCGGCCACCGACTCAAAGTCCAGCGGCACGTCCAGGTAGTCCTTGTTCCACACCGGCACCGAGGAGCCGCCGGGGATCACCGCCAGGAGTTCGTGGCCGCCCAGCATGCCGCCGCAGATCTCCTCCAGCAGCTTGCGGAGCGGGGTTCCCAGGGGCAGCTCGTAGTTGCCGGGCTTTTTCACCGGGCCACTCACGGAAAAGATCTTGGTGCCGGGGCTCTTTTCGGTGCCGAACTTGCGGAACGCCGCGGGGCCCTCGTTCACGATGAACGGCACGAACGAGAGCGTTTCCACGTTGTTCACGATGGTCGGGCCGCCGTACAGGCCCTTGACCGCCGGGAACGGCGGCTTCAGGCGCGGCTGGCCGCGGAACCCCTCGAGCGAGTCCAGGAGCGCGGTCTCTTCGCCGCAGATGTAGGCGCCGGCGCCGCGATGAATGACCAGGTCCAGGTCGAAGCCGCTCCCGAAAATGTTCTTTCCGAGATAGCCCCTGGCCTCGGCCTCCAGGGCCGCCGCTTCCAGGATCTTCGCGATGTGGGCGAACTCGCCGCGGATGTAGATGAACGACTTGTGGGAGCCGATCGCCCAGGCCGCCAGGATGATCCCCTCCAGCAGCTGGTGCGGGTTCTTCTCCATGAGCTCGCGGTCCTTGAAGGTGCCCGGCTCGCTCTCGTCGGCGTTGACCACCACGTACTTGGGCTCGGCGGACACCTTGGGGACGAAGCTCCACTTCATTCCGGTCGGGAACCCTGCGCCGCCGCGCCCGCGCAGGCCGGACTGCTTGACCATCTCAATCAGTTCGTCGGGCTTGATGTCCTTGAGGGCCTTCCGGACAGCCGCGTATCCCCCGTTCGCCTCGTACACGGCGAGCTGGCGAAGGTTGGGAGTGTCGATGCCCTTGAAGACGATGTCGTTCATGGAGTGGCCCCTACCGAAGCGAATCCAGCAGCCGGTCCAGCTCCTGGATGGTCAGGTTCTCGTGATAGTCGTCGTTGATCTGCACCACCGGGGCGGTTCCACAAGAGGCCAGGCACTCCACCCATTTCAGGGTGAACTTGCCGTCCGGCGTGGTCTCGCCCGGGCCGATGCCCAGTTTCTTTTGCAGGTGGTCGGCCAGGTTGTCGCCGCCCATGATGGCGCAGGACAGGGTCCGGCACACCTGCACCACGTACTTCCCCACGGGCTGGCGGTGGAACATGGTGTAGAAGCTCACCACTCCGGCCACGTCGGCGGGCGGCAGCTCCAGCAGGTCCGCGACCAGCGCCTCAGCCTCCTTGGGAACGTAGCCGAACTCGCGCTGCGCCACGTACAGGAGCGGCAGCACCGCCGAGCGGGGCTGCGGGTAGCGGGAGATGATCTTCCTGCACTCGTCGACGACAGCCGGCTTGAATTCGAGCGCCATCAGCGGTCCACTTCCCCGAGCACGATGTCGATGGATCCGATCGCGGCGACCAGGTCCGACACCAGCCGCCCCTCGCACATGAGGGCAAGGGCCTGCAGGTTGACGAATGACGGCCCGCGCACGTGGCACCGGTACGGATTGGCGCCGCCGTCGCTCACCAGGTGGAAGCCCAGTTCGCCCTTGGGCGACTCAATGGCGTGGTACGCCTCGCCGACCGGCGGGCGGAAACCCTCGGTCACCAGCCGGAAGTGGTGGATCAGCGCTTCCATGCTGTGGGCCACGTCCTCGTGCGGTGGAATCACGTACTTCCAGTCGCGGGAGCGGTAGTCGCCTCCGGGCATCTTCGCGATGGCCTGCTGGCAGATGCGCACGCTCTGGCGCATCTCCTCCACCCGGATCTGGTAGCGGTCGTACACGTCCCCCTTGCTGCCCAGGGGGACATCGAAGTCAAAGTGGTCGTAGGAAGAGTAGGGCCGCGCCTTGCGCAGGTCCCAGTCCACGCCCGAGCCGCGAAGGGTCGGGCCGGTGGCGCTCATGTCGAGCGCCTGCTCCCGGGTGATCACTCCCACGCCCTGGGTGCGGCGCAGCCAGATGGGGTTGCGGGTCAGGAGCGCCTCGTACTCGTCGATGTGGGCGTTCATCTCGTCCGAGAAGGTCTTGGCCGCGTCCAGGAACCCCTCGGGCAGGTCCAGCATCAGACCGCCGATCCGAACGTAGCTGGCGGTGAGCCGGGCGCCGCACAGGAACTCCTGGAGCATCAGGAACTTTTCGCGCTCCCGGAAGCAGTACAGGAACACCGTCTGCGCGCCCAGGTCCATGGCGTGCGTCCCCAGCCACACCAGGTGGCTGGAGATGCGGGTGAGTTCGGCGATGAGCACGCGGATGTACTGGGCCCGGAGCGGGATCTCGACGTTGAGTAGCTTTTCCACCGCCAGGCAGTAGCCCAGGTTGTTGGACATGGGCGCGAGGTAGTCCATGCGGTCGGTGGTCGGGATGAACTTGTAGTAGTTCTTGCTCTCGGCCTGCTTTTCCATGCCGGTGTGCAGGTAGCCCACGTGGGGCGTGACGCGCAGCACGGTTTCGCCGTCCAGTTCCAGCACCAGGCGCAGCACCCCGTGGGTGGACGGGTGCTGCGGGCCCATGTTGAGCGTCATGGTCTCGGTGTGGAGATTGGCGATATCAGTAGGCATCTTTGTAGTCCGGGCTGATGATCACGGGACGCGGCTTCAGGGTCTTCACGTTGTGGGTGAAGGCGATTTCCTCGCGGCCGAGCGGGTACTCCTTGCGCAGCGGGTGGCCTTCCCAGTCGTCCGGCGTGACGATCCGGCGCAGGTCCGGGTGGCCGTGGAACGGGATCCCCATGAGGTCGAACACCTCGCGTTCCATCCAGTCGGCCCCGCGCCAGATCTTCACCACCGAAGGGCAGCTCTCGCCTTCCTTGACCCGGCACTTGATCACCACCCACTGCTTGAGAACGGTGGAGGTCAGGTGGTAGACCACGTCGAACCGCTCGTCGCGCTCCGGCCAGTCCACCGAGGTCACGTCCGAGAGCAGGTCGAACTGCATGGCCGGATCGCCCTTCAGGAAATTCATGATTTCGATCAGGCGGTCCTTCCTCACCGTCAGGGTGAGTTCGCCGCGGAATCCATCGCGGTCCACCACGGCGCCGTCGAAACGGGACCGCACGGCGGCTTCCACCGGCGTGTTGGTGTCGCACAGAAACTCGAACAAGCGCTCTCCTGGCGGGCTCCGCGCGAGCCGCGGGCGCCCGGTCGCCCTACTTCAGGGCGATGCGGGGTTGGAATTTGGTGTCGGCCCACACGGGATCCTTGACCCCGTTCCGGATTTTTTCCTGGAGCAGCATGATGCCCTGGATGAGCATCTCGGGACGGGGCGGACAGCCGGGCACGTAGACATCCACCGGTACGATGCGGTCCACGCCCGGCACGATCGCGTAGTTGTTGAACACGCCCGCGCAGGACGCGCACGCGCCCATGGCGATCACCCACTTGGGCTCGGGCATCTGGTCGTACACCTGCCGGAGCACCGGGGCCATCTTCACGCTCACCCGGCCCGCCACGATCATGAGATCCGCCTGCCGGGGGGAGGCGCGGAACACCTCGGCGCCAAAGCGCGCCAGGTCGAACCGGGACGCGCCGGCAGCCATCATCTCGATGGCGCAGCAGGCCAGCCCGAACGTGGCCGGCCAGATGCTGTTGCTGCGGGCCCAGGCGACGGCCTTTTCGACGGTCGTGAGGAGCGGGCCCTCGGGAATCTTTTCTTCTAGTCCCATTCCAGGGCTCCCTTCTTCCACACGTAGATATAACCGACCAGGAGCAGCGCCACGAACACCAGCATCTCGATGAGCCCGAAAAGCCTCAGCTCGCGGAACGCGACCGCCCACGGGTAAAGGAACACGGCCTCGATGTCAAAAATGATGAACAGCATCGCCACCAGGTAGAACTTCACCGAGAAGCGGTCGTTGGCGCTCCCCACGGGCTCGATCCCACACTCGTAGGGCATGTTCTTTTCGCGGGTAGGCCGGTAGGGTCCGATGAGCCGCGAGGCCACCACCGTGAACAGGGCGAACCCCGTGGCAAGGGCCAGCATCAGCAGCGCGGGCATGTAGGCGTTGATCACCGGCATTCAGGCACCTTCGGCTAGTGGGAGTTCAGCTTCTTGACGGCTTCGGTCAGCGCGGGGACGACTTCGAACACGTCCCCCACCAGCCCGTAGTCGGCCACCTTGAAAATCGGGGCCTCGGCGTCCTTGTTGATCGCGACGATGCAGCGCGAGCTGCTGATGCCCGCCAGGTGCTGGATCGCGCCGGAGATCCCACAGGCCACGTAGAGCTTGGGCGAGACGGTCTTGCCGGTCTGCCCCACCTGGTCCCCGTGCGGGCGCCAGCCGGCGTCCACCGCGGCTCGGGAAGCCCCCACCACGCCGCCCAGGGCCGCAGCCAGGTCCTCCAGGATGTTGTAGTTCTCGGGTCCCTTCATCCCTCGTCCGCCGGAGACGATCACTTCCGCCTCGGTCAGGTCGAGCTTCCCGGCGGAGGCCGCCTTCACTTCGACCGTGCGCACCTTGAGGTCGGCCTCCGACACGCCGGGCGCCAGGCTCTCGACGGCGACGCTGCGGGATGAGTCGGGCGCGAGGGCCTCGAAGATCTTGGGGCGGAGCGAGGCCACCTGGAGACCGTCCCAGCGGACTTCGGCGAGCGCCTTTCCGGCCATGACCGGCCGGGTGGCCACGACGCGGCCGCCCTCGGCGCCCAGCGCGGTGCAGTCGGTGGCGAGTCCCGCCTTGAGTCGCGCGGCCACGCGGGGCGATAGGTCCTTGCCCATCGAGGTGGCCGCGAACAGCGCCGTGTCGGCGCCGGACCGGCCCACCGCGGCGGCCACGACCGTGGCATAACCGTCGGGCGAATACTTTTCGAACTGCGGGGCGTCGCACACCAGCGCCTTGTCGGCGCCCGCGGGGCCCAGCGAGGGCACGTCCTGGATCGCGCTTCCTACCACGACGGCCACCACCGGCTTGCCGCCCATGGAATCGGCGAGCCGCCGCGCGGCCCCCAGGACCTCGTGAGAAACGCGACGGATCTTGCCGTCCCGAACTTCGATGAAAACCAGGATGCTCATGGGTTCAATCCCGCGCCATTAGATGACGCGGGCCTCCTCGCGCAGGATCCGCACCAGTTCGGGCACCGCTTCCTTGCCGGAACCCACCATGCGGCCCGCGCTGCGGCCGGCCGGCAGGGACATGCTGGAAGTGACCAGGCCCGGGGCGGAAAGGGTTACGTCCTGTTCCAGGATTTCCTTCTTTTTCGCGGCCATGATTCCCTTGAGTGAAGCGTAGCGCGGCTCGTTGAGGCCCTTCTGGGCGGTGATCACGGCGGGAAGGGCGCACTCGCACACCTCGATACCGCCCTCGATCTCGCGCTCCGCCCTGACTTTGCCGGGGGAGATTTCAAGTTTGGTCACCACGGTCACGCACGGCCAACCCAGGAGCTCCGCGATGCGCGGGCCCACCTGGGCGCCGTCATCGTCGATGGCCTGCTTGCCGCACAGCACCAGATCGGGGGAAAGTTCCTTGATGGTCGAAGACAGCGCTTCGGAGATGGCGCGGGCATCCGCGTTCGCGGTGTCGGCCTTCAATAGGATTCCGCGGTCGGCGCCCATGGCGAGCGCATTGCGAATGGCGGTGGCGGCTCCGGAAGCTCCGAGAGTGAGGATGATCACTTCGCCCGCGCCGGCGGCCTCTTTCAGTTTGAGAGCTTCTTCGATGGCGTATTCATCGTAAGGATTGACGACAAGCGACACGCCAGCGCTGTCCAGGGACTTTCCGGTGGGGTCCAGTTTGACCCGCGTTTCGGAGTCCGGGACCTGCTTCAGACAGACCACGATCTTCAAGGGTTAGCCGCTCCGTCACTTGTGAAATCGTTCACGAGCGGGGCCCAAGCGCGCCCCCCGGTTCACGTTCGACAGGATCCCATCATCATCGGTTTTGGACCGGCTGTCAAGGCTCGGAGGGTTCAGGGGCGTCGGAAGGACAAAAAAAGGGGTGGCGCCATCATGGCACCACCCCTTCCGGAAAGGCTTCTATGCGTGTCGGCCCGCGGCCGGCCCTTCATGAAACACGGCAGGGACCCGGAGGTCCCTGCCGTTTGAAACGAGACCTGGCTTCGTGCCCGCGAACTTCCTAGAAGCTCGCGTTCAGCGAAACGCGGTGGCCGTTGCCCAGGGTCTCTTCGCGCTCGTTGGTGAACGCGTAGTCGGCCTGGAGCTTGCTCACGCGCACGCCCAGTCCCACGTTGAAGTGGCTGTCGTTGACGCCACCACGCAGCATCGCCATGGCGTCGTCACCGAACTTGACACCGTACTCGGCGCCACCGTGGAACAGGATGTGATCGGTCCGCTCGATCTTCTCGACATCCATGCCGACCTTGAAGTGGTCGACCGGCGTGATGCCGACACCGAGGCGGAAGTCCACCGGGAGGCGGTTGCCAGGTCCAAGGCTTCCGCCCAGGTCCTGGGCGACACCACCCAGGGTGATCATGTCGTTCATCTTGAACTGCACGCCGGCGTCGAATCCGATGCCGTTGCGCTGTTCGCTGTTCAGGTTCTGCATGTAGCCCTTGATGCTGAAACCAAAGGCTGCCTTGTCGCTTCCGATACCCATGGACGCGATGATGGTGTTCTCGAAGTTGCCGAACACCTTCGTCGAGTTGCCCTGGGCGTCGTAGCCCGGGATGTCACGGATACCGTCGTTGATCCAGGACGCCGCCAGACCGAAGTCCTTGAAACGGTGTCCCACGGCGATGTAGTTCTGGAAACGGTCGGCCGACAGGCCGGTCGTGTACATGGCGGTGAGGTCGGTGTTGCCCTCGCTCATCCAGAACAGACCCGCCGGGTTCCAGTAACCGGCAGCCGCGTCGTTGGCGAGCCCGACATAGGCGTTGCCCATGCCGAGCGCGCGGGCGTCAACACCTGAGCGCTGGAGCGCGAAGGCATTCTTCGCTTCGTTGCTGTCGTCGGCCCAGGCAGCCGAGGCGATCGCGAGAGCCGCGACGCCGGCCATCAGGACCATGGAGCCTTTCCGGAACATCTTCACTACCTCCTTGTTCGTCATCGTCAAGGTTATCGGCGGGTTGGGGGTCCGGCTAGACGCCGGACCCCCTCTCCACGTTGGTTACCTGGCCACCGCGATCTTGATGATCGCCGACGCAGTACGGGAGCCGTCGGTAGCCTTGATGCGGGCGAGGTAGACACCGCGCGCCACAGCCCGGCCTTCGTCGTCGCGACCATCCCAGATGACCGTGGTCACCGGGGTGGCGTTGATGCCGGACCAGGACTTCAACGGGTTGCCAGCCAGGTCGAAGATGCGGATTTCGACGATGGCGGACTTGGTCAGCCCCAGAGCGATGGTCGTGGTGTTGTTGCTGGCCTTGTTATCAAACGGGTTCGGGTAGTTGTGCGGTGCAAGGCCGCCGGAGCCGAAGCCCAGGTTTCCGGACTCGGTGGTCCCACGGTAGGTACCCGTGTTTCCAGCCTTGTCCATGACGGTCACCACCAGCGTCTTCCCGAAGCCCGGGTTGTTTACGTAGATGCGGTGCAGGCCCTGATCGACGGTGAAGGCTTCGGTAGCCACACCATTGATCGTGACCGTGACGGTCGACCAGTCGATGTCGAAGTTGCCGGCGCAGTCCTTGCCGTCAACGTCGAGCGCGATCTTGGCGTCCGTCTGGTTTGCGCCGCTTGCCAGCGTGATCGTCGGGCCGGTCGCATCGACGGTGAAGTTGTACTCGAAGTTCTCTTCACCGCGCGGCGAACCGTTGTCCGTCACGTGGATCACTGCCTTCACGGACGTACCATTCGCCCAGTTGAAGGTGGTGGCGTCCGTAACGGTGTTCCCGTCGCGAGTCACGTTGTTGATGTGGTGCGTGCCGTACACGGCGCCGGTCGCGGCGTTCGAGTACGTGATCGACAGCGAGCTCCAGTCGATACCGGCGCCATCATCGGCGACGGTGAACTTGATGCTCGCGTTCGGTCCGACACAGCCAGCCGTGATCACCGTCACACCAGGACGAACCGCGTGGTCCGGGTCGTACGTGGTGTTGATCTCGAGCGGACCAGCCGCGTTGTTCAGCGAGTCACGCACACCGCCGTTCGCCACGTACTGGCGGGCCGGACCGGTGCCGTCGTAGCTCGAGTGCGCATCGATGAACCAGTCGGCGTCCTGACCGCCGTACACCACCGCGCGCAGGTGATCGCCCTTCTTCAGGTCAAAGTTCGTCTTGACCGAGTAGAAGAACGTCGTGCCGCCACCCGCGTTCGCCCTGGACGAGTCCGAGGCGATCCCGGTACCAGGGTAGAACGTACCCTTGTAGATCGGGGACTTGATGGTCGCGTTGTCGCGGTCGAACTCCTGGACGAACAGGTCCACGGCCTGCCATTTCTGGCTCACCCCGGCTCCAGCATCGGAGGCGCTGTACACGATCACCGGGTTGTTGCCCTGGTAGGCCGGCGTCAGGTTCGCCACCGTCGGGCCATTGGCGTCGACGTTGAACGTGACTTCCTGCGTCTGGCAGTAGCCCAAACGCGTGGTCGCCGTGACCTTCAGCTGGTAGTTGCCCGTCTTCAGCGCCGGGAAGGCGCCGTCGTCGCTACCAGGGTTGTTGTCCGCGCAACCCTCGTTCTCCGCCGCCTCGTAACAGAGGTTCAGGAACCCGCTGCCAGCTTCGTACCCGGAGTTCTGGTCGAGGCCGCAGTGGGTGAACGAGTTCTTGTAGTCATACATCTTGATGTAGTTGCCGCCAACCGGCCGCACCCACACTTCGACATTCGACACGTTGTCGCTGTTGCTGAAGGTCTCCTGGATGTTCGCCGAGAAGCAGGGCTTCGCGTCGACGTATCCGGAGTTCAGCGGCACCTGCTGGTGCGCCGGGGCGGAAAGCTCGCCCGGGATCGCACGAACATCGGTGAGCGTCAGGTTGCCCGCGCTGCAGGCGGTGTCGAGCTCGACCACCGCGTAGCAACCGTCACGGTTAACCAGTGCCGAGGCCGTGTTGTTGGCCGGGTTGATGGTTGCCCGGACGACGTCTCCGAACACCCACTGGCTATTGTTGTAGTCCCAACGGGCGACCGTCAGGGCCTTCTGTGTGTTGGGTCCAGCCGGCGTGCCGTACTTCAGGCCGATGGTGACCGGCTTGTTGAAGTTCGGACTGTTTTCCTTCACCGACTGCTTGTTGGCGCCGCCCTTCACCTTGAAATTGTAGTAGCACTGGGTGAAGCATTCCAGTGCGCCCGAAGGCGTCGGTACACCGCGGACCCGGTTGTTGTCGGGCTGCGGCTGCGGCATGTCGACCGGCAGGATCTCGAACGACGTGGTGTAGCTGAGCGAGTTCGGCGGGAAGTACGCCGAGGCGTAGCCGTCCACACCGGTCACGGTGCTGTTCGAACCCAGCGACGGAGTCACCGCGAAGTCGACCAGGCCGTTCTGGATCAGGCTGACCGTGTTGGCACTGGTCATGCAGCAGGCAAACACCCAGGCGTTCCCACCGTTGCCAACGATCTCGTCGATGGCCGCGGATCCGTAGAACGTCGTGGAGTTGATGCTGTTCTGACCCATGCTCACGAGCGAAGCGTAGAAGCTCGTGGCCGGCTGGTTGATTGCCCTGCTGACTACCACCACGCCCGGGATGCCGCAACTGCCATCCGTGGTCGTGTTGACGATCACCGAGTCGCACGCAGACTCGTTGCCCGTGAACGACAGGCTCTTGAGCTGCGGTACGGCCGCGAAGGTCCAGGTCGCCAGGCCGTTGTTCACGGCCAGGGTTCCAGAGGTCAACGGGGCCTGCGACGGGTCACTGTTGTTCGCCGTGTCGCGGGCGATCGCACGGAACTCGTAGGTTCCGTTCGGGTCCTTCGACGCGTCGTAATCGGTCGACCACAGGGTCACCGGCACGTTTCCGTTGGCCAGCTTGCGGGCCACGCGGCGGCCGAGCGCCTTGGCCTGGTCCTTCGTCAACTGGCTCTTCTGGAGCCTGGTGGCGATGCCCAGGGCACGCCAGTTCGTCCCACCCTGCGGACGGTACTGGAACGTGATGTCATTCACATCCCGGTCGTAGCTGATGGCCAGGACGTGGTGGTCGGTGATCGCGCAGATCGAAGCGATCGGCGCCAGGTTGTCGATGACCTTCACCTGCGTGCTGCTGCTGCAGTAGTTGTGCAGCAGGTCCCACGCCTTGAAGTTCACCGTGTACAGGCCTGCCGTGAGTCCCGTCGTGTTCCAGTACACCGTGTACTGGCCCGCGGTGGCGGCGCTCGCCGGGTAACCCACGTCAAACACGCGGGTCCCGTTGGGCGAGTTGACCGTGAAGCTCACGCTGTCCATACCGACGTTGACGTCGGCGGTCGGCACGTTGTCCCAGGCGCCGGCGACCAGAGGCACGCTCGTGCCGGAGGTCACGTCGACCGGGAGGGTGTTGCCGTTGACCGGGACATCGGCCACCGAGGTGAAGTAGCACACCGGCGCGCTGAAGTCGCACTTGATGATGGCGCTCAGGTCGAAGGCGTTACGGCCCGGACCACAAGCCTCATCGTCGACCACGGCGCGAATCTGCGTGCCGCACGTGGTGCACAGGTTGTTCTTCCACAGGTTCTGGTTGGACGCCGTGAACACGTAGTCCATGACGTACGGAGCGTGGTCCACCGTTCCCAGCGTGACCCAGGTGCCACCCGGGTCGTTCCCGGCAGCCTTCGCCTGGAACGTGACCGAGGCCTGCGGCGTGCCACCCGTTACCACGGCGCTCAAGTGGAGCACCGGGTAGATGGCGTGACCGTTCAGCGGGTTCACCCAGCTCGTTCCACCGCCAACCCAGGCGGGGACCGGACCGAGCGACACCGACGGACCCTTGTTGTCCAGGGTCACCACGATGTTCTTCGGGCTGGCATCGATGTTGCCCGCGGAGTCGATTGCCACCGCGCGCAGGCCGTACTGGCCGTCCGCCAGGTTGAAGAGCTTCGTGTGCCAGGTGGCCGAGAAGGTCTGCGGCGGGCACTGCAGCGGCACGCTCTGCGGCTTGATCTTGCTGGCGCGGTTATCGCTGCACGGAACGCTGAGGGCCGAATCAAACGGCACCCACGCGCCCGCCTCGCCGCTGGAACGGTCCTGGTACTCGAACCGAACCTTGCGGATGAAGTGCGAGTCGATGACGATCGCGGAGACCGAAACATCGCCGTACACCACGCAACCCGGGAGCGGCTCGGTGATGCAAGCCTGGCTCGGGCGGGTGTTGGTGACGCCGAGGCAGATCGCGTCCTCGTCGGTGTAGCTGCCGCTGATGTCATAGACACGCATGGTGAGCGTGCCGGTCCAGTATCCGTTCACCGCCAGGTACTCCTGCAGACCGCCGAGCGACTTCAGGCTGAAGCCGAAGTTGTACGGGGCGCTGTTGGAGTGACCCAGCTGGATGGTGGCGTTGGTGTTGTTCGGCAGGTTGCTGCCGATGCCCGGGCCGCTCAGGCGGTACTCGACGAACGCGGTGTTCTGCGCCTGCGAGTCGTCCTGCGGCTGGATCCAGAGCGAGTCGTCGCCGGTGGCGTACGCGCACGCCTGGCTCTTATTGAGCTTCGGGCTCACGTGGTAGACCTGACCGGTGGTCACGTCCGTCACGCTCTCGAGCGCCCAATCCGGAGCCGCAATGGTGTAGAACAGCACGGCCGACGGGGTGGTGAAAGCGGCCGCGAGCGTACCCGGGTCGAATTCGCCGTCATCGTCGGTGTCGTAGGCCATGTTGCCGGCTGCATCGAAGCCGATCACGCGGACCACGATCGAGTCGTTGTCCGGGAAGACCGACGTGGCCCAGTAGCCGCCGTCACGCTGCGCGGTTACCGTGGCGAACTTGTTGTAGCTGAAGTACTCGTCCGGAGCCGACTTCGACTTGGAGAAGAACTCCGCTTTCACGACGTCGTTCGAGTACGGACCCGATGGAGTGGCCTTGAAGGCCACCGGCGAGCCGTTCGAAACAACCACGTGTCCGTTCTGCATGACCGGGTCGATGATCGCAAGCTTCAGCGTCGGTGCGAGGCCGTCGAAGATGAACGACGTCGTCGCGGTGACGGTGTTGCCGGCGCAGTCATAGACCGTGGCCTTCAGGACGTACACGCCGCCATCGGTCAAGCCGCGGGCGATCGCGTATTCCAGGCTCTTCTGCCAGTAGTAGCTGTAGGTCTCCGAGACCGAAGCATCCTTGGCGCCAAGCTTCTTGGCGTTCTTCCTGGCGGCCTTTGCCTCATCGGTCGGCGCCGGGAGGGTGATGATCGTGTCAAGGAACGTGCCAGCGTTGTCGTACAGCGTGAACACCGCGCCGGCGAGGCACGCGTTGTCCGTGGCCTTGACCGTCAACCAGCACGGGAAGGCGAGACGGAAGTTCTTCTGCGGCGCCGACCAGTAGGCCGACGGCGGCGTGTTGTCCCTGATGAAGAACGCCGCTTCGGATTCACAGAAGTTGTAGGCGCTGTCCATGACTTCGACGTACGCCAGACCCGTGAGGCCGCCCGGAACCGGGCTGCTTCCCACCGCGCCCACGGTCGGGTACTTGACCGTGAGTTCGTGGTTGACCGGGTACACCCAACCGTAGGTGTGCGAGTCGCCACCCAGGTTGGAGCGGACGAAGTACGGCAGGCCGAAGTAGTCTTCCACCGCGTCGGTCACCCGAACCGTCAGGGTGGTCGAGTCGGTGGCGGCGTCGATCTGCGGCAGCTGCGCGCTCGAGGTCTCCTGGCCGTTGATCTTGATCAGCTCGCAAACCGGCGAGACGTGGTCCCAGATCACGCAGTTGTGGTTGAGCCCGCCCTGCAGCAGCGAGTTGACGCGGTTGTACGCGTGATCGGCCGTCTCGGTGTTGCCCGAGTTGTCCGTCGACGTGACCGTGTACTCGTAGATGTCCTGCTGCCAGAAGTCGGTCTGGTGGCTGGACGTGATCTTCACGATTCTGGTGTTGTACCAGAAGGACGAGCCAATCCGGCTCATCTGCACCGGCTCGTGGTCGAAGTCCCCGCCCGCCAGCGTTTCGACGTTGACGCTATCCCAGGCGCCCGGCTGGTCGCCGGCGGTGCTCGGGTCGATGTCCTTGACGCGGAAGTGCATGTACACGCTTCCGGAGTTCACGTCCTTGCTGGCGCTGTCCACGACCGCGAAGACATCGAGGGCGTGCTCAGGACCATAAATGCCGCACGAACGGGTCGGGGCGATCAGGTTGACCACCGGTCCGAGCGTGTCAGGCACGTCCGAGTAGGCGAACTTGTTCAACTCCAGGTTGCCCTCGGCGTCACGGGTGCGGACACCGAACAGGTAGTCCTTGCCGTCCGCCAGGTGCATGACCTTGGTGGCCGGGTTGCCGGCCACGCCGAACAGGTCGCGGATCCGGTGGTCCACCGTAAAGAAGTTGGATCCGTTCCAGTACTCGGCATCCGGAATCGTGTCTACCGCGTGCGACCAGTCGATGTCCCCGCTCGGGTCCCCCGACTTCCAGTTGGCCTGGGCGTAGATGAGGAACGAGGCGGTGCCGCCGACCATGCCCGCCGTGTTGTTTCCGTTCTCCAGCTTGCCGCCGCTGGTCGATTCAAAGTGAATGTTCACCTTGCCCGAATCGGCGTTGGAGAAGTACACGTTCTTCACGCGGTCCGGCAGCCAGGTGTTCACCGGCAGCGGCGTGAAGGAGGCGTTGCTGTACTTGTCTCCCGGGAACCCGGTGGTGGCCCAGCCGGAGTCCACGACCACGTTGTTGCTCAGGTCGTGACGGTAGGCGAACCACTTCGGGAAGCCCTTGCCGAGGGCGGCGACGCCGGCCGCCGGGCCGGAGCCCAGCGTGTACGGGCCGTCCGGCGACACCAGGAAGCCGGTGCCACCGTTGTTGTTGATCGGACCGTCCGGGCGGTTGTAGGAATCCGCCGCGTAGCGGTCGAGGCTGAACTGGTCCCAGTAGCCGTTGGCATCGTTGAAGGTGCCGTGGCTCGGGTCGATCACCGCGAAGGTGTCGGACCACACCGAGTCACTGCCCAGCGGACGCCAGCCGGACTTGCCAAGGCTGTACCGCATGCCGTGACCGAACGCGCGAAGGTCCACGATCAGCGAGTCGATGTCGCTGTTGGCGTTCTTCACCTTGACCTGAGCGAGCTCAGGCGAGGCGAAGCAGCCGGCAGTGTTGGTCGAGTCGCCGATGTTGATGGTTCCCGCCAGCTTGAGGCGGTCGCCACTGGACTTGTGGTCCGGAACGCTGTTGGCGTTCAGGGCGCGCTGGGTGTTCAGGGTGTCAATCCACACCGTGAACGGCAGCGACTGGAACGTGATCACCGCGTTGTCCACGGCCGCGTCGTTCGGCGGGGTGTAACCCGTCCGCGAGCCGAAGATGTCGAACTGCGCGATTTTCAGGTCCAGCACGTCGTTGTCGTGCGAGCTGCCCTGTGCGTTGAGCTCGTAGGTCAGCAGGAACGTGTCCTTGCCCGTCGGCAGGAAGCTGACGATCTTGTTCGCGTTCAGGGTGACCTTGCCGTTCGAGAACGGCGTGGCGCCGGCAACGTTGCCCTTTTCGGCAATCAGCGTGTCCGGGTTGCCGGAATAGAACGGAAGGTTCGCGGGACCCGAGATCTGAACCGAGTCAGCCGTGTTGCCCCTGGCCTTCAGCCACAGGCGAACCGTCTTGACGTCCAGGTCGTAGGTGTTTTCGCTGCTGACGATCACGCTGTTCAGCGTGTCGCGCACCGCACCCACGTCCGCGCGTCCAAACAGCGTGCCGCCGATGGGGCCCGGTGCCGTCAGGTCGAACTTGACGATCGGAACATTCACGTCGCCGGCGGTGCCGTGGTGCGCGGCCGGAAGACTGTAGAAGCCGAGCGTCGGGGAGTTGTAGTCGGTCTGCACGATGCCGCCGATGTTCAGGGCCGGAACCGTGTAGGCGGCTGCAAGCTCATAGCCCGCCGGGATGGCATCGTCCTCGAGCAACGTGTTCAGCGAGGCACCCGCGCCGTTGTTGAATACGCCCGTGAGGACGTTGGCCGGGTCCTGGAACGTGGAACTCAGCACGACACCGCTGGTCCCGGCCTGGAAGGCCGCGCGCAGCTTGGTGCCGTTGTAGACCTGCTGGGCCGTCTTGTAGACGACGAACAGGGTCAGGTGAGCGCCGGTGACGTTCATGTTGCCGGCATTGGTCCATGCAGCCTGGGCCGGGACCACCATGCCCGCCGCCACGGCCGAAGCCGGGGTGAAGGCAAACGTGGCGATCGAGTCGGAAGCCGCCACGCCGGTGAAGGCGAGGCCGGCGACGCTGGACGAAACCTGCACGTCGGTGTTCGGGTCGAAGATCCCGTCGCCGTTGTCACGCCAGAGCTGGACCAGGTCCACGTTGGCGATGGCGTCGTTCTTTTCGGTGACCTTCACCGCGAGGACCGTGTCCAAAGTGTTCGAGTACAGGTCCAGGCGCCCGACTGCAAAGGACTGCCTGTTGTGCACGACGACGACCGAACTGTCCTGAGTCGCCGTGCCCGTGCTCATGTCGACGCCACGGGAATAGAACGCGCGGCTCCAGCGGACATAACTGCCCGGTCCGGATCCCGCGGTCACTCCGTCGTTGCTCAGACCGGTAACAAACGTCTGAGCGGCGTGTGCGCCCGGCACCAACCCCACCAGCACGATGAGGGTCAGCGCGAGCATCCCTACCGCTTTGCGCCAGCCAACCATTCGATGACCTCCTTGTGAATGACGCGGATTGTTCTTCTTCTCTTCAAGACCTGACGGCCGCTTCGGACCGCCCTCTAAATTTCTTGCTATTTTCGAAACCGCCCTCGTGATGCTGCCGGGCGGTGCAACCGGGTAGTTCTGCTCTCCCACTCCGCCACCTCCCGATGCCCGCCTGGTTGGCGCGGGCCCGTTGCGAGGATTCATCGCATTCCCTTTCCGGACCTCATGTCCCAGGGTGCGTGCCCGCGGGCACTCCATCCGCGGTGAAGACTATTACCAACCGTCATCCTCAATCTCACCTCGCCGGTTCGCCGGCATCGGGAAAAACACAGAGGCGCACGGGTGCAGTTCGCCCCGTTGCGCGGAAAACCTGTGCATTCTTGTGCTTTCAACTCGACCCCACCCGCTCCAAGCGCAGGTATGGAAGCTCGGAGATTAATAGCCAAGCATTCACCAGGGTGTCAACCGGGTAATTCAGCTCCTGTGTCAGAAGCGCTCCTTCGCTTCTGCCCTCCCGGCGGATGTGAAGCGTCGGGGGAGGGCGGTGCCCGGTTCGCGATATCCCGTCACGGAAATCTCACGGATGCCAGGACTCGCTTGCCGTGCGGGGATCGAAAGTAGAAATCCGTTGGCCGCGCGCAGAATGTCGGACAACGCGGCGGACGCTATCACCCGTCCACGCACCTGTCAACGATGAAATGATTTCCACCACTCCCTGAATATTTCGACCTCGCCAAATTGCAACTTCACTCAAATCGCAACTTACGGGATTTTTGCCACTTCTTTCACAGGTCACCGCAGGCTCACGCGGGGCAGTCTCGCAAGTAGCGTTCCATGGACTGGGCGTTCTCACCCAATCGGCTCATCCGCATGTGTGGGTGACAGCTAATACGCGACTAAGACTGGGCTTGTCAACTTCGTGGACAGCGCGGTTGAAGGTCGCAGCGACAAGATGACAGGCGGAGGTCTCAAATAATTTGCAGTTAAAATTAGAAAATCGCAATCCTTCGTGAAAGTGATGGCTGCGGAACGCGGCTCTCAGGGGCCACGGAGGTCGTGGGGCGTGGTGCGGGAAGTTTGCAAAACCCCTCCCGGGCGGCCCTGGCATGCATGAAAAAAAATGGGGCGGGCCGCGTGGCCCGCCCCATTCTGCTTTGCCTGCCGCCGCCTCGCCGAGCGCCTAGTGCGCGTACGTCGGGGACGGCTCCTCCTGTTTTTCCGCCTGGTGGCCCGGCTGCGGAACCAGCGCCCACTCGAGCACCTCGTCCATGGTCTCGACCGGCACCAGTTTCAGGTCGCGCCGCACTTCTTCGGGCAGCTCCGCGATGTCCTTTTCATTGGCCTTCGGGATCAGCACCGTCTTCACGCCCGCATGCCGCGCCGCCACGGTCTTTTCCGCCAGTCCGCCGATCGGGAGCACCGTGCCGCGAAGGGTGATCTCCCCGGTCATGGCCACGTCCGAGCGGGTCGGGATGCCGGTGAGCGCCGAGATGAGCGCCGTCGCCATGGTGATGCCGGCGGACGGGCCGTCCTTGCCCACCGCGCCTTCGGGCATGTGGACGTGGACGTCCATGTCCTTGTAAAACCACTTGTCCAGCCCGAAGCGCTGCGCGCGGGAGCGCGCGTAGCTCATGGCGGCCTGGCCGGACTCGCGCATCACCTCGCCCAGGCGGCCGGTGAGCACCAGCTCCCCGCGTCCGGGCAGGATCGTGACTTCCACGGTGAGCACTTCGCCGCCCACTTCCGTCCACGCCAGGCCGGTGGCCAGCCCGACCCGGTTCTTGTGGTCGATCAGCGAGTCGGTGAACCGCGGCGGGCCGGCGAACTTTTCCAGGTTCTTAGGGGACAGCGACACCGGGCCGGCGCCAGGGTTCTCCGCGTGCAGGCGGGCCACCTTGCGGCAGATCCCGGCCAGCTCGCGCTCCAGGCTGCGCACCCCGGATTCCCGCGTGTAGCGATTGATGAGCTGGCGCATGGCCGGCTCGTTCAATTTCAGGTCGGGGTCCTTGAGGCCGTTCGCCTTGAGCTGCTTGGAGAGCAGGAAGTTCTTGAGGATCTGGACTTTCTCCGTCTCCAGGTAGCCCGGCAGCCGGATGATCTCCATGCGGTCCTGGAGCGCCGGCGGGATGGACTGGAGCGAGTTCGCGGTGGTCACGAACATCACGTCCGAGAGGTCGAAGTCCACCTCCAGGTAGTGGTCGTTGAAGGTGTGGTTCTGCTCCGGGTCCAGCACCTCGAGCAGCGCCGCCGCCGGGTCGCCCCGGAAGTCCGAGCCGAGCTTGTCGATCTCGTCCAGCAGGAACAGCGGGTTCCGGGTGCCGGCCTTGCGCAGGCCCTGGATGATCCGTCCGGGCATGGAACCGATGTAGGTTCGCCGGTGACCGCGGATTTCAGCTTCGTCGCGCACTCCGCCGAGCGACATGCGCACGAACTTGCGGTTGAGCGCGGAGGCGATGGACTTGCCGAGCGAGGTCTTGCCCACGCCCGGAGGTCCCACGAGGCACAGGATCGGGCCCTTCAACTGGCCCTTGTTCAGCTTGAGCACCGAGATGTACTCGACGATGCGGTCCTTGACCTTTTTCAGGCCGAAGTGGTCCGCGTCGAGCTGCTTCTGCACCGCCTTGACGTCCATGACGTCGCGGGTGCGCTTGTTCCACGGCAGGCCCACCACGCAGTCCAGGTAGCTGCGGACCACGGCGGCCTCGGGGGACATGAAGCTCATCTTGGAAAGGCGGTCCAGCTCCTTGAGCGCCTTGTCGTTCACCTCTTCCGGCAGGCGCGCCTTGCGCACCGCGCGCGTGAGCTCCTCGACCTCGCCGGAAAACTCGCCCTGGTAGCCCAGCTCCTTGCGGATCGCCTTGAGCTGCTCGTTCAGGTAGAACTCTTTCTGGTTCTTGTGCACCTGGCTGCGCACCTGGCCCTCGATCTTGCGCTCGAGCTTCACGATCTCGAGCTCCTGCGCGAGGATCCGGGACAGCAGCTTCAGGCGGCCGGCGGTGTCCTCGATCTCGAGGATCTCCTGCTTGGTGGCCACCTTGTTGATGAGCAGGTGCGAGGCGACCGTGTGCGCCAGGCACGAAGGGTCGGCGATGTTGTTGGCGGTGAGCAGCACCTCGTCGGGAATGCGCCGGTTCAGGTGCACGTAGTCGTTGAAGCTCGACAGCACCATGCGCGTGAGCGCCTCGCTCTCGGCGTTGCTGGGAGTCTCCTCCTTGAGCACTTCGGTCTGCACCAGGTGGTAGTCGTCGGCCTGCACGAACTTTTTCACGCGGGCGCGGGCGATGCCTTCGACCAGTACGCGCATGGTCCCATCGGGAAGTCGGAACAGTTGCAGCACGCGCACGATGGTCCCGACCTTGAACAGGCCGTCACGTCCGGGTTCGGCCACCTCGGGCTTGCGCTGCGCCACGCAGAACAGGATGCGGTCGCGGGCCACGGCACGCTCGATGGCGTTCACCGACTGGGCGCGCCCGACCAGCAGCGGGGTGGTCATGTACGGGAAGATCACCACGTCGCGCAGCGGCAGGAGCGGAAGTTTCTCCTGGATCTCGAAGACCTCGTCTCCGCGCTCGACGATCACGATGTCGCTCTTGGGCTTCGTCATGGGTTTCCCTGGGTTGTCGGGCCGAATGCCCTGAGGTGAAAGGCGCTGCCGCGCGCCTCAAAACGCGCCCTGTTTGCGGCGATGCCCGGGACGTCCTGAACGGTCCCGGGCATGCTTTGCTTCCGGGCCCGGCATCGGCGCATCCCGACAAGGGACGAACCGGCGGGCCCTTGATCGACTATGCTTCCTTGCGCTTCTTTTCTCCCCGGAACGTGAGGATCGGAGCGGTGCGCTTCGTGATGGTGTCGTGCGTGATCGTGCAGGTCGCCACGTCCGTCTGGGACGGGATCTCGTACATGATCTCCAGCATCCGCTCCTCGAGCACGGCACGCAATCCGCGGGCGCCGGTGCCGCGCTTGATGGCCATGCGGGCCACTTCGCGAAGCGCCTCGGGCTCGAAGTCCAGCTTCACGCCTTCCATGTCGAAGAACTTCTGGTACTGGCGCACGATCGCGTTCTTGGGCTCGGTGAGGATCTGCACCAGCGAATCTTCCGCCAGCGAGTCCAGCGTGCCCAGCACCGGAAGACGCCCGACCAGCTCGGGGATCAATCCGTAGCGCAGCAGGTCCTCGGGCTCGGCCAGCGCCAGCACTTCGCCCACCTGGCGGTCGCGCTTGCTCTTGATATCGGCGCTGAAGCCCATGACCTTTTGGCCTACGCGCTTCTCGATGATCTTTTCCAGCCCCTCAAACGCGCCGCCGCAGATAAACAGAATGTCCTTGGTGTTCACCTCGATGTACTTCTGCTGCGGGTGCTTGCGCCCGCCCTG
>JANXVU010000108.1 GCA_025351485.1 Candidatus Eiseniibacteriota bacterium | reverse complement strand
CCACCAGCACGTGGTCGGGCAGGCCGTCCAGGAACCGGTCCACCTCCGCCTGCCCCACCGAGGTCCCGGTGGGATTGTTCGGATTGGCGATGAACACGACCCGGGTCCGTGGCGTGACCGCCGCGCGCATGGCCTCGAGGTCATGGGTCATGTTCTTGAGCGGGATCGTGACCGCGGTGGCGCCAGTGAGCGAAGCGGCCATGCGGTAGAGCAGGAACGATGGCGGGTGCGCGAACAGGATCTCGTGCCCCGGCTCGCAGGTTAGGATGGCCGACAGGTAGATGCCCTCGGAGGAGCCGTTCAGGACCACGAAGTGATCGTCCGAAAGACCGCGCCGGCGGGCCAGCTCCTGGCGAAGGTGGTAGCACCCCGCGTCTCCGTAACGGTTCAGGCCGGTCATGGCCTGGCGGATGGCTTCCAGCGCCAGCGGCGAGGGGCCGAACGGATTTTCGTTGGAAGCGAACTTCAGCGCCCCCACAATCCCGAGTTCGCGCTCCAGCTCTTCGGCCGGCTTGCCCGGGGTGTACGGGTGAATGGACCGGATGCCCGGCAGCATGAGATTTTCAAAAGCCATGGGTTCGTCCTTTCGATGCCGGAAGCGTATCACGGAGGAATGGGAGGGTCAAAAGGGCCGGAAGCGCCCTAGCGGGCCAATCCCTTCGGAAAGGAGCCCAGGACCTTGAAGAACGTGGTCCCCCGCTCCACCTCCTTGAGCGAGCCGGCCATGGCCGGCTCGGCGTGATGGCCTTCCGCTTCCAGGTAAAAGAGGTGCTCCCAGCTCCAGCGCGCGTTGGCACGGTTCTCAACCGCCACCACGTTGATCCCCGCGGAAGCGAAACACCCCAGCATGGAGTGCAATACGCCGGGCCGGTTGGCCAGAGCCAGCAGCAGGGCGGTTTTTTCGGCCTGCGCACGCCGCGCGCCTTGGGGAGCCAGGATCAGGTAACGGCGGGCTGCCGACGGCGCGTCGTCGAGCCCCTCGCCGGAAACCACCAGCCCGGCGAGCTCGGCCAAAAATCGCGGCCCCAGCGCGGCGGAGCCGGGCATGCGCGCGGCCATGCGCGCCGCCTCAAGGCTGTTCTGGACGGCCACGCGCTCCGCCTTGGGATGTGCCTGGTCAAGATGACGGCGGCAGTGGGTGAACGCGAACGGGTCTCCGTAGAGCCGGGCCACCGGACCCTCCCCCGAGCGAAGCAGCACGTGGGCGCCCTCCAGCTGGAACTCCCCCGCCACCGGAAAGGGCGAATTGAGCAAGAGGTCGAAGGCTTCGAAGCCGGGGTCTTCGCCGGAGGGCGTGAAGGGAAAGCAGCCGAAGTCGGCGGTGCGGTTCTGGAGCGCTGCCAGCAGGCCATCCTGATCCGCCACTGGCTCGCAAAACGCCGACCCGCCGAAGCGCTGCGAGGCGGCCTCGTGGGTGAAGCCGCCCTCGCTGCCCAGGAACACCACGCGCGTGGGAGCCTCCAGCGCGCGCGAAGCGGAGATGATCTCGCGAAAGATCGCCTCCACCGAGTGGCGGGGCAACCGACCCGCCGCCTCCTCCACCGCGCGCAGGATCACCGCCTCCTCGCGGCCCGGATCGAACACCACCGAGCCGCCGGCGGCCTTCAACCGGCCGATGGCCGCAGCCACGTCCGCCCGGGCCACCAGGAACTCCACCAGCCTTCGATCGATCGCGTCGATCTCGCCGCGCAATCTACTGATATCTTCCACGGTGCTTCTTCTTCAAGAGCACGAGGTCGGCCGGCAACAATTGCCGCCATTGGCCCGGTTTGAGGGCGCCCAGTTCCAGTTGGCCCAGGCGCACTCGCTTGAGGCGCTCCACCTTGATTTCCACGGTGTTGAGCATTTCGCGGATCTCGCGCTTGCGGCCCTCGGTAAGCACGATGCGCACGTCGCGGTCGGTGAGCTTCTCGATGAACGCGGGCCGCATGTCGCCCAGGTTGGCCGTGTGCACTCCGCGCCGCAGTTTCGCCATCTGGTCCTGGGTGGGCTCGGGGTGGACGGTGGCGATGTATTCCTTTTCGATGAGGGAGCTGGGGTGGGTAAGCTCCAGGGCCAGCTCGCCGTCGTTGGTCAGGAGCAGGAGTCCCTCGCTCCACTGGTCCAGTCGGCCCACGGGAAAGAGGCGGTAGGGCTTGTCGGGAACCAGCTCCATCACCGTGGAGCGGCCGTGGGTGTCGGCGGACGTGGTCAGGAAGCCGCGAGGCTTGTGCAGCATGAGCGTGACCTTTTCGGCTTCCAGCGCAACGCGCCTGCCGTCGACCATGACCTTGTCGCGGCCGCCGTCGATTTTCTGGCCCAGCACCGCCACCACGCCGTTCACCTTGACCCGCCCCTCGCGGATCAGCTCGTCGGCCTTGCGACGCGCGGCCACCCCGCAATCAGCGAGGTACTTACCTAGGCGGATCTCCATCGGGGACGCCTCCCGGCTCGTCCGTCAGCGCGCCGAAGTCTTCCGCGGGCAGCGCCTCGGCGTCGAAGAATTCCTCCGCGGCGTCCGGCGCGCCCTCCGGCAGAGTTTCGCGCAGGTCGCCCGGGGCCAGCGGCTCGTAATCCTCGGCCGCCTCCTTTTCAGTGGCGAGCTCGCGGTCCTTGAGGAGCGCGGCCAGTTCCTCCGGCTTGGGCAGCTCAGAGAGCTCGTTGAGCCCGAAGTAGACCAGGAACTCTTGGGTGGTTCCGTAGAGCAGCGGCCGGCCCACGGCCTTGGCCCGGCCGCGGATCCCGATCAGGTTGCGCTCCAGCAGGTGCGCCATGACCCCGGAGGAGTCCACGCCACGGATGCCCTCGATGTCGGCCTTGGTCACCGGCTGGCGGTAGGCAATGATGGCCAGCGTTTCCAGGGCCGCGCGCGAAAGGCGCGCCTTGCGGCGGCCGCGCAACATCTTCTGGACGTAGGAAGAGTACTCGCGCCGCGAGACGATCTGGTAGCCGCCCGCCACCTCCACCACCGAGACGCCGCGCCCGGCGTCTTCCAGGGAGGCCTTGAGCATGCCGGCCAGCGCCTTGACGTCCTCGGCGGAAAGGTTCTCCAGCACCTCGCGGATGCCCTCCGGGGACATCGGCTGGGGCGCGGCGAACAGGAGCGCTTCCAGGACCGGGACGAGCCCGGCCAGCTCACTCTCCGGCAGACTCACCGGGGGGGCGCTTCCTGTGGGGTAGATCCAGATGTCGGCAAAGGAATCCTCCTGCTCGGCCGTGATTTCGCCGAGCCTCATCAGTTCGAGCAACGCCATGAAATTCACGATCATCTCGATGCGCCGCCGGCAGCGGAGCATGTACTGCGTGAAGCTCACGCGGCCGCGTTCGGCGAGTTCCTCGCGGAGGCGCTCCATGCAGTCTTCAAGGTACACGCCCTCCGACTCCACTTCGTACTGGAGCGGCAGGTTGGAACGGATCTGCACCTTGCGGAACATGTCCAGCAGGTCGAACAGGTTGACCGGCTTGAGCGGCAGCGGCTCGGTGTGGTCCAGCGTCTCGGGCAGCCCGCGCTCGTAGAGGCCGCGGCGGGACTCTTCTCGCGCCCGGAGCTGCTCGGCCACTTCCTTGTACTTGCGGTACTCCAGCAACTGCTGCACCAGGCGCTCGCGCGGGTCCGCCTCCTCTTCTTCGGTGGCGATCGGCGAGACCGGCAACAGCATCCGGACCTTGATGCGCATCAGCGTGGACGCCATGACCAGGAACTCCCCGGCCACGTCCAGGTTGAGGTCCCGCATCAGGTCCAGGTAGCGCAGGTACTGGTCGGTGATGCGCGCGATGGGAATGTCGTAGATGTCCACTTCGTCGCGCTTGATCAGGTGGAGGAGCAGGTCCAGCGGCCCCTCGAATTTCTCGAGGTGCACCTGGTAGGCGGCGCCTTCCCTTTCGGTGTCGGCGTCGCCCGCGTTGGCGACTTCCGGCTGGACCCTGGTCTTTTCGCTCACGGCAGGTTCATCGCTTCCCGGACCTCGTCCATGGTGGCCTGCGCGACCTTTCGGGCGCGAGCTTCGCCGTCCTCCAGGACCTCTTCCACAAAACCCGGCCGGGACTTGATCTCGTGGTAGCGCTCGCGGATCGGGGCCAGCACGTCCGAAAGGATTCGCGCGAGGTCGCCCTTGTCCTGGACGCACCCCAGCTGCCCGGCCCGGCAGGCGGTGGCGATTTCCCCGGCGCCCGCGGCGTTGAACACGCGGTGGTACTCGTGCACCACGCAGCCGTCGGGGTTGCCGGGGCTGTCTTTACGGGTCTTGTTGGGATCGGTGTAGGCCGTGCGCATCCTGGTGGCGATCTCTTCGGGCGAATCGGTCAGGTGGATGGTGTTGCCCACCGACTTGGACATGCGGTTGCCGTCGAGCCCGCGCAGCCTCGGGAACGCCGTGAGCCGGGCTTCGGGCTCCGGGAACACCGGCTTGTAGAGATAGTTGAAGCGCCGCGCGATCTCGCGCGTCAGCTCCACGTGCGGCACCTGGTCCTCGCCCACCGGCACCATGTTGGCCTTGTAGATCAGGATGTCGGCGGCCTGCAGCACCGGATAGCCCAGGTGCCCGTAGCTGATGGTCTGGTCCTCGATATTCAGGTCTCGGGCCTGCTCCTTGAGGCTGGGATTGCGCTCCAGCCGCGACTTGGTGACCAGCATCGAAAACAGCAGGTGCAGTTCGGCGTGCTCCTTGATGCGCGACTGCCGGAAGATGGGCGTGGCCTTGGGGTCGAGCCCGGCGGCCAGCCAGTCGGTCACCATGTCCAGCGTGTCCTGCTTGAGGCGCGTGACGTCTTCGAAGCCGGTGGTGAGCATGTGCCAGTCGGCCACCATGTGGAAGCTCTCGTTCTGCTCCTGCATGCTGACCCAATTCTGAAGGGCTCCGACGTAGTTCCCGAGATGCATGCGCCCGGTGGGCCGCATGCCGGAAAGGACGCGTGGACGGCTCACGGGCGGTCCTCTCCGGGCGCCGCCGGGATGGCCCAATCCAGCAGGGCCGAGGTCAGGGCCGCGGCCGGCTTGGTCAGGAAATTTCTCGCCACGTAAAGTACCAGCATCAGGATCACGATTCCCGTCATGAAGTTGTTGAATATGCCCAACCGGTCCACCACCGGAAAGAAGAACCGCACCAGGGTAAAGCCGTCGAGCGGCGGGATGGGCATGAAATTGAAGATCATCAGGCTGACGTTGATCATCACGGCAAATACCAGCCCCTTGCGCACGAACTGGCCGGCCCGCGAGCGGCCCAGGATGCCGCCCACGGCCCGCAGCACGAACGTGCTCATCAGGGCCAGCAGCATGTTGGTGAACGGCCCGGCCAGCGCCACTTCCAGAGTCGCCAGGCGCACTTCGGTCACGAACAGCGCCGGGTTGTACGGCACCGGTTTGGCCCACGCCAGGAAGAACGGCGCCCGCGAGACGATCTGGACCAGCGGCAGCAGGATCGATCCGAACAGGTCGATGTGCGGGATGGGATTCAGCGTCAGCCGCCCCGCATTGAGCGCCGTCGGGTCCCCGTTCAGGAGGGCCACGTATCCGTGCGACATTTCGTGAAGAATGACGGAATAAAGCAGCACCGGCCCGATGATCAGCCAGCGCTTGAAGACCTCGCCCAAGGGGCGCCTCCCTGGCGCCGGGGCGTTGAAGCCCCGGCTTGAATGACCTTAGATGGCGTCACTATAGGGATTTGTGGCCCCCCGTTCAATAAGGGTTTGAATCGCGTAGAGCTTGAGCCCCGTCCCCCGGCTTGGTAGATTCAGGCCATGATCCCCCGCCGGACCTTCGAAATCGCGTTCCTTGGCTGCCTGCTGGCCCTTGCCCCTGCCCGGTCCGGGGCCTCGTCGGCTGCCCCGGACACCGTGCTGGCCCCCCCCTGGGCCCGAAACGCGGTCTTCTATCACCTTTACGTGGACCGCTTCCGGGACGGGGACCCCCGCAGCATCGTACTGGGCCAGGCCCCGTGGGACTCCGAGTTGACCGATACCATGGTCCGGCGCGGCGGCGACCTTGCCGGGGTCAAGATCGGGCTTTCCTACCTGGAGGACCTCGGCGTGGATGCCGCGGTCGTGGATGGCCACTGGCGTTCGGTGGGCCCGCTGGGCCAGGATCCGCTGTCCTACTTTTCCACTGAGCCCCTGCAGGGCAACAACAAGACCTTCCATACCGGGGTCACGGAGTCCCACCAGCGCGGCCTCCGCACCCTGGCCGGCTGCGACTGGTTCCAGGCCGGCCCGGACTGCGATGTACCGGACGAGTACCCGGAATTCCAGAAGTGGTCCGGGGGCCTGCCGCGCAGGCAACCCGCGCCGCCCGGCGCCCCGGGATTTTCTCCGATGCTGGACGGGCTCGCGAACATCTGGGTCCGCTACAACGGCACCGACGGGTTGTTCGCGCACCTGCCCTGGCCGGCCGGGGATCCGCTGCGCGATTCGGCCATGGCAGCGGTGCGCCTCAGGGTCGGGATCACGGCGGCGCAGCGCTTGGAGTCGAAGCTGGTGCTGGAGGACCGGCCGGACATGGGCGGGATGTCTCTTCCGCTGGCGCGGTTTTTCTACGACAGCCCGACAGGTTGTGACCGGGGCATGCCTTCCAGCTCGGCCTCCACGACACGGGCGCTCCGCCTGCTCGCCGCAGAACCCTCCGGCCCTGCGGGTCTGGACCGCACTCCGCTCTTCTTTGCCCTGCGCTGCCCACAGCCGTCGAAGCGGACCCTGATCCCGGAACTCGGGCTGCTGGCGCGCCTGTGCCTTCCGGGCAGGGTGATGCTGGAGTACGGAGAGGAAGCCGGGCTGTGGGACGACGGCATCCTGCCGGGCAGGCCGCGGACCATGCCGTGGAGTCCGGGCCGCGTAAATGTATGGCGGCTGGAGCGGGTGCGAAGGTTGCTCAAGGCGCGCGCGGAGCACCCGGCGCTGCGCTCCGGAGAAACGGGGTTCCCGGAGTCCGAAGATGCGGACGTGCTGCTGTTCACCCGCCGGCTTGGAAACGAGCTGGTGCTGGCGGCGTTCAACCGGTCATCGCGGGCCAGGGAGCTGATGGTTGGCGCCCTGCCCGGCCTCGCGCCCGGCCTGCCCCGCGCATCCATCCTGGGCGCCGACGAGGCCGTGAGGATCGGTTCTGGCGGAAAAGTCCATCTCGACCTGCCGCCGCTCTCGGCGTGGGTCGCCGCATTCACGATCGCACCCTGAATCGCACCACGATCCTACCGAGGAGTTTTGAATGACGGACATATTTCGGCGCGGGACCCAGTCGCTGGCGGCCATCCTGATCGCGGCGCTCGCCGCCGGTTGCTCCCCGAAGCACGACCCGGCCGCGGGAGCGCCGCGCTCCAAGCCGGCCGCCGCTCCGGCGGATTCCACCCACACCTGGGGCCACGCGCGTACGCTGGAGCGCGGCCTCGACGAGGCGCTCGATGCCGGCGACCTGGCCCGCGCGGGCGAACTTGCCCGCGGAATCCGCGAGCACGCCTCCAGCCTGGAGCAGTCTCGGGGAGACGAGGCCCAGGACCGCGCGGGCCTCAACATGGCTACCGAACGGGTGCGTGGATACGCGACCCGAATCGAACAGGGCGCCGCCGCCCACGACACCACCGGGATCGCCGATGCCCGGAGCCGCCTGCACCAGAGCCTGCGCGACCTGGAAGCGCAGTTCCCGCTCGGCGTGCCGCCGCTGCCCTGACGATTCCTCCGCTCCGCGGGCCGGCTACCAGATGCGGGTGCGCAGATTCTCCGCGCGCACCATCGGATCGCCCGCCTTGCAGCCGAAAGCCTTCGCGAACTCCGGGAAATTCGACAGGGGCGCGTTCACCCGCCACTTGTCGGGCGAATGGGGATCGGTGGTCACCTGGTTGCGGATGCTCTCGGGACGCTGGGTTTCGCGCCAGCTCTGGGCATACGCGATGAAGAATCTCTGCTCGGGGGTGAATCCACCCACCAGGGCGCGAGGCTTGCCCTGGGTGGCGTCCTCCATGGCCGAGTAGGCCACGAAGAGTCCTCCGAGATCGGCGATGTTTTCGCCCTGGGTCAGGGCCCCGTTGATGTGCAGGTCATCGACCGCCACGATTTCATTGAACTGCTCCACCACCTTCTGGGCCCGCTCGCGGTAGCGCGCGCTGTCGGCCGGGGTCCACCACGCCCGCAGGTTTCCGTGCGAATCGAACTTGCGCCCGGAGTCGTCGAAGCCGTGGGTCATCTCGTGCCCGATCACGGCCCCGGTCTGCCCGTAGTTCAGAACGTCCTCCTGGTCCACGTCGAAATACGGCGGCTGCAGGATCCCGGCCGGAAAGACGATCTCGTTGTTGGAACTGCTGTAGTAGGCGTTCACCGTGGGCGGAGTCATGTTCCACTCGCTCCGGTCCACGGGCTTTCCGAACCGGGACAGGCGGCGACGGGCTTCAAACCGGGAGGAGCGCTGCAGATTTTCCAGGAAGGGCCCGGGCTTGACCTCCAGCGCACTGTAGTCGCGCCACTGGTCGGGATAGCCGATCTTGCGGCCGAAGGCGTCCAGCTTGGCCAGCGCCTCCCGGCGGGTCGGCTCCTCCATCCAATCCAGCGCAAGGAGGCGGCGGCGCAGCTCGGTCTTGAGGTGCGCCACCAGGTCCAGCATGGTGGTCTTGGCCGCCGGGGAAAAGTAGCGGTCCGTGTAGTACTTGCCCAGCGCCTCCCCCAGGTTGGAGTCGGTCCGGCTCAGGCAGCGCTTCCATCGCGGGAGCCGCTCCTTGGCCCCGGACAGCAGCCTGGCGAAACTGAAGTATTCCTCGTCAAAGGTTTTGTCCAGGTAGGGCGAGGCGTCCGAGGCGGCGTTCCACGTGAGATAGGTCTTCCAATCATCCAGCGTGACGGCCTGGAGCAGGCTGTCCACGACGTGGAAGAACGCCGGCTGCGACACATTCATCTCGGTAGCCGAATCCAGGCCGCTTGCCTTGAGGTAGGCGTCCCAGTGCAGCAAGGGCGAGAGCGCCTGCGCGTCCTTGACCGGCATCAGGTGATAGGTCGCGTTGGGATCGCGGCGCTGGACGCGGGTCATGGAAGCCGATGCCATCGCGGTTTCAATTTCCATGACCCGCCCGGCCGCGGCGTGGGAGGCGGCCGGGTCCGTCCCGATCAGCTTGAACGTCCGTTCCACGTGGGCGAGATATTCCGCGCGCAGCCCCGCCGATACCGAGTCCTTCCGGAAATAGAAGTCCCGGTCCGGCATGCCCAATCCCCCCTGGCCCGCCGTGACGATGTAGCGGCTGGAGTTCTTGGGATCCTGCCTCACCCCAAAACCGAAGAAGCCGCCCGTGCCGATGGCATGCAATTCGGCCAGCAGCGTCGGGACTTCATCCTTGGACTTGAGCGCTTTGATCCGCTCCAGCACCGGGCGCAGCGGCTGCATGCCCAGCGCCTCGGCGCCCTCCGAATCCATGCAGGTGCCGTAGAAGACACCCAACTTGCGGGCGTTTTCGTCCGGGGCATGGTCCGCGTCGCGCGCGGCCTGTTCCAGCAGCTGGTGCAGCGACTCCTCGTTGAAGTCGTTCAATTCCTCCGTCACCCCCCAAGAAGAGTAGGCCGCGGGAATGGTGGCGGTTTTCAGCCAGCCGCCGTTCGCGTACTGATAAAAGTCGCGACAGGGCGCGCAGGTGGTGTCCAGGAACGCCGGCTCCAGTCCCCTGACCTTGTTCTGGGCTTTTACGGCGGTCGCGGCCGTCAGCACGGCCAGAGCCACGGGAATCAAGAGGTATCGCTTCATGGAATCGGTCTCCGGGTTTGAGAACGCGAGGGTCGTCGCTTCACCAGATCTGGACGCGCAGGCTGTCGGGGCGGACCATGGGGTCCCCCGCCTTGCAGCCGAACGCCCGGGCGAACTCCTGCATGTTGGAAAGCGGCCCATTCACCCGCCAGCGCTCCTGGGAATGCGGGTCGGTAAGGGTGGTGTTGCGTACGGACTCGGGGCGGCGAACTTCTCGCCAGGCCTGGGCATACGACACGAAGAAGCGCTGCTCCGGCGTGAAACCGTCCTGGAGGGCGTTGCCGCTGCGGTCCTTGCGGGAGTCCTGCCACGCCTGCCAGGCTACGTAGAGCCCTCCAAGGTCGGCGATGTTCTCCCCCGCGGTGAGCTTGCCATTGGTATGCAGGGTGTCCACGGCCACGTAGCCGTTGAACTGGCGGACGATCTTTTCCGCCCGCGCTTCAAAGCGCACGCTGTCTCCGGAGGTCCACCAGTCGCGCAGATTGCCCCGGGCGTCGAAGTGGCGCCCCTCGTCGTCGAAGCCGTGGGTGATCTCGTGGCCGATGGTGAAGCCCGTATCCCCGTAGTTGTCGGGATCGGGCGCGGCGGGATCATAGAACGGCGGTTGAAGCACTCCCGCCGGGAAGACCACCTCGTTCATCGATCCGTCGTAATAGGCATTCACCGTGGGCGGAGTCATACCCCACTCGCCTCGGTCCACCGGCTTTCTGATCCGGGCGAGCCGACGGTCGTTCTCGAAAGCCGTGGCGCGGTCCCGGTTGTGGAAGTAGGCGCCACGGTCCACCGCCAGGCGGGAGTAGTCCCGCCACTTGTCGGGGTATCCGATCTTGGGACGGATGGCAATCAGCTTGGCGATCGCCAGTGCGCGGGTGGTGTCGCTCATCCAGTCGGCCGCCCGGATGCGCTCGCCCATGGCGCCCTTCAGGTTCTGCACCATCTCTTCGGCGTGCGCCTTGGCGTCCGCGGAAAAGTATCGCTGCACGTACTCCTGCCCGAGCGCCTCCCCCAGCGCCCCATCGGTCTCGTCCATGCACCGCTTCCAGCGCGGCCGGAGCGCCTTGGCGCCGCTGAGGCGGCGACGGAAGTTGAAGTCCTCCTTCACCCAGGCATTCGAGAGCCACCCGGCCGAGGCGTCGGCGGCGTGCCATTTCAAATAGGTCTTCCAGTCGGCCAACCGGACGCGGCCCAGCAGGCCGGCCAGCGTGCTGAAGAAGGCCGGTTGCTCCACGTTGATCTCGCCGAGCGGATCCAGGCCGGAGCCTGCGAGGTATTCGCTCCACCGGAACGGGCGCGAAAACCCCTGCAGCCGGGCCGGCTTCATCAGATGGTAGATGGCCTTGGGGTCGCGCAGGTCTTCGGCCTTCATGGAGGCCCAGGCCAGCGCGGTTTCGATGCGCATGACCGTGGCCGCGGCCTTCCGGGCCCGGGCATTCGCGACCGACATCAGCTCAAACACCCTGGCAACGTGAAGCAGGTAGGCGGCTCGGAGCGACTTGGAGGCGCGATCCTGGCGCAGGTAGTAGTCCCGCTCCGGGAGCCCCAGCCCGCCCTGGGAGACATCGGCGACATAGCGGTCGCTGTTTCCCGGGTCCTGCACCGCGGCCAGGTGGAACAGGGCGTCCACCCCGGCGCGGTGGAGCCCGGCCACGAGCGCGGGCAGGCCGTCCAGCGACCGGAGCGCATCGATCCGGTCCAGCTGCGGCCGGAGAGGCTGCATGCCGAGCGCCTCGGCCCCCAGGGAATCCACGCACGTCCCGTAGTAGGCGCCCAGCTTGCGCTGATTTTCGGTTTGCGAAGTGTCCCGGCTCCGGGCCATGCCCTGCAGCAGTTCGTGGAGCGCGGCCTCGGTCGCGTCGGCCAGCTCCTCGGTGGCGCCGTAGGCCGGATAGGAGGCGGGGATCTGAGCCCGGGAGATCCAGCCGCCGTTGGCGTACTGGAAGAAGTCCCGGCACGGCACGCAGGTGGTGTCCAGATGGGCGGGATCGACCACCCTCAGGGGACGGCCGGCGGCGGCGTGGGGCTGGCCGGACAGGGCCAATGCCAGGGCGGTGAGCGCCACGGCCCGTTCGAGACGCATGCGGATCTACCTCGCTCTTTGTGAATGGACGCGGCGGATTCCGAGCCTCTCGCGACCTGGGTGGCGGTTCACGCGGCTCCGAAGAGATCCTCGTAGCGGGCGCGGTCGAATCCGATCACCGCCACTCCCCGGGGTCCGAAGAGAAGTGGGCGGCGGATGAGATTCACTTCACGGCACATGTCCTTGAGGACCTGGGACCGGGGGGGGATTTTCGATCCGTATCCGAGTTCGGCAAACGCGCCCGAGCGGCGGCTGATGAACTCTTCGATGTCGCGCTCCCCGAAAAGCGCCCTCAACTGCGTTTCCGTCGGGGCAAGCTTGAACAGGTCGTGTTCCTCGAACTTCACACCGCGCTCCAGCAAGAACCCTCTTGCCGATCGGCACCCGCTTCAGGTGCTCTTGAGGAGCAGCAGCCATCCTTTGGCGGGAGCGCTCACGGGGCTTCCCTCCGTTCGCCGCTCTCGGACTCGAACCAGTGGGCCTTGGACCAGTCCCACTCGAGATCGATCGTGGCTCCCGCGGCCGGAACGGCGCCCCGGGTGCCGGTGACCCACTCCACGCCTCCAACGTCCGCGTGCACCCAGGTCTCGTTGCCGAGGTGCTCGACCCAGATGGTCTTGGCCTTGAGGCCGTTCGTGCCCAGCGTGACGTCTTCGGAACGCACTCCCAGCTTGAGGCGCGAACCGTCGGGCCACTTCGGGCCCCCGGGGAGCCCGATGGGAGCGCCGCCGGAAAGGATCGCCCCGCCCCGCGTTTCGCATTCGATCATGTTCATGGGAGGGGATCCGAGAAAGGTCGCCACGAAGACGTTGGTGGGATGGGAGTAGATCTCGTCCGGGGTGCCAAATTGCTGCAGCCTTCCAGCGGAAAGGACCGCCACCCGGGTCCCGAGCGACATGGCCTCGATCTGGTCGTGGGTCACGTACACCATGGTCACGCCCACCCGGGCGTGCAGCTTCTTGATCTCGGTCCGCATCCGCAGCCGCAGCTGCGCGTCCAGGTTGGACAGCGGTTCGTCGAGCAGGAATACCCGCGGCTCGCGCACCATGGCCCGCCCCAGCGCCACCCGCTGCCGCTGGCCGCCCGAGAGGGCGCGCGGCTTGCGGTCCAGGTATTCCCCCAGGCCCAGCAGCTCCGCGACCTTGTCCACCCGGGAGATCACCTCGGCCTCCGCCACCTTTCGCACTTTCAGGCCGAAGCTGAGATTCTCCCGCACCGACATGTGAGGGTACAGGGCGTAGTTCTGGAAGACCATGGCGATGTCGCGCTTGCCGGGGGGCACGCCGACCACGCTCTGCCCCCCGATCCGGATGTCTCCGCCGGTGGGCTCTTCGAGTCCCGCCAGCAGGCGCAAAAGCGTGGACTTGCCGCACCCGGACGGGCCCACCAGGACCAGCAATTCACCCTCGGCCGCCTTCAGGCTCAGCTCATGCAGGACCGGCACGCCGGGAGTGTACTCCTTGCGGACCTTTACGAATTCCACATCCGCCATGCAACCCTCCCAGGGAAGAACAAGAACGCCCGGGCCGCGCAAGGCGACCCGGGCGATTCAGGACGAATAATTGGTGGAGCTGACGAGGATCGAACTCGTGACCTCATGACTGCCAGTCATGCGCTCTCCCAGCTGAGCTACAGCCCCACACCGAATCCGGCGCGGATCTTACGAAACCTGGGACCCCACGTCAACCGCAGGCTATAAACCGGCTGGGCGCAGGATCTTCCAGAGGATGAACTCGTTCACGAGCCCCTGCGTCTCGTCATCCAGGTTCTGGAACGCGCAGGCCAGATCGTACCGGGCCCCGTGCAGCGCCGAGGAGCGCTGGGAGGCCGGTTCGCAGCGAACCACGATCCCCTCGCAGCGCACCACCTGGGTGGACTTGTGCGCCCCGAACTTGGGAAGCTGGATGTTGAGCAGCACCTTGGTGAGCAGCGGCACTTCGCTCTTCACCGAGCAGTACACGCCGCCGGTGCTGATGTTGATGCTTTCCGTGAGCATCTGGAGCGTGCCCGTGGAAATCTGGGCGGACAGCTCCACGGCCAGGTTGGCTTCGATCCGGTTGCTGCTGCGGCGTTCGTCCCGCGTCTCTCGCTTTGCCATGAGACTCGTTTACCTCCGGCGTCCGGCGTGTCGGCCGGGCCGTTTTGGGGCCCGCCCCGCCCCCAGCGGATGGCTGGGTAAGAACTCCAGCTGGCGCGACTCCAGGTCGGCTCGCACCAGCGTCACAACAATATCATCTCCCAGGTGCAGGGTGGCGCCGGTGTGGCGGCCGCGCAACTGGCCCTTTTCAGGCTCCCAGATGTAGTGGTCCTCGTGGAGGCCCGCAAAACGTACCATGCCCTCGACCGGAAAATCCAGCAGTTCGACAAAGAAGCCCGAACGGATCATCCCGGTGACCACGGCCTTGAACTCCTCGCCCACCCGCGGAAGCATGAAGCGCACGCACTTCATCTGGATGGCCAGGCGCTCCGCTTCCATGGCCTTGATCTCGGTCTCGGTGCAGTGCTCCCCGGCCTCGGCGTAGCCCTCGTGGCCGGCTTCCCCTCCCGACGGCTCCGACTGGAGCCAGCGGTGGACCTGGCGGTGGTTGACCAGGTCGGGGTATCTCCGGATGGGCGAAGTGAAATGCGCGTAGCGCGAGATCCCCAGCCCGTAGTGCCCCAGGTCCGCGGGCGAGTACCTGGCCTTGGCCAGCGAGCGCAGCAGGAGCGTCTGCATCAGCTTGCGCTTCACCTCGGGCGCGTCCCGGAAACTGATGTTGCGCACCCAGTCTTCGCCGCGGCGCCGCCTTTCGGGGAGCTTGAGCCCCAGCGCCCCGGCCACCAGCGCGAACTCGGCCAGGCGGGATTCGAGCGGGGCCTCGTGCACCCGGTAGAGGAGTGCGTACTCCCGGTTGGCCGCCTCCAGTCCGACAGTCCGGTTCGCCAGGATCATGCACTCTTCCACCAGCTGGTGCGAGTCCCGGTGCACCGAGCGGTAGACTTCCAGCGGCTCGCCGTTGGGGTCCAGCAGCACCCGGGTTTCGGGCACGTCCAGCTCCAGCGACCCCTCGAGGCGCCGTCCTGCTTTCAGGTGCGTGGTCACCTTCCACAGGCCCTTGAGCAGCGCGACCAGCTCTTCGGCCGCCGGCTGCTCACCCTGGAGGATCTTCTCCGCCTCCTCGTAGCTCAGCTTGTGGTCGCTGCGGATCACGCTGGCCACGATGCGGTGGCGGCAGGGACTGCCCTGCCGGTCCAGGGTCACCATGACCGAAAGGGCCAGGCGGTCCACCCCGGGGCGCAGGCTGCACACGTCGCCGGAGAGTTCCTGCGGCAACATGGGAATGACCATATCGGGAAGATAGATGCTGTTGCCGCGCTCCAGGGCCTCGTCGTCCAGGGCGGTGCCGGTGCGCACGTACT
>JANXVU010000186.1 GCA_025351485.1 Candidatus Eiseniibacteriota bacterium | reverse complement strand
CGCCGGGGTGGGACTCCAGGTGCGTGTGGCCGTCCACCAGGGTGGCTTCGAAGCCGTACTCGCGGGTCGCCTCCACCATCACGTCCGACATGTCGATGCCGGGGCTACTTCCTGCGACTGATGCGGGACATGGGCATCGGCGGCACCGGCATCGACATGTCGGACGTGATGGTGGAGGCGACCCGCGAGTACGGCTTCGAAGCCACCCTGGTGGACGGCCACACGCACCTGGAGTCCCACCCCGGCGCCTTCGACGGGATCTTCGTGAGCCACGTCATCGAGCACATCCCGCCGGCGGAAGGGGAGCGCTTCATCCGTCTCGCCGCCCGGGCCCTTCGGCCCGGGGGGCGGCTCATCGTGATCACTCCGCGCACCCTGGTGCTGCGCTCGATCGGAGCGGGCTTCTGGCGCGACCTCACGCACCAGCGGCCCTACCCGCTGGACCTGCTGGTGGCGCTGTGCCAGAGCGCCGGTCTCACTGTGGCGGAAGCCGCGCCCGACCTGGAGACGGCCGTCCAACTGGGTCCCAAGGACCGCCTGGTCGCGGCCATCCGGCGCATCTTCATCGGGTCCGAACTCCACGACTTTCTTTACGGGCCGGGCGCGCATTACATCGTCGCCGACCGGCCCGCCGCCCCGGAAAGGTAGACGCTCCACTTGCCCACACTCATGAAGCGGCAGAGCATCACCGGCTCGCTCGGCATCGTCATGGCGCTGAACGTGGCCCGCAGCGCCATGGCCCTGGTGCGCCAGGCGGTGTTCACGCGCATGCTGGGCCCGGCCGGGTTCGGCGCGTTCGGGCTGGCGCTGGACACCATCATGGGGATCCCGCTCAACATCGTGACCCTCGGGATCCCGTCCAGTTACTCACGCTACGTCCAGCAGTACGAAAAGAAGGGAAAACTCACCGACTTCATCGTGCGCACCACGCTGCCGACGGCGTCCCTGGCATTTCTCGCCACCGTGGTGTGCGTGGTGTTCTCCTCCGAAGTCTCGCAGTTCATCTTCAAGACCCCCACCCGGGGCTGGCTCGTGCTCATCGTGGCGCTGTCCATCCTGCCGGAGGCGGTCGGCCGCCACGTGCGCTCGTGCTTCACCGGCATGCGCATGTTCTTCGTAGGCGCCGTGGCCGACTTCATGCCGGTGGCACTGTTCAGCATTTTCGGCGTGGCGCTGGTGTTGCTGGTGGCGCGCACCGCCGAGTCCGCGGCCGCGGCCCAGGTGATCGGCTCCTGGGTCACCATCGTGGTGTTCGGCATTCTTCTGTGGCGGCACCTGCGCAAGGTGGAGCCCGTCCGGGCACGCATCGACGAGCCCGAATTCTCGCTCAAGATCTTCCTGTTCAGCATCTCGGGGCTGATCATGCCCCTGGAGATGCTGGCGCTGTCGCTCGTGGACCGCTGGATGCTCACCCGGATGAAGGGCCTGGCCGAGGTGGGCATCTACAGCGTGGCCTTCAACGTTTCCGACTACGTCATCCTGTTCGGTTCGCTCACCGCCAGCGTCCTGGGCCCCAACATGAGCCACATGTGGGAGGAAGGGGACCGGGAAGGAGTGATGAAGCGCATCAATTTCGCGCTCCGGCTCACCTTGATGGTGTTGCTGGGAGTGGCGGTGTTCCTGCTGGGGGTCAGCCCCTGGGTGATCCGGCTGATCTGCGGGGACGCCTATGCCGCCTCGGCCAGTCTGGTGTGGGTGTTCCTGATCTACCAGCTGTTCAACTCGGCGTTTCACGTGCTGGGGCTGTATCCGCTGCTGGTGGAACGGCCGCTGATGAGCCTGTACGCCCTCACATCGGGGCTGGTGGTGAACGTCGCGGCCAACCTGTGGCTCATCCCGCGATACGGCGTGATGGGAGGGGCCATCTCGGCCATGGTGAGCATGTTCACGGTGGTCGTCGTGCTGGCGGTGCAGTGCCGCATGCGCGGCTTCAAGTTCGAATGGCGCAGCCTGGTGGTGATGGCGCTGATGTTCCTGCCGGCCATCCCTTCGCGCATCGGGCTGCTGGTGGCTTCGACCGGGGTCCTCGCCGTGACCCTGTTCACGGATTGGATCCTGAGCCCGGAGGAGCGTGGCGTGCTGGTGGACAAGATCCGCGGGATGCTTCGCGGTCACGAGGCCTAGGCCGGATTCCATGAAGATCCTCTTCCTGGCCGACGGGCCGCGGCTGCCGATGGTGACGGGCGACCGGCTGCGCAACTGGCGGCTGATAGAGCGCCTGGCGACCCGGCACCCGGTCACCTGGTGGGCTATGCAGGAGCCCGACGAACCCCCGCCGGGAGATTGCCCCGCGGGCGTCGTCGGCGTGGACGTGCGCGTCCCGGCCCGCTGGGAGGACTCCTCCGGCAAGCCGTGGAAGTGGATGCGCGCGCCCTTCGCCGCGGACCCGCTCCTGCTTCTGACCCCCCCGCACCAGGGGACATCGGACCGGATCGCCCGCGAGGGCCCGGCCTACGACGTGATCCACTGCTCGCATCTCCTGCCCTGGCGCATGGTGCCCCGGCCGCTTTGGAAGAAGTGCGTCGTGGACCTGCACGACTCGATGAGCATGCGCTACGAAGCCTTTCTCAAGCACCACACCGCAACCGGCCCGGGGGACCGCAGCCTTCTCCTGTACCGGATCTTCGGCCAGGCGGGAAAGCTCCGCCGTTACGAAGCGCGGATGCCGGACATGGCGGGCGCCGCCCTGGTGGTGGCCCGGCGCGACCGGGACTACCTGGAAGCCCCGCGCATGGAAGTCGTGCCGAACGGCGTGGACTGCATGCACTATCGGACCCGCGGCGCCGGGCGGGTGCCGGGGCGGATCATCTTCTTTGGAAACCTGGCCTACCGGCCCAACGCCGACGCCGCGGAACTACTGGCGCGCGAGCTCCTGCCGCGCATCCGCGAGAAGGTCCCGGAAGCCCACCTTCGAATCGTGGGCGCGCATCCCATGCCCTCGGTGAGCGCGCTGGCTTCCCTGCCGGCGGTGACCGTGGTTGGATGGGTGGAGGATCTGCGCGTGGAAATGGACCAGGCCCGGATCTTCGCATGCTCTCTGCGGGTGGCTTCCGGGCTCCAGAACAAAGTGCTGGAGTCGCTCGCCATGGAACTTCCCACGGTGGCGACCCCCACGTCGGCCGCAGGGCTGGAACTGGAGGCCGGTCGCCACCTGCTGGTGGCGGAGCCGGGGCCGGAGTTCGTGGAGGCCGCCTCGCGCCTGCTCACGGACGAGTGCCTGCGCTTGTCCCTGGCACGCGAAGGGCGCCGGGTGGTGGAGGAGAACTACACGTGGGACCGCGCTGCGGATTCCCTGGAGGCCATCTATCGCCGGGTGGCGCGCCGGGAGGGCCGGTGAGACTCGCAAGTAAACTGTCGCGGGCGCGCGAACTGGGCGTGGGGATGGTCGCGTTCCGGCTGGAGCAGCGGGCGCGCCGCGCATGGTCCCGCGGGTCGGCTTCGCTCACCGGGCCGCGGCGGGCCTCCCGCGCGGCGGCGCCGGACTGGGCGAGGCAGGACTTCTTCCTCGGCCCGGCCGACCCGGCGTTCATTCGCGGAATCATGGAGCAGCAGTTTCCGGAAGTCCGCTCTGCGATCCTGGAGGAAGCCGAAGCCGCGTTGCGCGGGGAGATCACGCTGCTCACCGGCGAGCGGCACGCCTACGGTCCGCGGGTGGCCTGGCGCGCCGACCCGCGAGTGGATTCGCCCCCCTGGCCACTGGCCCACTTCACGACCCTGGACCCGCTGCGCCTGTCCGAGCCTTGTGACATCAAGATCCCCTGGGAGGTGGGCCGGGGAACGCACTTGCTCCGGATGGCCCAGGCCTTCGTCTTGACCGGCGAAGAGCGGTTTGCGGCCGGGGCGTCCGCGGGCATCCTGGACTTTCTTGAAGCCAATCCGCCGGAGTTTGGTCCCCAATGGGTCACTCCCATGGAGGTGGGCCTGCGGATCATCCATTGGATCTGGGTGGACTGGCTGTGCCGCGGCTCCGCGAGCTTTTCGCCGGCGGCCCGGGAGCGGCTGTACGGAGGCGTGCTGGATGCGGCCCGTTTCATTGCCGCCTTTCCGGAGCGCGAGCCGGTGAGCGGGAACCACTACTGGTTCAACGGCCTCGGGCTGTGGTACGCGGGCGTGCTCGGCGGACCCCGCTCCCGGGGATTCGCGGAGCGGGGCCGGGCCATCACCGTGTCGGAGCTCACCCGGCAGGTCCACCCGGACGGTGTGAGTTTCGAGTGCAGCACGGGCTATCATCGGCTGGTGACCGAACTGATGCTTCACGCGATCATGCTGGCGCGCATCGAGCGCCGGCCCGTGGAGGGATCGGCCCTTCAACAGGTGGCGCGAATGATCCATTTCACCGCAGCGACCCTGCACCCGGGCGGCCGCGCGCCACACCTGGGCGATCACGACGACGGTCGCGTGATGGCATTTTCCGGCCGCCATCCGCTGGACCACCGGCACCTGCTCGCGCAGGGAGCGGCCGTGCTAAACGATGGCTCCCTCCTCGGAGAGGGAGCCGCCGCGGGCGACGAGGCGCTCTGGCTCCTGGGGAGCCGTGCGGCCGCCGCGCTGGATCCGCCTGAAAGAATTCCCACGGTTGGCAGCGCCGGACCGGGAGTGGTGGCCTTTCCGCGGGCCGGTTTCTACCTCATGCGCGAGGGTCCGCTCCACTCGGTATGGGACGCCGGCCGGCTGGCCAAGCCCGGGAACGGCGCTCACGGGCACCTCGATACACTTTCGGGCGAAGTTTCGGTGGGAGGCCGCGTGGTCCTCGCGGATTCCGGCACTTTCGGCTACACCGGGGACCCCTTGCGGCGCAATCTCTTCCGCGGGGCCGATGCCCACAATGCCCCGGTGGTGGACGGCGTACCCCCCGCCGTCCTAGGGGAAGGCGCCGACCTGTGGCGCTTCCTGGGGGACGTGCCCTGCAAGGTGGAGCGCTTCGAAGCGCGGGACGGAAGCTGGGAGCTCGAGGCCCGGCACGAGGGCTACCGCGAGCGGGGGATACCGGTGACGGTTTCCCGCTGCCTGCTCTTGAATGGGATGGGCCCGGGCCTGCGGGTTCAGGACCGGATTTCAGGAGAGGGATCCCACCGGGTGACCATCTCCTGGCACCTCGGCCAGGCCGCCTGGACGCCGACCGGCGAGCCGGGGGTCTTCGGGGCGCGGTTCGGAGGATTCGACGTCGTCCTCGGGGTCCGTCCCACGGACATCCGGGTGAGCCTTGGAAGTTCCGAGCGAAGCAGCCGCTGGGGCGAGCTCTTCCGCGCGCCCATGCTGTTCGTGGAGATCGAGGGGCCGCTTCCGCTGGAAGTGGAAACGCGGCTCGCCTTCGCGAAGGCGGGCGGCGCTTCCCCGGGATCCTGGCCGGCGTGCTTCCCATGTTGAAGAGCCGGGTCCAGCAGGTGCGCAGCCTGATTCCAGCCACGGTCCGCTATGGCCCGCTCTACCGGCGGCAATTGGCCTTTCTCATGGACAGCCAGTGGCAGGATCCTGCAGCGCTCGAGGCCTGCCAGGTGCAGCAGCTGCGATCCCTGCTCGCGGACGCTTTTCGGAACGTGCCGCACTACCGCGAGTTGTCCCGGCAGCTGTCGTTGCGCGCAGAGGACTTCCGGGAGCTGGCAGACCTGAGGCAGCTGCCCATCCTGACCCGTGAAGACGTGCGGACCCGGCAGGAGGAACTGCTGTCGGAGAAGGTGCCGCCTTCGGCCAGGCTGCGCCGCTACACCGGCGGAACCAGCGGCAGCCCGCTCGGCTTCGTGGCGGAGGGGGGCCGCACCGATCCTCTGGAGCGGGCGTTCGTGGCCCGCATCTGGAGCTGGTTCGGCGTCCGATTCGAGGATCCAGCCGTGCTGTTGCGCGGCTACGCGCTCTCGCCGAGGGTGCTGAAGAGCGGAACCTACTGGCAGCGCTGGTACCCGGAGCGCAACTGGTTCGGGTTTTCGTCGTTCCTTATGACTCGGGAAAACCTTCCCAAGTATGCGGCCAAAATTCGTGAAATCAATCCCGTGTTGATCTCCTGCGTGGCCTCCGACCTGGACCTGCTGGCGCAATTCTGGCTCGCCCGCCGCCTGCCGCCCCTGCCGCGCCTGAAGGCGATTCACCAGTCGGGCATGTTGATGTATCCGGACCAGCGGGAGCGGTTCGAAGCGGCTTTCGGGGCGCGGGCCTTCTCGACCTACGGCCAGAGCGAGTGCACGGTCCTGGCGAGCGAGTGCGAGTGCTCCACCCGCTACCACGTCTTTCCGGAGTATGGAATCACCGAGATCCTGCGCCACGATGGGCAGCCCACCGCCCGGGGAGAGGTTGGCGAAGTGGTCGCGACCGGTTTCAACAACCATGCGCTGCCCTTCATCCGCTATCGCACGGGGGACCTGGCAGCGTGGTCGGCCCGCCCCTGCCAATGCGGCCGGAAGTTCCCGATCCTCGAATCGATGGAAGGCCGGGGCCAGTACATGGTGGTGTCCGAGGACGGCCTGGTGGTTTCGCTCAATTCGATCCTGTACGGATCCCACCTGCCCGAGCTCAAGGCCATCAAGCGCCTCCAGGTCCACCAGGAAGAGCCCGGGCGGCTCCGGATCCTCGTGGTGCCCACCGGCGAGTTCACTTCCGAAGTGGAAGCCGACTTTGTGCGCGCGCTCTGGAACGTGGTGGACGGAAGGATGAACTTCCAGGTCCAGCGGGTGAATGAGATCCCATACCGGGCGGGCGAGAAGTTCAAGGTGCTGGTGCAGTCCCTGGACGTGGACTGGTGGGCGGGGTACCGGCGTGCGGCGACGGGTCCCCCGGACGGGAGCGGGTCCTAGCATGCTTTCGGCGTTGAAGGCTGAAATCCAGAAGATGCGCAGCTTCATCCCGGCCAGCGTGCGCTACGGGGCGCCCTACCGGCAAAAGCTCAAGTACCTCATGGAGAGCCAGTTCTTCGGCGTGGAGCGGGTGCGCGAGGGCCAGGCCTCGGACCTGCGGGACCTGCTGCGCCAGGCTTTCCTCCACACATCCCACTACCGGAGGATGGCGCAGGAGATCGGCTGTTCGTGGCAGGACTTTCGGTCCCCCGAGGACCTGCGGCGGCTGCCGGTTCTCGCCCGGGACACGGTGCGCGAGCGGCAGGCGGAGTTCCTGTCGGACAACATTCCGGAGTCCCGCCGCCAGAAACGGTTCACCGGTGGAACCGGCGGCCAACCGCTCGGATTCGTCGTGGAGCGCGGGCGGACCGACCCGCTGGAGCGTGCTTTCGTCGGGCGCATCTGGGACTGGTTCGGCTCACGCTTCGAGGACCCCGGCGTCATCTTTCGGGGCTACGCCGTGGATCCCGCCGACATCCGGCGCGGACGATTCTGGGGGCCATGGTACCCGGAGCGCAACTGGGCCTGCTTCTCCTCGTATCACATGAGCGGCGAAAACCTGCCCGCCTACGCCGAGCAGATCCGGAAACTGAATCCCATGTTCATCTCCTGCGTGGCCTCGGACCTGGATCCGCTGGCACGTTACTGGATCGAACAGAAGCTCGCGCCGCTGCCGCGGCTTCGGTTCATCCATCAGTCCGGGATGCTCATGCATTCCGACCAGCGTGAGAGGTTCGAAAAGGCATTTGGGGCAAGGGCGTTCTCTACCTATGGCCAGAGCGAGTGCACCGTGTTTGCCGGCGAGTGCGAGCACAACACCGAATTGCATGTTTTCCCCGAGTACGGGGTGACCGAAATCCTGCGCAAGGACGGTGGGCTCGCGGACATCGAGGAGGTCGGAGAAATCGTGGCCACGGGGTTCAATAACTACGCCATGCCATTGATCCGATACCGCACCGGCGACCTCGGCGCGTGGTCGGCGCGCGGCTGCGCATGTGGACGGCCTTTTCGCCTGCTCTCGCGGCTCGAAGGCCGCGGGCAGTACATGATCGTGCTCGCGGACGGAATGGTGGTGGGGCTCAACTCCATCCTGTACGGTTCGCACCTGCCGGGGCTCAGGATGCTCAAGCAGGTCCAGGTGGTGCAGGACAAGGTGGGGGAGATCCTCCTGATGGCCGTGCCGACGCAGGAATTCAACGAGGACGCCGGCCGTGCGCTGGCCGCGGGCCTGGCTTCGGTCGTGGAGGGCCGGCTCGTGGTGCACTTCCGCCTCGTGCCGGAAATCCCCAGGGTGGAAGGGGAAAAGTTCAAGGTCCTGGTCCAGAATCTCCCGGTGAGCTGGTGGACCGGCTATAGCGGGGAGTCGCCCCTATGAGCCCGCTATTCGGCCCGCTCAAGGGGGAACTGCAGAAGCTCCGCAGCCTAATTCCGGCGACCGCCCGCTACGGGGCGCACTACCGCAAGCACCTGGCATTCCTCGAGGCCAGCCAGCGATTCAGCGCCGGGCAGCACCTCACCTACCAGCTGGATCAGCTCCGGGAACACCTGCGGCTCGCGTTCCGGCACGTTCCCTATTACCGCGGAGTCGCTTCCGGCCTGGGGATCACGGCCGAGGACGTTCGGTCGTTGGAGGATCTGCGAATTCTTCCGATGCTCACCCGGGAAATGATCTCCACCAGGATGCCGGAGCTGCTGGCCGCCAATATTCCCGCCTCGCGCCGCCGCCATCGATACACCGGCGGGACCAGCGGAATTCCGCTCGGATTCTACGTGGAGGCCGGCCGGACCGACTCGCTGGAGCGGGCCTTCGTGGCGCGGGTATGGGGGTGGTTCGGGGTCCGGTTCGAAGATCCGGCCGTGATCATCCGGGGCTACGCCGTGGACGAGGCGTTGCTGCGCCGGGACTGCTTCTGGCAGATCTCCTACCCCGAGCGCCGCTGGACCCACTTTTCGTCGTTCCACATGACGGAGCGGAATCTTCCGGCCTACGCGCGCGAAATCCGGAGAATTGACCCGGTGTTCATTTCCTGCTCGGCATCGGACCTGGACCTGCTGGCGCGCTATTGGCTCCGCGAGGGCCTGCCGCCGCTCACCAGGCTCAAGATGATCCACCAGTCGGGCGAGATGATGTTCCCGGAACAGCGCGACCGCTTCAAGAAGGCCTTCGGCGCCCGGGCGTTCAGCACCTATGGCCAGAGCGAATGCACCGTGCTGGCCAGCGAATGCGAGCAGTCCAGCGACTACCACGTGTTCCCCGAGTACGGGGTCACCGAAATCGTGCGCCCCGACGGCTCCCCGGCCCGTCCTGGCGAACTGGGCGAGATCGTGGCCACCGGCTTCAACAACAACGCGCTGCCCATGATCCGGTATCGCACCGGGGACCTGGCTTCGTGGTCGGATAGGACCTGTTCCTGCGGCCGGCAGTTCCCGCTGTTCGAGCGGCTCGAGGGCCGGGCCCAGCAGATGCTGGTGGGACGCGAGGGCACGCTGGTGCCGCTCAACTCGGTGCTGTACTCGGTGCACGCCCAGGAGTATGCGCAGGTGCGCCAAATGCAGGTGCGCCAGAGCGAGAAGGGCAGAATCACCATCGCGGTCATTCCCTATCCCGGATTCGACCAGGAAGTTTCGCGCCAACTCGGGGAGCGGATCAGCCGGGCCAACGGCGGAGTGATCGAAGCCACCATCGAGCTGGTGGAGGACCTTCCCCGGGGGCGCAGCGGCAAGCCGAAGTTCCTGGTCCAGGCCCTGCCGGTGCATTGGGGCGGCGGCCTGGCCGCGC
>JANXVU010000135.1 GCA_025351485.1 Candidatus Eiseniibacteriota bacterium | reverse complement strand
CCTCCAGGCTGCCGTACCGGCTCATCAGCATGACCGCGGTCTTCTCCCCCACTCCCTTGACGCCGGGCACGTTGTCCACCGAATCGCCCATCAGCGCCAGCACGTCGATGATGTGTTCAGGACCGACTCCCCAGTGCTCGCGCACTTGGGCCGGACCCAGTTCCAGCGCCTCCTCGCCCTTGCCCTGCGGGATCAGCGCGTGCACCCGCTCGTCCACCACCTGGAGCAGGTCCTTGTCGCTCGAGAAGAGCCGCACGTCGCAGCCCTCGCCCCCGGCGCGGCGCGCGAGCGCGGCCATCAGGTCGTCCGCCTCGAAGCCGTCGCGAAGAATCACGCGCACCCGCATGGCGTCCAGAAGCTTCTTCACCTCGTCGATCTGCGGGACCAGGTCCTCGGGCATGGGCGGGCGGTGGGCCTTGTATTCCTCGAAGGCGTCGTGCCGGAAGGTGGGCGCCTGGGTGTCGAACGCCACGGCCCAGTGGGTGGGCTTCTCCTTTTCCAGCAGGGCCAGCAGCACCCGCGCGAACCCGAAGATCGCGCTGGTGTTGCGCCCCTGGGAATCGCGCAGCGGCGAACGGATCATGGCAAAGTGGGCGCGGTAGAGCAGCGCCATGCCGTCGACGAGGATCAGTTTCATCCCTTGGACCTGTAGAGCCGGTGGGCGCCGATGTACTCGGAAACCGGCGCGGGCAGCCATTCGCAGGCGGGCCCGCCGCGGCCGAGAGAGGAGCGGATTTCGCGCGAGGAGGCGGGGACCCGTGGGCCGCGCAGCATGCGGACCCGGCTGCGCACGGCGGCAGGCAGGCTCGAAACGCGGAAGCCGGGCCGCGGGGCGGCCACGACGTTGAATTCAAGGACGCCCTCCGGATCATGCCACCGGGGGAGATCGATCAGGCTGTCGGCGCCCACCAGGAAGTAGATCTCCGCCCGGGGGTAAAGGGAGCGGAAGGCGCGGAGGGTGTCCGCGGTGTAGCTAGGCCCGCCGCGCAGGGCCTCGGCCTCGCACACTCCCATGCGCTCGCGGCCGGCCAGGGCCAGTTCCAGCATGGACAGGCGGTGCGCGGCGGTGGTCAGGCGACGGTCCTTCTTGTGGGGCGGGGTTCCGGCCAGCACCCACAGCAGCCGGTCCAGTCGAAGCTCCGCCATGGCGCGGTCGGCCACCGCCAGGTGGCCCAGGTGCACGGGGTCGAACGTCCCCCCGTAGAGCCCGAGTCTCATGGGCTCTTGGCGGGGATTCCGGCCAGCCCTTCCCTGGCCCGATCGGCCCATTCCCCCGGGGAAGGCCCCTGGAGAACCGCGCTCCAGACGGCGCGGGCTTCTTCGTAACGCCCGAGCAGGAACAGCCCCTGGCCCTTGAGGTACCGTGCCTCGGTCGCCCAGGCCGTTTCGGGGAAATCGGACATCACCCGGTCTGCGTAGAAGATGGTGCTGCCCGGCTGCTTGAGCTTGAGGTACAGGCGCGCGTTGATCACCGACTTTTCCGCGAGTCGGTCGCGCACGGCGGCCATCACCTTCTTCGCGTCGGGAACGAAGGGGCTCTCGGGGTACAGCGCCAGGAAACGGGTGAGCTGGTCCCGGGCAAAGGTCGTCTTTTCCTGGTCGTAGGCCGGGGGCCGGGCGTCCTCCCAGAAGCACTGCGCGAGCCGGAATTCCACCTCATCGAGGTGTTTGGAGCCCGGATAGCTGTCGATGAAGTGCCGCAGCTCCACCTGGGCCAGGGTGTACTGCCCGCCGTGGAAGTAGGACATGCCGAGCAGGTAGGAAGCCTCCTGCGAGGAGGCGCCCGCGGGGTTGGCGTCCAGGTAGGCCTTCAGGGACAGGGATGCCTCGGAGTAGTTGCGCGCCTCGTAGAGCTCGCGACCGTTGGAGAAGGAGTCGTCGCCGGCGGGCAGGTGGACCGTTCCCGCGGAGGCTCCGCAACCCGAGAGCAGGACCGCGCCGGACAAGGAAACCACAAGCGCTGCGGCGAGCACGAGACGCCGCCAGGAATACTTCATGGGTCAGTTCCGATTCGTATAGAAGAGATAGACCAGGCCGGTGACCAGCGCCACCACGATGGCGGGCTCCAGCAGGCGCGACAGGTCACGCGAAGGGGCGATCGGATTCTTGTACTGGTAGAGGTTGTCCTCCAGCCGCTCCAGCTGGTCGGCCGAAACCTGGTCCTCGGCCGTGGCGCTGCCTTCCGAAGACGAGAGCAACCTTCCGTCCGGCCCCAGCTGCCGCACGGCCAGGGCCACCCGAGCCAGGCGATCCATGCGGGTGCCGCCGAACAGGAGCTTCTTGTGGGAATCGGTGTAGCTGACGCCCAGCGCGGCAACGCGGTACTCCACGCGCTCGGCGTCGGGATCGATGGGACGATTGTCGATGGAGGGAAGCCGCCCGTCCTTCTGCACGGTGTCGCCGGGGGCCGGCACGTTGCCTCCGGAGCTGTCGGCCTGCGGACCGTGAAAGCCGACCCGTCCGACTCCGCGAGCGCGCAAGGCCACCGCAATGGAGTTCTCGATGCCCCATACCGGCGACTGGCCCGGAGCAGGGAGCAGCACCACGTGGGAGCCGGGAGTGAGCTTGAGTCCGGCCACCAGGGTGTCGACGGCCTGGTGCACCGCCCGGCCCAGGAGGGTGGAGTTGGTGGGCAGGTCGGAGGCCCGGGCGACCGGCGTTCCGGCCAGGAGCGGCAGCAGCAGCAGTGCCGCCATGGCGACATGGGGCTTAGTTCGCATCGGCCACCCAATCGTAGGCACGGGCCTCGGTCAGGGTCACGTCCAGGAACCGGCCCGGCTCGAGGCCTGTTCCGCGAATGTACGTCACGCCGTCAATCTCGAGCGCCTGGTGCATGGTCCTCCCGATCCCTTCGCCTTTGCCCGTGACCTGGTCCACCAGCACGCGGGCGCGCTGGCCCAGCCGGCGGGCATGGATCCTCTTTGACACCCGCCGCTGCAAGGTCATGACCTCGCGCCGGCGGGTTTCCTTGACCCCCTCTTTCAACTGGGCCTCGGAGTCCCCCAGGGGTGTTCCTTCCTCCTGCGAGTAACTGAACACTCCCAGGTGTTCGAATTCCGTCTCTTTCACGAAGTCCTTCAGGGTCCGGAACTCATTCTCGGTCTCGCCCGGCGAGCCCACGATGAAGGTGGTGCGGATGCTCATGTCCGGCACTCGGGCGCGAAGGGCCCGGATCAGGTTGCGGGTCTGCCGGCCGGTCACGCGGCGGCGCATGCGCGTCAGCACCTGGTCGTCGATGTGCTGCAGGGGCATGTCCACGTACTTGCAAAGCTTGGGCTCGGTGCGCAAGAGCTCCACCAGCTCGCCGGTGAAGCGGGACGGGTGCGTGTAGAGCAGCCGGATCCACTCGATCCCCTCGACCTTCGCCAGGGCGCGCAGCAGGTCGGGCAGGTGCTGGCGGCCGTCCCAGTCGGTGCCATAGGCGGTGGTGTCCTGCGAAATGATCGAAAGCTCGCGCGTTCCCTGGGCGGCCAGGCGCCGCGTCTCCTCCACCAGGTCCTCGATGGTGCGGCTGTTCTGCCGGCCGCGGAGCTTGGGGATGATGCAGAACGTGCACCCGTGGTTGCAACCGTCGGCGATCTGGAGATAGGCCGTGTGGCGCGGCGTGGACAGCGCCCTTGGAACTTCCGCTCCCCACAGGCTTCCGGCCTTGCCGACCTGGCCTTCGCTGCCGCCCTCCAGCTTGCACGCCTCGACGATCTCTTCTTCCACCCCGGTGCCCAACAGGGCGTCGATCTCGGGGATCTCGCGGCGAAGCTCGTCCCCGAACTTCTGCGCCAGGCACCCGGTCACCACCAGGCGCTTGAGCCGCCCGGTCTTCTTGAGTTCGGCCACCTCCAGGATCGCCTGGATGGACTCCTGCCGGGATGCTTCGATGAATGCGCACGTGTTGATGACCGCGACATCCGCGCCGGCCAGGTCGCCGGTGGACAGGAGGCCCGCCCCGCTGAGCAGACCGAGCATGCGCTCGCTGTCCACCAGGTTCTTGGGGCATCCGAGGGTCACAAAGCCCACCCGGGGGCGCTCGCCGGCGTTGCTGTCGATCTGGATCAGGCTCATGGTCGCGGGTGGTCCTCATGGAAAAGGGGCGGACTGCAGTCCGCCCCCGCCCTGGCCTGGGATGTGCGCCTCGGCGCGCTCAGGCGTCGGAATGCTTGACGAAGCCCCGCTCCTCCAGAAATCGCTCATCCGCAAGCACTTCCCGCGCTTGGCTGCCTTCGAACGGGCCTACCACGCCTAGGGATTCGAGCTTGTCCATGATGCGTCCCGCGCGGGAATAGCCGATCTTGAGGCGGCGCTGGAGGAGGGAGACGGATCCGCGTTGGGAGAGTACCACGAGTCGGGCGGCCTCGGCCACCAGCTGATCGTCGTCGTCCTCCTCCCCCCCGAAACCCTCGTCCCCGGGCGCCGGTTCCTTCTCGAGATCCGCCGGCGGGGGCGGGGGCTGGGCGGGCGACTTGCTTCGCCAAAATCCAGCCAGGGCATCGGCTTCGCTGTCGGAAATGTACGCCCCGTGGATCCGGGTCGGCTCGGGTCGGCCGGCGGGCAGGTACAGCATGTCCCCGTTCCCCAGCAGGGTGTCGGCTCCGTTCATATCCAGGATAGTCCTCGAATCCACTTTCGAAGCAACCTGGAAGGCCATGCGCGAAGGGAAGTTGGCCTTGATGACTCCGGTGATGACATCCACCGACGGACGCTGCGTGGCCACGATCAGGTGAATCCCCACGGCCCGGGCCATCTGGGCCAATCTTGCGATCGGCTCCTCGATCTCGGCCGGCAAGGTCAGCATCAGGTCGGCCAGCTCGTCCACCATCACCACGATGTAGGGCAGGCGCTCGCCCCCGTTCTGGGCCATCTGGGCGTTGTAGCTGTCGATGTGCCGGACCCCGGTCGTGGCCAGCGTCTTGTACCGGCGCTCCATCTCGGCCACCGTCCAGCGAAGCGCCCGGGCGGCGGGCTTGGCCTGGGTCACGACCGGCCACAGCAGGTGCGGGATGCCGTTGTAGGTGGTCAACTCCAGCATCTTCGGGTCGATCAACAGGAGGCGCAGGGAATCCGGAGAGTGGCGCAGGAGCAGGCTGGAAAGGATCATGTTCATGCCCACGCTCTTGCCGGAGCCGGTCGAGCCGGCCACGAGCAGGTGCGGGCACTTGGTCAGGTCGGAAACGAACACCTTGCCCCCGGTGTCCTTGCCGAGCGCGATCAGCAGGCGGCCCTGGCCGTGGCGGAAGGCATCGGATTCCATGACCTCGCGGGCGTAGACCGTCTGGGGCTTGGGATTCGGCACCTCCACGCCCACGGCGGCCTTGCCCGGGATGGGCGCCAGGATGCGCAGGCGGGGGGCCCGCAGTGACAGCGCCAGATCGTCGGCGCGGGTGACGATCTGGTTCACCTTGATGCCCGGGCCCGGCTCGAACTCGTACATGGTCACCACCGGCCCCGGGTGGACTTCGCGAACCTGGCCCAGGATGCCGAACTCCGCCAGGGTGCGCTCCAGCACCTGGGCGTTGGCCTTGAGTTCCTCGTCGGTGGGGGCTTCGCCACTCGGGATGACCGCGTTCAACAGATCGGTGGTGGGCAGGTCGCCCGAGGTGACCAGCGGCGGCCGGGGCCCGGCGGCCTTTTCCTTCTTTTCGGGCTTGAGAGTCTCGCGCAGCGGCAGCTTGATCTGCGTGGCGGGCTTCCGCGCAGGGGGGAGCGCCTGGATGGACTCGTCGTCGTCATCATCCTCGTCGATCACCGGGGCGTCGCGGCGGACCACCTTCATCGCGGCCTTGCCGGCACGGCGGGCCGAACGCGTGGACGTGGCCGGGCGGAACCGTGAAAGGATCGCTTCGCCCAGCCGGACCGGCACCGCCACGGCCGCTCCGATGCCCTGGGCGACCAGCGAGAACCCGACCTCGCTGGCGACCAGCAGAAGAATGGTCAGCAGTGTGCCGAGGAAGATGGCCCCTCCCAGCGGGTGGAGCAGGCTGAGCGTCTGCGACGCCACTGCCCCGCCCACGTGCCCGGACCAGTCCGGAGAGGTCCACAGCCCCAGGAAGGAGCTGAAGGCCAGCCCCACGGCCAGGCCGATGGCCGACTGCACCAGCAGCTCGGCGGCCTCCCGCGTCCGGACGCGGTTCCAGCCCCACGCGCCCAGGAGCACCGGGATGCCCCAGGCGACCAGATGCCCGAAGAGGTAGTGCAGGCCAAAGGCGAAGAACGCCCCTACCGGTCCACAGGCATTGTGGTAGCTGATCCCGACGTGGTGCGGCCAGTCGGCGGCCTCGTACGTGGCGAGGGATGCGGCGGTGAGTGCGCACAGGGCGAGCAGGAGCACGCCCAGGATGTGGCTTTGACGCTCCGCGGATAGTTCGATCTCTGGCATGGTTCGACGCCCTCCCTAGCGTCGGGTGCCGACTCTATACCAACTGGGCCTTCCCTGCCACCCATCCCTCGTGTTCGCCCTGCGCGAGACGGCGCAGCAACGTCATGAGCCGCGCGAATTCCCGGTCCTTGCCCGGCCAGCTGTGGTAGCCGGCGGCGGACAGCTGCCGGCCCTTCCAGCTGATGTCCAGGGACCAGCTCACCCCGTCCACGACGGTCAGGTTTCCGTAGTAGCCGGCCCAGTGCCAGGCGTCGAGCTCTTCCAGGAGGTCCCACAGGCGCAGCCAGGTGCCCGGAGGCGGGGCCACCCCCCTCTCGGAAGGGCCACCTTCGCTGCTCTGCCCCGAGGTGCAGGTCAGGCTGCCGTTCTCCACCCGGATCTCCCGGGTGCCGCCGAACAGCGAGCTCTCGATGTAGTGCAGCGCTTCGGGAACTGGGAAATCGGGGTCCATGGATCTCCTCCCGGCCGGGTGTTCCTAGTGAGCCTCATAAGCCTACACCCGGGAGGGCCGGACGGGAAGGGGCCGAAAGGGGATGTAAAACGCGACGGGGGGCCCGTGGGGCCCCCCGTCCGGCGACGCTGCGTCTGTCTTCCGCGATCTAGGTGCCCGCCTCCCAGCTGGCCAGGTACGCCACCTGCTCGGGGGTCAGGGTGTCGATGTTCGATCCCATGGTGGCCAGCTTCAGCCGCGCGATCTCGCGGTCGATGTCGTTGGGCACCACGTACACTTTCTTCTCCAGCTTCGGGCCGTTCTTGATCATGTACTCCATCGAGAGCGCCTGGTTGGCGAAGGACATGTCCATCACCATGGCCGGGTGCCCTTCGGCGGCGGCCAGGTTGATGAGCCGGCCCTCGCCCAGCACGAATACGCGCTTGCCGCCGGGGAGCTTGAACTCCTCCACGAACTCGCGCACCTTGCGGCGCTCGGGGGCGATCTTGCCCAGCGTGTCCAGGTCCAGCTCCACGTTGAAGTGGCCGCTGTTGCATACGATGGCGCCGTCCTTCATGTGCTCGAAGTGCTCGCGGCGCAGCACGTGCAGGTTGCCCGTGAGCGTGACGAACACGTCGCCCAGCGGCGCGGCCTCGGCCATCGGCATGACGCGGAAGCCGTCCATCACGGCCTCCAGGGCCGCCAGCGGCTCGATCTCGGTCACGATCACGTTGGCGCCCATGCCGCGGGCGCGCATGGCCAGCCCGCGACCGCACCAGCCGTAGCCGGCGACCACCCAGGTGGAGCCGGCGATCAGCACGTTGGTCGCGCGCACGATGCCGTCCACGGTGCTCTGGCCGGTGCCGTAGCGGTTGTCGAAAAAGTGCTTGGTCTTGGCGTCGTTCACCGCGATCACCGGGAAGCCCAGGACCTTGTTGGCCTCCATCGAGCGAAGCCGGATCACTCCGGTGGAAGTCTCCTCGGTGCCGCCCTTGATGGTCTTGAGAAGCTCCTTGCGCTCGGTGTGCACCAACGTCACCAGGTCGGCGCCGTCGTCCATCGTGTAGTCCGGGGACGGGGCCAGCACGGCGCGGATGTGCGAGTAGTACGACTCGTTGTCCTCGCCCTTGATGGCGAAGGTCGGGATGCCGTAGTGCACCGAGAGCGCGGCCGCCACGTCGTCCTGCGTGGACAGCGGGTTGGAGGCGCACAGGTAGACTTCGGCGCCGCCCTCCTTCAGGGTGCGCATGAGGTTGGCCGTCTCGGTGGTCACGTGCAGGCACGCGGCCACCTTGGTGCCCTTGAGCGGCTTCTCCTTGGAGAAGCGCGCGCGGATGTCGCGCAGCACCGGCATGAAGCGCTCCGCCCACTCGATGCGCTGCACGCCCGAGTCCGAGAGCTTGATATCGGCGACATGGTAACTAGGCTGGGACACGTCGGTTGCCATTCAGTTTCCTCTTTCTTGCGTCGGTTGTGCCGTTGGCGGGGCGGCCCCGCCGTCTTGAAAAAACTTCGCTGCTACTTGACGCCCGCCTTCAGGTCGGCGACGGCGTTGGTCATTTCCCAGGTGAAGCCTTCCTCGTCGCGGCCGAAGTGCCCGTAGGCGGCGGTGGCCCGGTACACCGGGCGGCGCAGCTTCAGGGTCTCGATCATGGCCTTGGGACGGAAGTCGAAACGGTTGCGGATCAGGTGCTCGATCTCGCGCTCCGGCACCACGCCCGTGCCAAAGGTGTCCACGCGGATGCTCACCGGCTCGGCCACGCCGATGGCGTAGGCGACCTGGATTTCGCACCGCTTCGCGAGGCCCGCAGCCACGATGTTCTTGGCCACGTAGCGGGCCATGTAGGCGCCCGAGCGGTCCACCTTGGTGGGATCCTTGCCCGAGAACGCGCCGCCGCCGTGGCGGCCCATGCCGCCGTAGGTGTCGACGATGATCTTGCGCCCGGTGAGCCCGGTGTCGGCGCACGGTCCGCCCTGCACGAAGCGGCCGGTCGGGTTGATGTGGTACTTGATCTCGCCGTCGTCGTACTTGGCCGGGATGACCGGCTTGATGACCTTGTCGATGATGTCCTGGCGGAGCTTGTCGTGAGTCAGGTCCTTGCTGAACTCGGCGTGCTGGCTGGAGATGACCACCGCGTCCACCCGGGTCGGGACGCCGTCGGTGTATTCCACCGTCACCTGGGACTTTCCGTCCGGGCGAAGGTAGCCGAGGATGTTGCCCTTGCGCACTTCCGCGAGCTTGCGCGTGAGCCGGTGGGCCAGCGCAATCGGGAGCGGCATGAACTCCGGGGTCTCGTCGGTGGCGTACCCGAACATCAGCCCCTGGTCGCCGGCGCCGTCGTGGTCCACGCCCATCGCGATGTCGTGCGACTGCGAGTGGATGGCGGTCAGGACCGAGCAGGTGTTGCTGTCGAACCCGTAGGTGGCGTCGTTGTAGCCGATGTCGCTGACCACCTGGCGCACGATCTCCGGGATCTCGATGTAGGCGTTGGTGGTGACTTCGCCGGCCACCATGACCAGGCCGGTGGTGAGCAGGGACTCGACGGCCACCCGGCTCATCGGGTCCTTCTCGAGCATCGCGTCCAGGATGGCATCCGACACCTGGTCGGCCATCTTGTCCGGGTGGCCTTCAGTGACCGACTCCGAGGTGAACAGATACTTCGAGGGATCTGGCATGGCGATTCTCCTGCGGGTCCGCCGGCGTGAGGCCACCGGACCGCGGACGAGGTTTGCGTGCTAGGACAGTTCCACTTCGGACGAGTCGCCCACGTTCAGGCGCTTGAAATTCCCGCGCACCAGGGCGTTCTCGCCGATGACCGACGCGTCGAGAAGGATGTCCTCGACGCGGGCGTTCTCGTTGATGATCGAATTCTTCACGCTGCAACTCTTCAGGCTCGCCCCGGCGGCCACGGTGACGTGCGGGCCGACGATGGAGTTCTCGATCACCGCGTCCGGGGCGATGCTCACCGGCGGGCGGACGACCGAGCCCGGGATGGACGTCCCCTGGGTCTGGCGGTCCAGCAGTTCCCGGTTGGCCTGCAGGAGCGTCTCCGGAGACCCACAGTCGAACCACGCGTCGATCGGGAGCGGCTCCATGACCGCCCCGCGCTCGATCATCCGCTGCAGGGCGTCGGTCAACTGGTACTCGCCCTTGGTCCGGACGTCCTTCGAGATGTTCTCGCGCAGGCACTCGAACAGCAGCGCCGAATCCTGGATGAAATAGAAGCCCACGATGGCCAGGTTGCTGGTCGGATGCTCGGGCTTCTCGGTCAGCTTCACCACCCGGCCGTCCTTGAGCTCCACGATGCCGTAGCGCCGCGGGTCATCCACCTCGCGCACGCCGAGCAGGCTGGAACCGCCCACCTTGAGCCGGCTGAAATCCGCCTGGAGGATGGTGTCGCCCAGATCGATCAGCACCGGGCCGCCGGCCGCCGCGCTTTCCGCCAGGTGCACCGCGTGCCCGAGGCCAAGGCGCTCCGGTTGCTCCACGAAGACCAGGTCCAGTTGGCCGTAGTGTGCCCGGACAAACCCCTCGATCCGGTCTCCCATGTGCCCGATCACCAGGACCAGGCGGCGCACGCCGATGGCCATGAGGTCATCGAGGATATGAGCCAGGATCGGCTTACCCGCGACGTTGATCAGGGCCTTGGGGACGGTATGCGTGTGGGGCCGGAGCCGTGATCCGACGCCCGCCACCGGTATGATGGCGCTGACGCCGTTAAGGGGCACCGGGTTTCTCCAGCTCGCTCTTGAGGCGGTCAATGTTGGCAACCGGGGTGGGATCCACCCCGTTGATGAGGCCTAAGTATAAACTGACCCAGTCCCCGAGGACAAGCAGCGAAAACAGGCGCTGGAGCAGGCTTTCCCCCTCCGTTTCCAGCACTTGGACCCCCGCGCCGGCCTCCTCCGCCATGCGGCAGGCGATCCGCAGGCGGGCCTGGACCCGGGGGTGGTCGTCCCGGTCCCGGAGGCCCACCACGCGGCTGCCCCGGAGCCACGGCTGGCTCTTCTCCCAGCCGACTATTTCATTGTGGTTCTGTTCCGGGAGGGTGGCCTGGTGGGCGAAGAACTTGCCGTTTTCGTTGATCTGGGTGCGCCACCGGAAGGCCACCGCCCCGAGCCGCCGGCCCGGGGAGTACAGGATCGGCAGCCCTTCGGACATCCAGCGCGCCAGCTGCTTGGCCCGGTTGCCGTGCTCGGGCACGCCGGGGCCGAAGCGGGTCGCCGCAGCCTGGAGGGTCCGCACCGCGCCCGCCACCTCGCGGTCCCGCGGCCCGACCAACCCCAGCCGTATGAACGCCCCCAGCAAGGTGAAGAAGGACCATCCCAGCGCTGCCCGCGGCTGGTACCCGCCGGGAAAGCCGGCCCACGGAATCCCATCCGCCAGGGCCAGCTCTTTGAGCCGGCCGCCGGAACACAGGGCCACGGTCGGAATCCCCCGGCGACGCGCATCGGCGTAGCACGAGAGGGTTTCCTCGGTGCCGCCGGAGTAGGAGGCCGCCACGAACAGGCAGTCGGGCCCCGCCCAGGCCGGCAGGGCGTAGTCGCGCACCACCAGGAGCGGGGCGGGCAGCTCGTCCTCCACGTAGTCGCGCAGCAGGTCACCCGAAATCGCCGAGCCGCCCATGCCGGCCAGGATGATCGCCCGCGGCGCGGAGATGCGCTTCCACTCCAGGCGCTGCGAAGCCTCGAAGGCCCGCGCGGCGTCCTCCCCCATGGCCGCGATGCGGCCCGCCATCCCACCGGGATCGCGCTTGGAAAGGTCCAGATCGTCCAGGGTGTTCAAGATTCCTCCGGGGACGGCGCGGGAAAAGGGTGCACGATGGGCGGAGCGGACGACATGTCGCCGCCGCCTAGGCCCAGCGCAGGATTTCGGAGGCCTGGGTGAGGTGGGCGCGGAGCAACTGCCTCACCTGGGCCGCGGTTTGAAGTTGCAGCGCCTGTTCCATCCACTGGCGTGCTTCGGCGCACGAAATGGACCGCAGGATGCTCTTGATGCCCGGGAGCCCGAACGGGCTGGTCGAAATCTTGTCCACCCCCAGCCCGGCCAGCGCCACGCACGCCAGCGGATCGTTCGACATCTCGCCACACACCGAGATCCAGATCCCCCGCTTGTGCCCCTCCTCCACCACCCGGGAGATGGAGCGCAGCATGGCCACGTCCAGCGGCTCGTAGAGGTGCGAAGTGCGCTCGTTGCCGCGATCCACGGCCAGCGTGTACTGGAGCAGGTCGTTGGTCCCGATGCTGAAGAAGTCGGATACGCCGGCCAGGTGGTCGGCGATCATCACCGCCGCGGGCGTCTCCACCATGATCCCGAGCTTGATGTCGGGGGAGCACGGGATCCCGGCCCCCACCAGCTCCTGCCGGACCTCCGCGCACAGCTCGCGGGTGCGCTCGATCTCCTCGATGCGGGTCACCATGGGAATCATGATGCAGAGCTCGCCGTGCGCACTGGCCCTGTAGATGGCCCGGAGCTGGGTCTTGAAAATGTCCTCGTGCGCCAGCGAATAACGAATGCCGCGCCAGCCCTGGAAGGGGTTGTCCTCCGGGGAGGCCCCCATGTAGGAGGTCACCTTGTCCCCGCCCACGTCCATGGTGCGGATCACCACCAAATCCGGGGCCATCGCCCGGGCAACCGCGCTGTAGGCGGCGTACTGCTCCTCCTCCGTCGGCAGGGAGGCATGGTTCAGGTAGAAAAACTCGGTGCGGAACAGGCCCACGCCCTCGGCGCCGCGCCGGCGCAGCCCCTCGGCCTCCTCGGGCACCTCGATGTTGGCCAGCAACTGGATGCGCCGGCCGTCCAGCGTTACTGCGGGCAGGTCGCGATTCTGCTCCAGGCGGGTTTCGAACTCCTGGAAATCCTTAAGTTTCTGGCGGTAGCGATGGAGCGTGGCCTCGTCGGGGTTCACCTCGATGACCCCGTCGTTGCCGTCCACGATCAACATGTCGCCGTCGTGGACCTCGCGCAGCGCGCCGTGCACGCCCACCACCGCCGGGATCCCGCGCGAGCGCGCCACGATCACCGAGTGGGAAGTGCGGCCCCCGGTTTCGAGCGCGAAGCCCAGCACCTTGTCCGGATGCATGAGCACGGTTTCGCTGGGCGGCAGGTCGTGGGCCACCAGCACGGAGGGCCCGGCGAGGTCCCGCAAACCGGCGCTGCTGCGCGACAGCAGGTGGTGCAGCACCCGGCGCTCCACGTCCAGGAAGTCGGCCGCCCGGTCACGCATGTACTCGTTCTCGGAGGACTCAAGGTGGTGGCGGGCGCCCGCCAGCACGTCGCGGAAGGCCCACGCGGCGCTACGGAGCTCCGACCGCACGACCTTGATCGTGGATTCGCGCATCACCGGATCGGACAACAGCAGCAGCTGCGCATCCAGGATGAGCGCGGACGCCTCGCCCATGTCCTCGGCGTAGCAGGCCCGGATTTCTCCCAGCTCGCGCGCCGCCTCGGTGAGCGCCTGCTCGAAGCGCGCCACTTCCGCCCCGACCTCGGCGGCCCCCACGGAGCGGTCGCTCACGCGCAGCTCGTCGAAGTTGAGCACGCGCACTTCCCCGATGCCGATGCCCGGGGAGGCGGCGACGCCCTGCAGTGTGACCGACTTGCCCTTCAAGCGGACGCCTCAGTTCTCACCGAACTTGCCTTTCACCAGCTCGACGAGGGCCTTGACCGCATCGGTCTCGTCCTCGCCTTCGGCCTGGATGGTCAGCCGGGTTCCCTGGAACGCGGCCAGCATCATCACGCCCAGGATGCTCTTTCCATTGATCTGCGTCCCGTCCTTGCAGACGTAGACCTCCGACTTGAAACGAGTGGCCGTGCGCGTGAACAGCGCGGCCGGCCGTGCGTGCAGCCCCAGCTCATTTTCGATGACGACTTCTTCCGAGTACACTTCAGCGCAGTCCGTGGTTGAGGGTGAGGGTCAGCCCCAGGAATCCCAGGGCGATCCAGGTGCCGGAGCGCGGAAAGCGCTTCAACATCGGTAGAGAAATCAGGATGGCCACGGCCATGAAGCCCACGGCCTCCGGATGTCCGAACGGCTCGCGGGCCAGCACCGCCACCGCGGCGAATCCAGTCGCCGCGAGGCCCGCCCGCCGGACCGTCTCCGACATCCGGCTGATGCGCTGCACCTCGGCAGCCGGAGAGTCCCCGCGGCTGCCGGCCCTCCACAGGCGGGAGCGGAGCAGGAGCTGCGGACCATTGTAGACCAGGAGCAGCGTCAGCACCCCCAGCCAGGACGCCCCGGGCAGGACCCACAATACCGTGGCCCCCATGAGCCCGGCCAGCGGCCGCAGCAGGAACCACGCAAAACGGTCCCCGGTGGCCGCGAACGAAGTGGACAGGAACGCCTTGGCCCGCTCGAACTCCTCGGCGCCGGCCCCCTGTTCCCGCAGCCGGGCCAGGAAGGGAATCACGAAGCTGGACGTCACCGGGTTGGTGTTGAACGGGCGAAAGTATTCATCGCCCGCTACCGATTCCGGCCCGGCGAGCTCCCCGTACACCGCGGCAAACCCGATGTTCTGCTTGTACTCGTAACTGAAGACCGCTTGAAGAAAGTGCGTCCGTTCCCACATCTCAGTACGCCCCCGCCACTTTCAGCGCGCCCGCGGCGAGAGCTCCGCCCAGGATCCATGCCCAGTCCCGCGCGCGGTCCTTCCAGAACGCCAGCACGCATCCCGCCAGCCCGAGGCCCCACCCGAAGGGATACCATACGCTCATGTTGCCTGTCGAAACCGGCAGCCATCCAAGCAGCAGGTGCGCCAGCCGGCTGCCGAGGGCGGCCGCCACCAGGACCCATGTCCCGGAAAGGGTGCCGGTCAGCAACCACGCGCGGCCGGTGGCCTGTTGCGCGCGCCGGTGTCGCGCCGGCCCGTGCGCCGCCAGCACCCACGGCGTCCAGCGCGCATTCAAACGACGATTGAGCAGGATGATCGCGCTGCCTGCCCATCCGGCCAGCAGCGTCACCGCCAGGCCCGCCAGAATCGCGCGGCCCGGGCCCACATGCTCGGAAAGCCGACCAGTGGTGAGGATCCCGGCGAGGACGCCGCCCGAAACATCCGGGTTGGGCAGGCTTCCCACCGGGGCCGCTCCGTTCCACGCCAACTGCGCCGCCACGCCGATCAAGGCTCCCAGGATCGGCTGGCCCACGACCAGGCCGCCGATCATGCCGGCCACCACCGGCTGGCTCAGCATCACTTGCGGACCGGCCGTCTGGTCCGCGCCCAGGAGCGCGGCCAGGCCGAAGAACGCGGCCTTCTGGTAGATGGCGATCACGGCGCGGCCGCCGCGGAGCGGAGCGGCACGTTCCGGACTTCGAACCGGAACTCGCGCAACTCCCCTTCCCGGAGCGCCAGCGGCCAGTGATGCAGGATGCAGGTGCCTTGGTAGTTGCGCTCAAAACCGTCCTCCGAGAGCGAGACCGTTTCGACCGGCCAGGTCCAGACGGATGCGGAGGGCTCCACGTCCGCCTCGAAGACCAGGTCCAGCCACTCGTCCCCCAGCTTGAACTCCCCGACGGACTCGAAAGCGCCCTCATGCCCCATGCCCACGCGCCCGCCGCGCTCGCCAAGGTCGATCCAGCGGTCCATCGCAGAAGCGGTCAGGAATGTGACGTTCCACTCCACGCCGAACCGCGCCTCCACCGCGGGGCCGGAAACGTGCTGCACCCGGTAGATCACCTCGAAGGCGGAGTAGTCGCGCAGCAGCGTGTACAACTTGGTAACGCGGATCCGGGACCCGGCCCATCCGGCGAGATCGGTTTCGCGCTTCAACTCGAGGATCACCCGGTCCCGGTCCCACTCCAGCCCGGCCTCGTAAGGGCGCCCGGCGAAGTCGAACGGCCCGGTTGCCAGGTGCCGGCGGGCCTCCGCCTCGGTCACCTCCATGGGGAGCAGGTGGTCCAGGAACGAGGCGCGGGGGAGCGCGTCCTCGGCCAGCAGCTTCTCCAGACCGGGCTCCTTGATCTTCACCCGGTCATGGATGCTGGCCCCGTGCCCGTCGCCTTCTGCGCCCTGGCCGGCCTGGCTCAACTTGGCGTGATAACCCTCGGTGCGGCGCGCAAGGGTGTTTCCGAAGTCGTGCCCGGTGCGGCGGTCGCCCCACTCGAACAGCATCCCGCCGCGCTGCGGGGAAACTCCAAGGCTCAGGTGCGGGTTGAACAGCAGCCACGCGCCGCCCTCGTCCCCGAACAGTTCCAACTCGCGGGCCCCCAGTTCCAGGCCGCGCGCCTCCATCAGCAGCGTCTCGGCCCGCAGCAACCGCCGGTGGACGGCGTCCCGCAGGTGCGGCAGGTACAGCCCGCCGAACACGCCGTGCCAGTAGGCGCAGTTGCACTGGCCCTGCCACAGCGCGTCCAGGGGCCCTTGCTGCTGCGGCTCGGGCAGTTCGCGGATGCGGCGGCTCAGGTCCAGCGCCCGCTTGTGCATGCGGTTGCTCTCGGGGTACTTGGAAAGGAAGTTCCGCCAGAACCCGCCGCGCACGAACGGCGCGGCGTCGGCGTGGTGCTCCTCGCGGTGGCGTACGTCCTGGAACGCTCCCTGGGCGCGGGTCGGCAGGGCCCACTCGCCCATCTCGGCGTAGGAGGCGGCGGGCAGGTAGACCAGGCCTCGCGAAGGTTTCTCGCGCATCCAGCGCGCGGGCGTGGTGACTTGCAGCCAATCCTTGTTCTGCCGGAGGAGTTCCAGGAAACGCCGCAGCCAGCCTTCTTCGAACACCGTCTTGTAGGTGTCCGGCCAGACTCCGAACTTTTCGCCGTCGTCCCCCAGCACCGCCAGCCGGTCGCCGCTCTCGTCCGACCAGCCGCGCAGGAATTCGATGGTCTCTTCCGGCGGACGGAACGGGATCAGGTAGCGCAGTTCCTTGAGGATGGGGAACACTGCCACCGATTCCCCGGCCTCCTCGGTGACGAAGTACCCCGCCAGGTCGGAGTGCGCCACGCCCGCGGCGTGGAAGTGCTCGTCGTCCACCAGCACGGCTTTGACCCCGGAGGCGGCCAGCGGCGCCGGCAGGGCGGGCTCCCATACCCGCTCGGTCAGCCACAGCGTCTCGGCCGTGGCGCGGAAGCGGTCGTGCAGGAAGGCGGTGAGCTTGCGGACCTGGCCGATCTTGTCGGCGTCGGGGATCGCGGCCAGGATCGGCTCGTAGTAGCCGCCCGTCAGCAGCTCCATCTGGCCGCTCATGGAAAGGACCTTCGCCAGCTCCAGGTAGTAGGGACGGTGCTCGGCCAGCCAGTCCCACAGCACGCCCGAGTTGTGGATGGAGAAGGGAATGTCGTGGAAGTCCCGCCACGTCTCCAGCACCGGAAGGTAGGACTTCTCGTAGCATTCCTCGAAGATGGAATCGAAGTTTCCGACCGGCTGGTGGTTGTGCAGGGCGAGCAGCAGCGAAACGGACTTCATAGCCCGGCCTTGGAGAGCAGCGGCAAGAGCTCGAGGCGTGGATTGCCCGGAACGTCCTGGGCGAACAGCCGGACCCCGGCCTCGGCGCACTCACGGGCCATCGCGGCGTCGGCGGCGTCCATGTGGATGTAGTCGAGCAGGCGGGTCTTGCCGACGGAAGTGTGCTGGCCGCCCACGTTCACCTCGGGCGGCCGGACCCCGGCGCGCACCAGCCGCGCGAGCTCGAGCGGGGAGCGCAACAACAGAAAGGATCCGGCCTGCTCGTCGGGCTGGACGGTGGCCACTTCGTCCACCTTCAACACCCGCACGGCCACCCCTTCGGGCGCGGACGCCTCGACCATTTCCCTCTCCCAGCCGGAGGAGGCCAGCCGATCGTCGGCCACCAGGATTTGACGCGGACGCAGGGCACCGGTCCAGCCGACCGCGACCTGTCCGTGCAGCAGCCGGTCATCCAGTCGGACGAGAAGCCAGGCCATGTTCCGTCTCGGGAAAGCGTTTGACCCCGTCGCGGCCCCGGGAGACGAGCAGGTCGATCGTCTCGTCCAGCGGCAGCCGTTCGCGGTTCTGGAAGAAGTTGACCAGCATGGGCACGTTCACGCCGGTCACCAGGCGCCAATCCGGACGGCCATGGATGAGGGCCGTGGAGGCGTTCGCGCACGAGCCCCCGAACAGGTCCGCGAACACCACCAGCGGCCCGGAGCCCAGCTCGTCCGAGGCCTGCTGGATGCGCGCGCGCAGCGTCTCCATATCGCAGCCCTCGTTGGACAGCGTCCTCACGCCCTCCTGGGGGCCGGCGAGCTTCTCCACGGCCGCGAGAAGCGCCCGCGCCAGGTCCCCGTGGGCCACGATCAGCGCGTGGATCGTCATTCGGTGTCGTCCCGCACCCAGGCGCGGGCCACGCTGCGCTTGCGCATGTGCTCCAGGAGCTGCTGGTTGAACACCTCGGCCGGGTTGTAGCCGTAGACCTTCACCAGGTAGTTCAGCGCCACCACTTCGGCGATCACCGTGATGTTCTTTCCGGGGAAGATGGGGATTTCAAGATAGGGAATGCTCACGTCGAGCAGCGTGGTGTGGTGGTCGTCCAGGCCCAGCCGGTCGATGTTCTCGGTGGCCCCCCACTCCTGCAGGTTCACTTGCAGTTCGATGCGCTTCTGCGCCCGGATGGACCGGATGCCGAAAATGCTCTGAACGTCGATGATCCCCAGGCCGCGGACTTCCATCCGGTGCGCCAGCACTTCGTTGCCCATGCCGATCAGGATGTCGCCCTGGCGGCGGGTGACCGTGACCACGTCGTCGGCCACCAGCCGGTGGCCTCGCTCCACCAGGTCCAGGGCGGTTTCGCTCTTGCCGATCCCGCTCTTGCCGGTGAACAGCAACCCCACGCCGTACACGTCCACCAGCGACCCATGGATGATCACGCTGGGCGCGAACACCGTGTCCAGGTACTTGGTCAGGTCGTGGATGAACGGCGTGGTGGACATGGGGGTCCGCATCACCGGGATCTTCAGGCCGTTGCAGCGCTCGACCAGGTGGGGCGGGATTTCAAGTCCCTTGGCCACGATGATGCACGGCACCTGGAACTGCAGCAGCCTTTCCAGCGACTCGCGCGGCTCCTCGCCGGAAAGCTGGGCCAGATAGCTGATCTCGGTCTGCCCCAGGATCTGGATGCGCTCCGCCAGGAAATTCTCGGTGAACCCCATCAGGCACATGCCCGGGCGGTTGATGTCGCTGGTGGTGATCTCCACCGGGCACTGCAGGCTGGTCGTGAGCTGCTCCAGCTTGAGCTCGTCCTTCTGCTCCTCGAAGAAGCGTGCGACCGATATCGAGTTCACGCGGCTATTCCTGCGGCTCCGCCTCGATCAGGCCCAGCTCCCCGTCCTTGCGCCGATAGAGGACGTTGACCTGGCCCGTCTCGCTGCTGACAAAGATCATGAACGGCTTCTTGCTCTTGGCGAACGCGCGGGCGGCGGCCTCCACCTCGACCTCCTCCATCTCATGCGCCTCGCGCTTGAGCTTGGGCTCGCGCGTGATGCGGCGCGCGGTCGCCCGCCCGCCCGAGGTGTCGCGGACCGACATCCGGCCCTTGTGCTCGCGGCGCTTGTCGTGGTCCTTGGCCAACCGCTCCTTCATGCGGTCGAACGCCTGCTCGACGGCCGACATCAGGTCGTCGGATTCCTGCTTGATGCGCACCGCCCCGGCCACGACCTCCACGCGCTTCTGGTTGCGCTCGGCGCTCAGGGTGACGTGGATGCCCTCGGACTCCGGCGGAAGGTAGCGCGAAAGACGCCCGAATTTTTCCAGGACGTGGGCGCGCAGCTTGGGGGAAGGCTTGAAGTGACGGGCCGTGATGACGACGTCCATGACAGGCTCCTTCGGATTGGGTTCGCGGCCCCGCTACACGCGCTTCCGGTAGCGGGCCGGCAGGATCTGAAGCTGCTCGCGATACTTGGCGACGGTGCGGCGTGCAATGTCCACGCCCTGGTCCTTCATCAGTTCGGCAATCCTCTGGTCGCTGAGCGGGTCCTTCTTGTCCTCGCCGGTGACCAGTCGGGAAATGATGTCGCGGGCCGACTTGGCCGACACATCCTCGCCATTGTCCCCCCGGAGGCCGCTGGAGAAGAAGAACTTCAGCTCGAACACGCCCCGGCCGGTCTGCACGTACTTGCCGGAAGTCACGCGGCTCACGGTGGACTCGTGCATGCCGATCTCGCGGGCCACGTCCTGCAGCGTGAGCGGGTGCAGGAACGCGATGCCCTTTTCGAAGAACTCGCGCTGCTTATCCACGATGCAGGTCATGACCTTGATCATGGTGCGGCGGCGCTGCTCGATGGTCTGGATGAGCCAGCGGGCGGAGGACAGCTTGCCCTGCACGAACTCGCGGGTCTTGTCGCCGCGGCCCTTGCGCTCGCGCAACAGCTTCTCGTAGGTGTTGCTGACCCTGAGCCGGGGCACATGCCGGTCGTTCAGGTACACCACGTACTCGCCGTCCACGCGCTCCACCACCAGGTCGGGAATGATGTACTTGGGCTCTTCCTGGGACACGTCCAGCCCCGGCTTGGGCGAGAGCGTGCCGATCGCGTCGCCCGCCTCCTGCACCTGCTCCACGGTCACCTTGAAGTGTCGTGCGATGTCCTGGAAGCGGCGGTTCACCAGGTTGTCGAACTGCTCCTCGATCAGGCGATAAGCCAGGGAAGCTTCCGTACCTCGGTGCCGGAGCTGGATCAGCAGGCACTCGCGCAGATCGCGCGCCCCCACCCCAGCGGGCTCCAGGGCCTGGATCACGTTCAGCACCTTTTCCACCATCTCCACGGGCTTGCCCAGGATCTCGGCGACCTCGGGGACCACGCGGCCCGGATCGTCCTCCCCTTCGGGCTTGGGGCTCATCAGATAGCCCCGTTCGTCCAGCAGTCCGATCAGATAGCGCCCCACCTCGTTCTCTTCCTTGGTGATCGGCAGCAGCAGCAACTGGGTTTCCAGGTGCTCGTTGAGCCCCATGGTGGTGACGGCGACCTTCTCGAAATATTCTCCGGAGTGGTCCTCGGCGGGAACGTACGGATTGTCGAAGTCGTTGTTCTGGTAGTACTCGGACCAGTCCTCCTCCTCGGAGGAAGAGGCGGGAGTTTCGGGCTCCGGGTCGGCGGGCGTGGGCACGTCGGTCTCGGACGCACGGTCCTCGGTCGGGACGGCCTCCTCCAGGAGTTCATCCACTTCCTCCAGGAAGGGATTGGTCTCCAGCTCCGCCTTGATGGTCAGATTGAGCTCGAGCTGCGGCATCTGCAGCAGCTTCAGCGCCTGCTGCAGGCGCTGCGTCATGATCAGGGATGGGCGTTGGCTGAGCTGCAGCCCGTGCTTCATTTCCATGACGAACCGATCCGATGGGGTGTGGTCGTTGACGGCTAGGGAAGCGTGAATCGCTCGCCCAGGTAAACCTTCCGGGCCCACGGGTCGTCCGCCAGTTCGCGGGACGTGCCCTGCACGCGGATCTTGCCTTCGAACAGCAGGTACGCCCGGTCGGTGGTGGACAAGGTTTCGCGGACGTTGTGGTCCGTGATCAGGATGCCCAGCCCCTTCGCCCGGAGTTTCATGACGATGTCCTGGATGTCGGCGACCGTGATCGGGTCGATTCCCACGAACGGCTCGTCCAGGAGCAAGATCGAGGGCGAGGCCGCCAGCGCGCGCGCGATCTCCACCTTGCGCCGCTCCCCGCCGGAAAGATTATAACCCTTCCGGTCGGCCAGGTGCGCCACTCCCAGATCTCCCAGCAGTTCGTCGAGCCGGCGCCGGCGCATGGCCGAGGGAGTGCGCATCACTTCCAGCACGCCCAGCACGTTGTCCTTCACCGTCAGGTTCCGGAACACCGAGGGTTCCTGGGCCAGGTAGCCCAGCCCCAGCCGCGCGCGCTTATAGATCGGCATGCGGGTCACGTCCACGCCGTTCAGGGTGATCACACCCTCGTCGGGTACCAGCAGCCCCACCAGCATGTAGAACGTGGTGGTTTTCCCGGCGCCGTTCGGGCCAAGGAGCCCCACGACTTCCCCGGGCGCCACCTCCACGTCCACGTGGTCGAGCACCCTGAACTTTCCATAGTGCTTGACCAGGCCGCGGGCGCAGAGCATGGCTACTTCCCTTTCCCGCGGCCCGGCTCGGACGGGCGAAGCGTCGCGTTCACCTTGCCCACGCGATAGTGGGTGACTTTGGTGTCGCTCTCGAATCCCACGCCGGTCAGCACGCTGCCGTTCTTGTCGGTGACCTTGACCAGCGCGTCCGACACCAGCTTCTGCGATGCGTCCCAGTACTGGATCACCGGGGCCTCCACGTGCACGCCCTCGATGGTCACGATGTCCACGTGGCCTTCGGCCTTCATGTCCTTGGTGTTCTGGTTCAGGCTGCCGCGGTCGCTCCGGAGGTGCGAGTACTTCTTTCCCGAGGCATCGTAGAAGTCCACGTCCAGGCCGTCCACTTCGGTGTGCCCGTCGTACTGGTAGATCCGGGCCCGGCGGGCGTGCACCACGCTGGTGCGCGTCCCCGCGGAAGTCTCGGTCACCTCGAAGTCCTCGATCACCTCGTCCGGCCCGACGCGGCCCGCGGTCGGAGCGGGCGCGGCGCTCTCCTTGGAGCATCCCGCAGCCAGCGACATCACGGCCAGGAACGCGAGGGTGACCAGGGCCAGCGGACCCGAGGGGGTTCGGTTCATTTCCACGTCACCCTAACAGAGAAAGAACGGAAGGATCAAGCAACAACTATGCCACGTAGATTATCGGCATCAGCGAAAGGAACTTAATGAACCGGGGCGCTCATGTGCTGGGGCGCGATTCGGGGGCGAGCAGGGAGGCTGAAATCTGCGACGTGTCGGTCAGTCCGGATAGGGCCATGGCGGCGTCGAATTCCCCGCGGATCCGCTCGAGCCAATCTCCCACGCCGGACTCTCCTCCGGCGGCCAGGGCCCACAGGTACGGCCGCCCCACCAGCGCCGCCCGCGCGCCCAGGGCCAGCGCCTTGAGGACGTGGCTCCCGCGGCGGATGCCGCCGTCCACGTAGACTTCCGCGCGGCCGGCCACCGCTTCGGCCACCGCGGGCAGCGCCCGCGCGGTCGAAATCGCGCCGTCCAGTTGCCGGCCGCCGTGGTTCGAGACCACGATGCCGCGCGCACCGTGTTCCACGGCGAGCCGCGCGTCGAGCGGGGACAGCACTCCCTTCACCAGCACCGGCAGAGCCGTGAACCGGCACAGCTCTTCCAGGAAGTTCCAGTCCAGCGCCTGGTACCAGGTCTCGTCGGCGGATGCGGGCGAGCCGTGAACCCGGGGCGCCAACGCCTGCGCGTCGGCGGCTTCTAGATTCTTCCAGGTGATTCCGTCAGGAAGCTCGAACCCGGTGCGCAGGTCGCGCTCGCGGGTGCCCAGCACCGCCATGTCCACCGTCAGCACGATGGCCGAGTAGCCGGAGGCCTCGGCCCGCCGCACCAGGGACAGGCTGACTTCGGGATCGCGAATGCAATACAGTTGGAACCAGCGCGGGCCGGTCGACACGGCCGCCACTTCCTCGATGCTCCTCGAGGAGCCGGTGCTCAGCACCTGCAGCACCCCGGTGGCGGAGGCGGCCCGCGCCACGGCCAGTTCCCCGTCGGGATGGGCCAGCGCGTTCATGGCGCACGGGGCCAGCAGCACCGGCATGGCGACGGGAGATCCCATCACGGTGGTGGTGAGGTTCCGGCGGCTCACGTCCACCAGCACCCGCGGCAGCAGGGCCATGCGCTCCCAGGCGGCGCGGTTTTCGCGAAGCGTGATCTCGTCCTCGGATCCGCCCGCGAAATAGCCGTAGGCGCCCGGGGAGAGCCGGGCCCGGGCCTCGTCTTCGTAGTCGTCGGAGTTGAGCAGAACGGGGGGCGTGGTCATGGCGGAAGGCGGCGCAGAGCCGGAGCTACAGCCCCTTCTTCAGGCAGTCGTGCAGGTGGATGACGCCTTCGGGCCGGCCGGATCCGTCGACCACCACCAGCGAGGTGATGGCCCCGCCCGGATTTTCTTCCATGCGCCGCACCGCCTCGGTCAGCCACGCGTCCGCTCCGATGGTGCGGGGCGTGCGCGACATGGTCTCTCCCACGGTGCGCTGCAGGAAATCGGGATCGCGCAGGATCAGGCGCTTGAAATCCCCGTCGGTGAGGATCCCCGCGAGCTGCCCCGCCCCGTCGCGCACCACCACCAGCCCGAGGCCCATCTGCAAGATCACCCGCAGGGCCTCGCGCATCGGCGTCTCTTCCGGCACCAGCGGGAGCGCCTCCCCGGAGCGCATCACATCCCCCACCTTGACCAGCGCGTTCCGGCCGATGGCGCCCCCGGGGTGGAAGAACGCGAAGTCTTCGCGCTTGAGGCCCTTCATCTCGAGGGCCGCCATGGCCAGGGCATCGCCCATGGCCTGGGCCGCGGCGCTGCTCGAAGTGGGAACCAGGTCGAATGGGCACCCTTCCTCGGGGCGGCCGATAGCCAGCACCAGGTCGCACGAGCCGGCCAGCGGGCTGCGTTCATTGGATAGGATTCCGAGGATCGGAAGGCCGAGCAGCTTGAGGGTGGGGATGATGGCGCCGAGCTCGTCCGTCTCGCCGCTCTTGGATACCAGGATGGCGACGTCCTCGCGGGAGACGATGCCAAGGTCTCCATGCAGCGCCTCCACCGGATGGATGAACACCGCCGGCGTGCCCGTGGAAGTGAGAGTGGCGGCCAGGCGCTGCGCCACCAGCCCCGACTTGCCGACGCCCGAGGTGAGCACCCGGCCACGGCAACCGGCAACCGTCTCCACGGCGCGCGCAAAGGTGTCGTCCACGCGCGCTTCCAGCGCGCGGACCGCCTCGCTCTCCAGTCGAAGCAGCCGGCGGGCGGCTTCCATGGCACGCTCGCGGGCCGTCGGCGCGCTGGTTTCGGGCTTGCCCATGTCCACCTCTTCCAGACGCGAGGGTGCCGCGTCTAGAGCTTGCGGGCCTCGATGATGGCGACGGCTTCCGTGGGGTAGAGGGCGTCGTAGTTGCTGTAGCTGAGCGAGTCGATCCGGGAGGAATCCTGCTCCTCGGCCCATGGCTCGAAACGGCCGGCTTTGCGGAAGAAGCGGAGGCGTTCGATGTTCGGGAAGAGCTGCCGGATGCGCGCCTCGTTGTAGGTGCGGTATCCGCGCTGCTCGTGCGGCTTGCCCGCCGGGAGCGTGACGTAGAGCTTGCCGCCCTTGCGCAGCGACTTCCACAGCTTGCCGGCCGCGATCTTGTCGCCGCCATCCTGCTGCAGCGGGTCCCCGGAGTAACCCAGGCCCACGTGCTCCATGGTGGAAATCGAAATCACCATGTCGAACGCGTCTTCCTTCGGCTCCCAGGTCATGATGTCGTGCTGGATGAAACGGAAATTCGGGTGCTGGAAGGGATAGGGCAGGAAGTCCAGCCCGGTCACCTGGTAGCCCAGGCTGCACAGCACCATCGGCAGGATGTTCTCGACCGAGCCGAAATCGAGGATGGTCTTTACGCCGGGCTCGATGGCCTGGTACAGGAGCGGGTATTCCAGGGTCTGCTCCGAGAACACCGGGCGATAGGCCAGCTTGGAGCGGCGCTCCACTGCGCGGGCTGCCTTCTTGGCCAGTTCGACCAGGGCCCGGCCCGGGGATCCCTGGGTGTCGAAGTAGATATTCTTGTTCGTGCCGTAGCGTACGGTCTCGTCAAAATCCAAGCAGGCGCCTCCGGAGGATTGGGATGAAGACTGGAATGACCCGCACACTACCCCATCGGAAGTCGGGGCGCAACGCAGCCCGAGCCGGGGTGCTACGGAGCCACAACCAGCTTCCGGGATTCCTGCCGGGCCCCCGAACTCAGGCGCACGAAGTAGGCGCCCGCCGGGAGCCGGGTCCCCTCCACCCGGGGGTTCCACTGCACCGAGGCCCGCCCGGCCGGCGCCTGGCCATCGACCAGCCGCGCGACCCGGCGTCCCGAAAGATCGAACACTTCCAGGCGGACCGGACCAGCCCGGTCCATCTCGTAGTCGATCCGCACCGGGCCGCGGGATGGATTGGGCGCGGTCCCGCGAAGGGCAAACCGCGCAGCGGCTGCCTGGACTCGGACGGGGCCGTAAACTTTCCACGCCCCGCTCTGCCGGTAGGCGATCTTGTAGAAGTAGGTGAGCCCGGGCTGAGCGGTGTTGTCCCGCCAGGAATATTCTTCACGGCCTTGCTGCACGGGGAATGAAGCCACCTGAAGGTAGCCCGCCTCGAGCGCCGTGGAGCGAGACACCTGGAATTCCACCGGACCATCCGAGGCGACTGACCAGCTCAGGCGCACCGCGCCGTCTTCCGCCTCGGCGCGCGCATCGCTGACCAGCACGTCGGTGACCAGGCGGCAGCCGCCGCGCAGGATCGAGACCCAGCCGCCAGCGTAATCGGCGACCGCCAGGTCGGGAGTGCCGTCGCGGTCCAGATCAGCAGCGACCAGCCTGGCGGCCACCGGTCCCGCACGGAAATTAAACGGCGCGGAAAATGCTCCGTTGCCGTGCCCGCCGCTCTCCAGCCCGATGAGGACGTCCACCGAGCCGCCACTTGAATTGCCCACCGCCAGGTCGAGAATTCCGTCGTGATTGAAGTCCGCCGCCACGAGTCCGAGGGGGCCGTTGGTTGTAACCTGGTAATTCTTCGCTCCCGTGAAGTGTCCCGGGCTGATCGCGAGGAGCACACCGATCGTGGGAGTCCCTCCGTTGATCATCGCAATGTCCGGCAGCCCATCGTGATTGAAATCCCCGACGGCGACAGAATAGGCCGGACCCGCCGCGCCCCAGGATTCGGTCCAGCTGAATGTGCCGTCCCCGACCCCCTTGAGAATCGTGACATCCTTGGTGCCTTCACTGCCCACCACCAGGTCTGGAATTCCATCGCCATCCAGGTCCGCGGAGGCCAGCCCGTAGGGGCGATCTCCGCACGGATAGAAGACGGGCACGCGGAAGGTGCCGTCACCGTTCCCGAGCAACACCGCTACCCTGTGGTCAGCGTAATCCGCGACCGCCAGATCCTGCCTGCCGTCGGCATCGAAATCCCCCGCAATGACCGCGAACGGCTGCGCGCCGGCTGGAAACTGGCGGAGGAGACCGAAATTCCCGTCGCCGACGCCGCCGGAGCCGAGTCCCAGCAGCACGCCGACCGAGTTGGCGTTCTGGGAAGCATCCGCAGCCACCAGATCGAGGATTCCATCGCCGTTGAAGTCGGCCGTGGCGACGCCAATCGGTCCTTCGCCCGCGTAGAAGGGCACGGGATTAGAGTACGTGGCATTCGGTCTGCCAATCAGGACCTGCAGCCGGTTCTGGCCCAGGTTGGCGACCACCAGATCGGGAATGTGATCACCATTGAAATCACCGGTCCCGATCCCGAATGGCGCTCCTCCGGTCCCGACGTAGACAGCTGGATCAAAGAGCGGGCTGCCGGGGCAGGGAGGCGGAGGCGGAGGGAGAGTGCTGGCACAGCGGCCAAGGAGGACCGTAAAGTTGCCTCCGCGATATCCCCCCGTCACCAGGTCCAGCATGCCATCGTGGTTGAAATCGGCGGCTGTGAGCTCCCACGGATACCCGTCGACCGGGTAGACCGTGGGCAGATGCGCAAAGGACCCGTCGCCAAACCCGCGCAGGATTTCCAATTTACCGCTGGAGGGTTCGGTCACCGCGATATCCAGGCGGCCATCGTGATCCAGATCCGCGACCACCAGCGATGCCCGATCCCTGCTGCTGGTCGTGTTGGAAGTCACTGCCCCGAAAGTGCCGTCCGGGAGACCCGCGGACAAATGTCCCATGAGCACTCCCACTCCGGCCTCATTTGAGCTCTGCACCACGACCAGGTCCGGCGCTCCATCACCGTCGAGATCTGCCACCCGGACTTCGTAATTGTATCCAGATGCCAGGTAATTCACGGTAGGCCTGAACGTGCCGTCCCCATTATTTAAGAGCACCGAAATCGTATTGCCGTCCTGATTTCCCACTACCAGGTCCGCAACGCCGTCACCGTTCAGATCGGCCGCCTCGACCCCGTAGGGTTTCAGTCCGGTCGGGTACGAGACGACGAGCGCCGGAAAGGTGCCGTCCCCGTTGTTGAGATAGACGCCCACCCGGTTGGATCCGAAGAAGGTCGCCGCGATATCCGGGTGACCGTCATGATTGAAGTCCCCCACGGCGACCCGGTACACCTGCGGGCCGGACGGGTAGGCGACGGCTGGGGCGAAGTGGCCGTTGCCCACGCCCCCGCTGCCGAGGCCTTTGAGCACCAGGATGGCACTGGCCACCGGGTCCCCGTCCGAAACGATCAGGTCAAGGATGCCATCGCCGTCCAGGTCGGTCGCCACCACGCTGGTGGGAGAGCTACCGGCCGGATACACCGACGGTTGACCAAACGTCCCGTCTCCCACCCCGAGCAATACCTTGACCGAGTTTTCTCCGAGCACGGCAAACGCGAGGTCGGGAATGCTGTCCGCGTTGAAGTCTCCAGCGGTGATGCCGAACGGACCTGCCCCGACCGGGGCCGCGGGCTTCCCCAGCAGCAGCGAGTCCAGCACGCACGCCGCGCGCCCCTGTGACGCGAGCCAGGTGATTCCAAGACAAGTCAGGATCGCCGCGAAAGCCAGGCGGAGCGCGGGGCGGGAGTTCATGTGAGCGGTCCTCTTCAGTCGAGGGTCCGGCCGCACCGGAAGGCAGCCGGATAGAACAGTTCGGCAAGGTGCAGGAACAGTCGGGATCGCCCGAACGGGATGCTGTCTGAGTGGGATATATCGCCGATTATCTTATAGCTACGACGCGTGACAGTCAACGTGCATCGGGGGCTGAAGGGGGCGGATGGGGTGACCGAGCTTGTGAATTCTGCACCCGGCCGGAAGCACCGGAACACGCATGGCACCTGCGCCTACAGCGAAGGCCGTGCCATCTGCGAGCACTCCCACAAGAGCGAAGCGAACACTTCCAGGGGCAGCTGGACGGCGGAGTCCGACAGCGCGCGCGGTGGGTCCGGATGGGTTTCCAGGAACAGCGCGTCCACCCCGAAGGCCACCGCGGCGCGGGCCATGGCGGGGGCGAAGCGGCGGTCCCCGCCGGTGGTTCCCCCGGCGGGCCGCTGCAGGCTGTGGGTGACGTCGAACACCACCGGGTAGCCGCACTCGCGCATCACGTGGAGCGACCGGAAATCCACCACCAGGTCGCCGTACCCGAAAAAGGTCCCGCGCTCGCACAGCAGTGCCCGCCCCGGGCCGCCGGCCTTTTCCGCCGCGCGGCCCATGTCGGCCGGGTTCATGAACTGGCCCTTCTTTACGTTCACGGGTTTGCCGGTCGCGGCGCACGCCTGAAGCAGTTCGGTCTGGCGGCACAGGAAGGCCGGCACTTGCAGCACGTCCACCACGGCGGCCGCGGCGCGGGCCTCGGCCGGACTGTGCACGTCGGTCAGCACGGGTACTCCCAGCGACTCGCGGACCTCGGCGAGGATCTTGAGGCCCGCCTCCAGGCCCGGGCCCGTGGCGGACCCGGCGGAGGTGCGGTTGGCCTTGAGGTAGGAGCTCTTGAACACGAACGGGATGCCCAGCTTGGCACACGTCTCGGCGGCGGCGCCGGCGGTGCGCAGGGCCAGATCGCGGGATTCCAGCATGCACGGGCCGGCGATCACCACCAGTGAGCCGGTCCCCGCGGAAACCGCCCCGCGCGGACCCTGGATGACCACCGGGGAGATCACGCCTTGCTCTTGCGGGCTCCGGCCTCCCGCCTGGCGGCCTCCTTCACGGAGGCGGCGACGAAACTCCGGAACAGCGGGTGCGGGTGCATCGGGCGGGACTTGAGCTCGGGGTGGAACTGGACCCCCACGAACCACGGGTGCCCGGGCAGTTCCACGATCTCGACCAGGGAGTTGTCGGGACAGATCCCCGCCATGATCAAGCCGCCGCGCATCAGGTCGTCCCGATAGCGTTCGTTCACCTCGTAGCGGTGGCGGTGGCGCTCCGAAACGAACTCCGTGCCGTAGGCCTCGAACGACTTCGACTCGCCCTTGAGGCGGCACGGATAGGCGCCCAGCCGCATGGTGCCTCCCATGCGCCCGGCCCCCGCGTGCTCCGGGAGCACGTCGATCACCGGGTAGGGCGTGTGCGCGTCGAACTCGGTGGAATTGGCGCGCGCCATGCTGCACACGTTCCGCGCGTACTCGATCACCGCTGCCTGCATGCCCAGGCAGATCCCGAAGTACGGCACGTTGTTCTCACGCGCGTAGCGAACGGCATCAAGCTTGCCGGCGCTGCCGCGGTCTCCGAATCCCCCCGGAACCAGGATGCCGTGGACCTGCGAGAGCCACGCGTGCGCCCCGTCCAGTTCGATCTTCTCGGTGTCCACCCACTCCAGGTTCACGCGCACTCCGTTCACCGCGCCGGCGTGGGACATGGCCTCGATGATGCTCTTGTAGGAGTCGCGCAGGTGGGTGTACTTGCCGCAGATGGCGACCTTGACCTCGCCCTTCGGCTCGTCCACGGCGTGCACGAACCTGCGCCAGTCGTCCAGGTCCGGAAGAGGCGTTTCCAGGCCGAGCAGCGCGCACACCTGGCCGTCCAGGTCGCCCTCGTGGAACACCAGCGGCACCTGGTAGATGGAGCTCACGTCGAGCGCCTCGATCACCGACTCCTTGCGGACGTTGGTGAACAGCGCGATCTTTTCCCGGATGTCGGGGGTGAGGTGGGACTCGCTGCGGCACAGCAGGATGTCCGGCTGGATCCCGATCTCGCGCAACTCCTTCACGGAGTGCTGCGTGGGCTTGGTCTTCAGCTCGCTGGAGGCCTTCACGAACGGCACCAGCGTCAGGTGGATGAAGGCGGTGTCGCCGCGCTTGAGCTCGAGGTACATCTGCCGGATGGCTTCCAGAAACGGGAGACTCTCGATGTCCCCCACCGTGCCGCCCACCTCGATGATGGCCACGTCCACGTCGGCCGCCACCTCGCGGATGTGGTTCTTGATCTCGTCGGTGACGTGCGGGATCACCTGCACGGTGCGCCCGAGGTAGTCGCCCCGGCGTTCCTTCTGGATGATGGTGTCGTAGACCTGGCCGGCGGTGATGTTGTGCTTGCGGGAAAGCGAGGTATCGGTGAAGCGCTCGTAGTGGCCCAGGTCCAGGTCGGTCTCGGCGCCGTCCTCGGTGACGAACACCTCGCCATGCTGGAACGGGCTCATGGTGCCGGGATCCACGTTGAGATAGGGATCGAGTTTCTGGAGACAGACCCGAAGACCGCGCGCCTTGAGCAGGAGTCCAAGCGAAGCTGCAGCAATGCCTTTGCCAAGGGACGAAACGACGCCGCCCGTTACGAAAACGTATTTTGGCATGGAGACCTACGGGTTTGGGTGGGACCGCGTGGCAGGCCCTCCCGGGGCTTGCCCTCACGGATTTCAAAGTTAGCACCGTGTTTACCCGGGGTCAAGTTACGTTCAGGCTTCCGGCGGCAAAATCTTCCCGGCCTTTATCCGACCAGCTGGCCGAAACCGAGCTGCTTGCGCAGGAGCCCCATCTGGCCGCAGTGGTAGCCCTCGTGGAACGCCAGGAAAGCGGCGCATCCGGCCAGCGTGCCGTCGATGCTGGGCGTCCCTTTGGCCACCGGCGCGTCCAGCTCGGCCACCATCACGACCTCGAAGCGCGCCTTCAACTCCAGCGTGATCGCGTCGAACTCCACCAGCAGCTCGTCGAGCGAAGGATAGAGCGACTCGTCCGCCGGCCCGGCCCCCCGCTCGAACAGGTCGCTCCAGCAGGCCGCCCGGTCGCCCCCGAGGAGGCCGAGGAGCATGGAGCGGTACAGCGCCATGTGCCCGACCATCCACAGCATGGGGTTGCTATCCGGGGTCACCCGGCGAAGGAGCGCCGAGCGGTCCAACCCTTCCAGCGCCCGCCGGATCAGCCGGGCGGTCATTTCGAAGCTGCGTGAGGACATGGCGATCCGCTCGTCCATTCATCCACTTCCTTTCTCGTGACGGGCCAGGTCTTCTTCGGTGTCCACGCCCCGGCTCAACCGGTCGGCGAGGAGCACCCGGATGGGAATTCCGTTCTCCAGGGCCCGGAGCTGCTCCAGACCTTCGATCCCTTCGAGTCGGCCGGGAGGCAGCTCCACGAAGCGCAGCAGGGTCTCTTTCCGGAAGCCATAGATTCCCAGGTGCCCGAGGGGCCATGGCCGGGACCCGGCGTGGCCGGGATGGGTGGCCGGGATCCGGGCCCTTGAAAAGTAGAGAGCGTTCCCGTCGGCGCCCACGACCACCTTGACCACCTGCGGACTGTCGGCGGCCTCGGGATCCTCGATCTCGGCGGCCGCCGTGACCATCCCCCCACCGGCCTTACACGCCTCGGCGATGCGGCGGATCAGCAGCGGGTCCGCGTCGGGCTCATCACCCTGCAGGTTCAGGATCACGTCCTCCGCGGAACGGCGCGCCACCTCGGCCACCCGGTCGGTGCCCGTGCGGTGGTGGACCCCGGTGAGCGCGGCCTCACCGCCTTCCGCCTCCACCACCTGCCGGATGCGCTCGTCATCGGTCGCCACCACCACCCGGCCCACTCCGGCCTTGAGCGCAGCGTCCCGCGCCCACAGCACCAGCGGCCGGCCGCGAAGCAGCCGAAGCGGTTTTTCCGCGAGGCGGGTGCTGCCCATGCGGGCGGGGATCACGATCAGGACGCTCAAGGACTCCTCCACGACGGGCGTGACGGCAGGGGGATCGATTCCGCGTCAGGATAGCACGAGCGTGGGGACGCATCGCGGGGAGGTGATCGGGTGAAGCGGTTTTCGCGGGAAGGCGGAGGGGCTGGAAGTGTCTACCAGGCGCCGAGCATGTTCTCCTGGAGAACCGCGCCGGTTTCCGGCTCGATCCACTCGCGTCCCTCGGCCCGGAATGCCACCCAGATGAGGCGCGCGCCCCGCGACGAGAAACATCCGCCCGAAGCGAAGGAGGCCTGCGCGGCCGGGCTCACCGTGAGCACCCGGAGCAGGCACAGGTCGATCATCCGGGCGGCGCTTTCGCTGGAGAGCAGGCAGGTGCCGGAGGCGGGTGTGTCCGCGCGAGGCCACTCCTGGCCGGCCAGCGAGAACCGGGCGGCAAGTTCCAGCAACTTGTCGGGCTGGCGGCACTCGAATGCCGGCACCAGGATCTCCATCGGAGGAACTCCCTCGCTGGTGCCTGGTCCAGGGCCAGGAACCTGGCCCTCGTATGCCAACCGCTTGAGCGTGCCCATGTCGCTCAACTCTCCGTGGCCGGGGAGCGAGAGCGAACCCTGGAACACCCAGAACGGGAGCATCCGGGCCGACGGATCCTTTGCCGCGCGCGAAACCTGCTCGGTGACCCGCCCGAGCCCGCTCTCGCCCACTTCCCAGGCGCGGTGGCAGTTGGGGCAGCGGCAAACCTCGTGGCGCACTTCCAGATCCAGCGTAAACGTGCAGTCCGGGCAGGCCAGGGGCAGGAAGTGAAGCCCCGAAGAAGGTGGCAGCCACGCCGCACCCGGCGGGCTTTCCGCCTCGCAGGTTTCGTCGGAGGACGTCACCTCGCCGCCGACCGCGTCCACCAGGATCCGGCGGCATCCCTCATCGCGGAACCTGTGGCGCACCTCGAAGAAGGGAAAAAAGATCAGAGTCAGGCTGTGCTGGAGCGGTACGCGCCGCTCTGCCTCGGGCCTCGAGTCGTCATGGTGCAGAAGACCCGTGACCAGGTCCAGCCCCTGCTCCAGAGCCTTGGATGCTTCCCGCTCGGGCCGCAGCCAGGTCGCTCCAGCGGGAAGCGCCTGGGGATCGAAGGCCTTGACCTCCAGGACCGAGGGGCGCGTGGAGAGACCGGATAGCCCGGTGTCGAGCGAGACCGCGGGCCAGGTGTGGTCGAAGTCGCGCGCCAGCATCGACGACCGGGGCGTCTCTTCCATCTGTCCCGGATGCGGGGCCACCAGGCGGGTTCCAAAGATCCAGCGGTACAGGCGGGTCTGAAGGCGCCAGTACGGGACCAGCACCAGACGCGGGAGCTCCACCTCGGTGCAGCGCACCTGGCTCTCGCGCAGATGCCGCTTCGCCCCGGCCAGCGCATCCTGCGCGGACAGCCGCGGCTCAAGAAACGTGGTGAGGAATTCCCGGGGCCCGGCCACATAGTGGGCCCGGTGGCAGAAGGCGCAGCTGGCCACGCGCGAACCGGCATCGATGCCCAGCGGCGCCCCGCATTCGGGGCACCGCGTGCTCACCGTGAGCCGGTTCGATGGAAGTTCGCCCGGGAGGGGCTTTCGCGCCGGATCAGGCAAACTTGTTCCCGCACTTCGCGCAGAAGTTTCCGTCAGGAATCCGGGCGGTCCCGCAGTTGGGGCAGAAGCCCGCCGCGGTGGCGCCGGCAGCGGCGGCGCCGGCAATGCCCGCGGCGGAGAACACCGTGGCCTGCCCGTTCTGGCCGGTCTGCATCAGGATCGGAAGTGCCGCTCCAAGGCTGGCCCCCACGCCCACCCCCGCGGCCGCCTGTCCGGCCACGCCGCCCTGGGCCGCCCCGCCCAGAGCACGCGCCGCCTGGAATTTCAGGAAGGTGTCCACATTGCCCACCGCGCCGAGGCCGCTCCGCTCGTCCATGATCTTCTGGACTTCGTCGGGCGGGGTGACGGCGTTGACGAAAAAGTCCACCAGCTTCACGCCGTAGCGGCTGAAGTCGGCGGCGCACGCTTCCTTCATCTTCGAGGCCAGCTCGTCGTAGCCCGCCGGCAGGTCCAGGATGCTGGTGAAGGTCGTCCCCAGCAGGTCGTTGAGTCGCGAGACGATCACGTCGCAGAAGTAGTCGGAGATGTCGTCGGTGTTGAACGTGCCGCGGGCGCCCATCAGGGTGTTCACGAACAGCATGGGCTTCATCACGCTCAGGGTGTAGATGCCGTAGCCCCGCAGGCGGACGATCCCCAGTTCCTTGTCGCGGAACACCACCGGGTTCTTGGTGCCCCAGCGCAGCTCGGTGACCACCCGGGTGTTCACAAAGTAAACCGCCGTCCGGAACGGGCTTTTGAAACCGAACGGCAGCGACAGCAGCTTGGTGATGATGGGCAGGTTGCTCGTGGACAGCGTGTGCGAGCCGGGCCCCAGGGTGTCGGTGGACTGGCCGTCCTTGAAGAACACCGCCTCCTGGGCCTCCTGCACGACGCACCTCGCGCCCATCTTGATCTCGGCCGAGCCTTCCACCGGGTAACGACGGACGATTTCGCCGGGAAGCGGATCGTTCCACTCCAGGACTTCCAGGAACTGGGACACGCAAACCTCCGATGAAGGGGCCGGGAATGCCGGGCTCGGCCGCGTCGGCGGCCCGGCGGGTTCTCGGTGGATTATCGGAAGGCGGCGCGGGTTAGGTTAGCGCCCGGATATGCAAAGGGCGGCCCGGAGGGCCGCCCTTGCGGGAACTGCGGATGAATTACTG
>JANXVU010000112.1 GCA_025351485.1 Candidatus Eiseniibacteriota bacterium | reverse complement strand
CGAATGGGGTGAGCGCCTCCACCAGGTTCCCGCCGCCGTTGAAGCGCGTATCCAGCACGATCGCCTCCTTGTCCACCGAGCGTCCGAAGATCTCCTCGAAAATCTCCCGGTACGGGCCATCGCTCATGCCGCGGATGTGGGCGTAGCCGAGGCGACCGCCCGAGAGACGCTCCACCTGCTCGCGACGGGCGCGAATCCAGCGCAGGTAGCCCAGGCGGGACTGCGCGCCCCAGCTGATCGGCTTGACCGTCTCCTCCCAGCGTGTGGACGTTTTCGGGTCCAGCAGGGCCAGCCGCATGGGGGCGTCGGCCTTGTGATTGAGCAACCGGTACCAGTTCATGCCGGCGGTGACCTTCACGCCGCCCATGGACTCGATCACCACGCCCGCGCGGATCCGCGTTCCGGACTGCTGCAGCGGGCCGCCCTCCAGCACCTCGGCGATCCCGACCCCATCACCCGCGTGCTTCGGATCGGGGTAAAAGCCCAGCGCGGCGGTCTCGTCACCCTCGGGCTTCGCCGGGCGGTACCGGGCGCCGGAGTGCGATGAATTGAGCTCGCCCTGCATCTCCGAGATCAGTTCGGCGAAATCGCGCTTGTTGTCGATGTAGGGCAGGAAGCGCGCGTAGACGGCCTTCATCCCCTTCCAGTCCACGCCGTGCATCCCGACGCTGTAGAACTTCTTCAGGGTCTGGCGCCAGACGTGCTCGAACATGTAGGTGCGCTCGGCGTCGGCGTTGAGCTCCATCCGGGCCGAGGCGCTGACCGGCGTCACTTTGCCCGATTCCAGGTCCACCACGGAAAGGCGGCTGTCGGCCAGCAGGAAAGCCTTCTTCCCGTCCCGGTCCATCCTGAGGCTGGCGGCCTTGGCGTCCAGTTTGGCCAGCAGCTTGATCTCCTTCTTGCGCGGGACATACTTCCACAGGTCGAAGCCCTTTTCGAAGCTCGCCAGGTAGTAGAGCGTCTCGCCGTCGGGCGAGAGCGCCGCCCCGGAAAGCTGGGCCGAGTGGAGCGACAGGCGCACGACCCGGTCCTCAAGGGCGTCGAACTCGATCGCCACCGGGGGCGCCCCCTTCACGGACTTGGGGTCCGGCGCGTCCTTGCCCTTCGCACCCTCTCCCGGCTTGGCCTGCTCCTTCTCGCGGGCCTTGAGCTGGTCAAAGGAGGCCTCGTCCATCTGGTAGCGGTCGAAGGCCTTGCGGGTCAGGAATGCGGCGTAGATGTCTGATTCCCTTCCGTTCCCATCCTGCGCGCGCAATCCCTGGCGGTCGGTGTCCCATAGGAGCACCGAGCCCTTCGCGGACCACTGCGGATGATTGTCCTCGTAGCCGCTGTTCGAGACGTTGACCAGCTTTCCCGTTCCCGAAGAGGGAATAATCCCGACTTCGCTCGACCAGCGGGTGTGGCTCAGGAACTCCACCGAGAACCACTTTCCGTCCGGAGACCACTCGTAGTACTGGTCCCCGTCGGCGTAGGAATAGTTGCGGTCCCCCGCCAGGACCAGACGGCTCTGGCCGGTCTTGAGGTTGAGCACCTTGAGCGCGGTGCGCTCCTCCAGGTAGGCGACCTCGCTGCCGTCGGGCGAGAAGTGCGGCTGGTAGGTCTCCAGCGGGCTCTCGATCACCGGCGATTCCTTGAACGCGGTCGCGTTGAAGAAATTGGGCTCGGCCTTGTCGGTCAGGTCGGTGCGGTAGATCTTCCAGCTGGTCCCACGCTCGGACGCGTACAACAGGCTGCGGCCGTCGGGTGAAAAGCTGACCGAGCGCTCCTGCTCCGGAGTGTTGGTGATCCGACGGGTCGTGCCATGGTCGGTGGAGGCGACGAACACTTCGCCCCGGGATATGAACGCGATCTCGCTGCCGTCCGGGGAGACGTCAAATTCGGAGATGTCCCCGGTCACGTCCGCCTGCGCCACCGCAGGCTGCCGCCGGTCGGTGGCCACGCTCACGTCCAGTCGGCGGCTCTCGGCGGCCCCGGAGGGGCGGACGTAGATCTCCCCATCGAAGGCGTAGCACAGGTCGCCCGCGTCGGAGGCCGAAAGGAAGCGCACCGGGTGGGTCACGTGGGTGGTCACCTGGACCGGGTGGGCGGGATCGGCCGGGTCCATGCGCCACACGTTGAACGTGCCGCTCTTTTCCGAAAGGTAGAACAACGACTTGTCGCCGGGACCCCACACCGGCTGGCGGTTGTCGGCGCCGAAGGCGGTCAGGCGCGTGTGCCTGCCCGAGACGACGTCGTACATCCACACGTCCCGCGCGAACGAGGAGTTGTCGTGTTTGCGCCACTCCATCTCGAAGCCGCGCTGGTCCGAATAGGCCAGGCGCTTCCCGGCCCGGTCGTACACCGCGTAGATCGCCGGGGTGGTCAGCACCTGCTCGGGCATGTGGCCGCCCAGGTCCACCTTGTAGAGCTGGGGCTGCCGTCCGGTGGGAAACTGCGCGCTGGTCACAGCCTCCTGCACCTCGGCCGAGAACAGCACGGCCTTGCCGTCCGGGGTGAAGCTGGCCGGAAGCTCGTCCGTGGAGTGGTAAGTCAGCCGCGTGGCCTCCCCGCCCTCCGAGGGCATCACGTAGACGTCGAAGTTCCCATTGCGGTCCGAGGAGAAGGCGATCCGAGACCCGTCCGGTGACCACACCGGACGGGTATTGTGGGATTCGCTCAGGGTGAGCGGCGTGGCGAGCCCCCCGGATGAGGCCACCTTCCAGATATTGCCGTGATAGCTGAATGCCACCGAACGCCCGTCCGGCGAAATGGACGGGTAGCGCAGCCACAGGACGTGGTCGGCCGCCCGGGAAAGCCCCGGTCCGGAAGCAAGCAGCAGCGCCGCGACCACAAGGAACCCGCAGACGCGCGAACAGGTCTTCATGGAATGGATCTCCAGTCAGTGGATTGGTGGGGCAACCGGCAGATGGGGCGTGTCCGCCGCGAAAGCGATGAGGCTACGTCCCCGGGGGGTCTGCTGACAAGTGGCCGCCAAACTCGCTCCCCCGGCGCCATTCCACGCCGGCCATGGCAGAAATTGCCCCAGTCAGCAGCCATTTGGGCTCACCTGGCCCATTCCGGACTTTGGAACATCGCCCCCCCCGCCGATAACCCCGAGGGGGGCGGAGCCACACGCTCGAATTATAGGAGCAGATCCGGGATTCCCGGGGTATAGACGAGGGAACGAGTTTCTTCCGAGACCCTTCCTGTGGGCCCGCTCGACATAGGCGAGTTTGCCGTATCAGATCGCCGGCAAGTCCCACTTTATCCTTGTCAGAGTGTGCCCGGGATTCGTCAGGCACCTCCGGCGCCTGGACCGAGGAACGGACAGGCTCATCAGAGATACCACCAGGGCGGGTCTAAGATTGACCACCATGAATCAGGCTGCACCAAAACGGGCGGGAAACACCCCCGCGGTCACCGCGGACCAGGTGGTGTTCGTCACGCTGCTGGTGACCCCGATCGCCCTGACCTTGCGCGATCTTCACTATTACAGCCTGGGTCCCGGCGGGCGCATCCGCGACCCGCTGCACGCCACGCTCTCGCCCGGCAGGCCGCTGGGACTTCTCTTCGGTTTCCTCGGTCTGTTTCTCTTTCTATTCATGTGGCTCTACCCGATGCGCAAGCGGATTCCCATACTTCGCAAGATCGGGGGGCTGGGCACCTGGCTGCGCATCCACGTCATCGTGGGGTCCGCGCTGCCGCTGCTGGTCGCGGTCCATGCCGGCTGGCGCTTCCACGGACTGATCGGGCTGGGCTACGCAGCCATGGTCCTGGTCAGCCTGAGCGGCATCGTGGGCCGTTACCTCTACACCCGAATTCCACGCCACCGCAACGGAGTGGAACTCACCCGCGACGAAGTCGAAGGGGAGCGCCGCACGCTGCTCACCAGGATCGCGGCCCAGACCGGGCTCGACCCCACCGAAGTCGAGCGCGCGCTCTTCGTGGAGCCCGCCCGCGCGGGCCGGCTCGGTCCCATCCAGGTCCTGGCCCGGCTCCTCGCCGATGACATCGCCCAGCGCCGCGCGCTGGGGGAAATCCGCCGACGCTGGTCGATGCCGCGTCCCGGCGCGCCCGCACCCGACCCGAAGGCGCTCCGCGAGGCGCTCCGGCTCGCCCGCCGCCAAATTGCCCTGGACCAGCAGATGCGCATGCTGGATGCGACCCATCGGCTGTTCGGCTACTGGCACGTGGCACACTTGCCGGTGGCGATCACGGCCCTGATCGCCGTCTTGGTCCACGTAGTCGTCGCCGTGATCGTCGGCGGCGTGAAGATCGGTTGATCCTATGAATATGCCCCTCACCGCGCTCGCCTTTGTCGCCGTCACCGCCATCTTCGGGTGGCTTCACGTGCGCGGTTCGGCCGCCGGGAAGACCTCGAGTCCCAAGGAATCCTGTCCACGGTGCGGCGCGGAAGTCGAAACCGGAGTGCTCCAATGCCCCGGTTGCTCGGTGCCGCTCCAGGCGTTCGATCTCGTCAATGCCCCGGTGATCGACGTGTCCGCAGACAAGGATTCGGGGGCGATCCCCCATCCGGTCGTGCGCACCGACGTGTGCGTGGGCTGCGGCACCTGCGTGGCGGCCTGCCCGGAGGCCGGAGCCATCAGCCTGATAAACCACCAGGCCGTGGTCAATCTGGAAGCGTGCAAAAGACACGGCAGCTGTGCGGTAGCCTGCCCGGTCGGCGCCATCGTCATGGCGACCGGCGCGGCCGTGCAGCGCGTGGAGGTGCCGGAGCTCGACACCCACTTCCAGACCACCATCCCGGGCGTGTATGTGATCGGCGAATTGGGCGGCCGCGGGCTTATCAAGAACGCCATCAACGAGGGACGGATTGCCATCGAGCACGTGGCCCAGATGCTGGCGGCCAGTGCCGGCGGGCGTCCTGGTGAAAAGACGCCCTACCGGCCCGGCCCGGTGAACGGCCCATACGACGCCATCATCGTGGGCTCCGGGCCCGCGGGGCTCTCGGCCGCGCTGGAAGGCAAGCGCCTGGGCCTGCGGTGCGTGGTGCTGGAACAGGGGTCGCTCTCGGACACCATCCGCAAGTATCCGCGCCGCAAGCTGTTGCTGGCAGAGCCCAAGCGGGTCCAGCTGTATGGCGGATTGTGGGTTTCCGATGCCTCCAAGGAGGAACTGCTCCGGGTCTGGGAGGGCACCATCGCCCGGTCCGAGATCCAGGTCCGGATCGGGGAGCGCGTGGAGTCCGTGGAATCGGACGGAAATATCCTGCGGGTAAGCACTCCGGCCGGCCAGTACCTGGGCCGGACGGTGCTGCTGGCCATGGGCCGGAGGGGAACTCCGCGCACGCTGGGTGTTTCCGGAGAGAATCTTGAAAAGACGCTTTACGACATCGTGGAAATGGAAGCGTTCGCCGGCTGCCGCGTGCTGGTGGTCGGCGGCGGGGACAGCGCCATCGAGGCCGCGCTCGGCCTGATCAACCAGCCGGGCACGGTTGTTGCACTCAGCTACCGGGGGCGCGATTTCCAGAGGGCTAAGGAGCGCAACCGCGCCAAATTGGACAAGGCGCTCGAAAGCGGCCGGATCGAGCTCCTACTGGGCAGCACGGTGAAGGAGATCTCCGCCGAAGCGGTGGCCCTGGATTGCGACGGCACGCCGCGGGTGCTGCCCAACGACTTCGTCGTCATCCGGATCGGCGGCGACCCGCCGTACCCCTTCCTGGAGCGGTGCGGAATCCGTCTGGTGACCAAGGAAATTTCTCTGGATAGCGACGAGCACCAGCTCATCGCGAGCTGAGGATGAAAGGGCTACTCTTCGTGACTTGCATCGCATCCTGGCTGCTTCTTCCAAGCCCCTCGCGGGCCCAGCTTTCCCCTGGGCCCCTGAGCGATGCGCATCACTCACTGGAGGGCGGCAACAACTGCTTCAAGTGCCACGCCCAGGGCAGCGGCGTGGTGGACAGCCGGTGCATCTCGTGCCACACGGAAATCGCGTGGGGCCGGACTCGGAACCGGGGACTGCATTCCAAAGTGCAAGGCACCCCGTGCGCAAAGTGCCACCCGGACCACGCGGGCCAGGACTTCCAGATGGTGCGATGGGACGAGGGCGCCCCCGAGAAGTTTGATCACAAGCGCGCCGGATTCCCATTGGAGCAGAAGCACGCCACGCTCGCCTGCCGCGAGTGCCACAAGCCCGCATTCCAGAAGTCCGGCGCGGCGGCGCTGATCCGCCAGCACGATCGTTCCCGCTCCTGGCTGGGACTGGAAACCGCCTGCGCCGCCTGCCACGCCGACCCCCACAAGGGCGAGCTGGGAGCGGACTGCCAGCGTTGCCACGGGCAGAGTTCGTGGAAGCCGGCCTCGGGATTCGACCACGCCAAGACTTCGTACCCCCTGACCGGCAAGCACGCGACCGTGGAGTGCGCCGCGTGCCACGCCCAGCCCAAGGCGGCAGCGGTGGCGGGACACCGAACGGCCACCGTATCCCCCACGGCCACTTCGAAGCTGTTCAAGGGAGTCCCCCACGCCGACTGCACTCCCTGCCACCGGGACCCCCACGCCGGGCGCTTCCCGGGGGCCTGCGCCAAGTGCCACTCCACCGAAGGATTTCACCAGGTGGACAAGCGCGCGTTCGACCACGACCGCACCCGGTTTGCCCTGAAGGGCAAGCACGGCGATGTGGCCTGCGCCAAGTGCCACGATCCGAAGACCGCCGGTGGCGCGCGGCCGCCCTTCGCCCACTGTGCCTCCTGCCATCGGGATTCGCACCGCGGGCAGGCCACCCTGGCCGGAAAGCCCGCCGACTGCGCGGCCTGCCACAACGAGCGGGGCTGGGCGCCGTCGACCTTCACCCTGGCCTCGCACCAGTTCAGCCGCTATCCGCTCGAAGGCCAGCACACCCGGGCCGTGTGCGCGCTGTGCCACTCCCGGAGCGCCGAGCCTGGAGCCACGGCGAAACTTGGATCTTCCCGGGTGGTCTTCCGCCCCGCCACTTCCCAGTGCACCGACTGCCACGTGGATGCCCACAAGGGCCGGTTCCAGTCCGGAGGCGCGCGCCCGCAAAAGGGCGGGTGCCGCACCTGCCATTCGATGGAGGCATTCAGCCCCGCCGCCCTGGGCCTGGCCGACCACACGCAGGCGCGCTATGGGTTCATGCTGGAAGGCGCGCATCGCGCCATTCCCTGCGTGGCCTGCCACACCGAACTCAAGGGGGCCAAGGCCGCATCCACCCTGCGGGGTGCGACCGTGCGCGTGTCCTTCACTGCCGAGGCGCCCCAGGCCTGCGCCGGCTGCCACAAAGATCCCCACGGCGGCCAGTTCGCCGACCGCAAGGCGACCCGTGCGGGAGCCCCGGGAAACGCCTGCGAGGCCTGCCATGGCCTGGATTCATTCGAGCCGGCCAGCCACTTCGACCACGAGCGCGATGCTACGTTCCGCCTGGGAGGGGCGCATGCCAGGGTGCCGTGCTCGTCCTGCCACCGCCCGGTCCGTGTGGGCACGGGCCCGGCGCGCGTGCTCTATCGCCCCACGCCTGCCCGGTGCGAGGACTGCCACGTCGTCAAACGCGACAGTCAGGGCAAGCCTGTCGTCTCACCTGAATCCAGGGGCAAGTCGTGAACGCGCCCATGGGTCCCATGAACGGATTCCGCACCGGCCCCGGAGGCCGGCGCCGCCGTGCGCGCGGCCTGGTCGGCCTGTTGGCGCTGGGGATTTTCCTTGGCCTGGCCATGCTGTCCCACGCGGCCGAGGAGCCGCCCTATCCGCACGGCCAGTTCCGGGCCGATTGTTCCATGTGCCATGGCGACCAGGGCTGGAAGCCCGCCGTGATCCGAGCTTCCTTCGACCATGCCAGGTTGACGGAAGGCCGGTTTGTGTTGTCCGGCGGACACGCCACGGTGGCGTGCGCTTCCTGCCACACCACGCTCGACTTCAAGACCCAGAAGGCCCAGTGCACGACCTGCCACCAGGACGCCCACCGGGGCGAGTTCGGCACGGACTGCGCGCGCTGTCACACCTCGCGGTCTTTCATCGATCACGAGATGATGTTGCGCATGCACCAGCTGACCCGACTTCCGCTGGCCGGGTCACATACCGGACTCGACTGCGAAACGTGCCACCCCCGGGCCTCCGGCGGGCAGATGCGCTTTTCCGCCACGAGCGTGGAATGTGCCAGTTGCCACCAGGCGGACTACCGCAGAACGCTGAGCCCCAATCACTCCGCGGCCAACCTGTCCACGGACTGCAAGCAGTGCCACGCCGCGATCTCGTGGGCGCCGGCGCGCTTCGACCACTCCTCGACCGCCTTTGCCCTGACCGGCTCCCACCAGGCGGTCGGGTGCGCGGATTGCCACGGCAACCCGTGGAAGAACAAGCCCGGATCGGACTGCTATTCGTGCCACAAGTCGACGTTTGAAAACACGGCCAGCCCGGCCCACGTCGCGGGGGGTATCTCCACCAACTGCGCCTCTTGCCACAACACCCAGGCCTGGGCCGGCGCCACGTTCAATCATGCCGCGACGCCCTTCCCGCTCACCGGCTCCCATGTGGCCGTGCCGTGCGCCAGCTGCCACGGCACTCCCTGGAAGAACCGCCCCTCGAGGGAGTGCATCTCGTGCCACCAGTCTGACTTCCAGGGGGCGCTGTTGCCGGCCCACGTGGCGGGTGGATTCCCGACCACCTGCGTCACGTGTCACACCACGGCGGGCTGGAAGCCCTCGACGTTCGACCACTCCGCCAGTTCATTCCCGCTCACGGGCGCGCACCTGGCGGTCAACTGCGCCGGCTGCCACGGCACTCCCTGGGTTGGCAAGCCCGGCGGCGACTGCTACTCGTGCCATAAGTCCACCTACGACGCCACCGCCACACCGCCCCACGCCAGCAGCGGCATCAGCACCGCCTGCGCGTCCTGCCACACCACCGGCGGCTGGACCAGCGCCACGTTCAACCACGCGGGCACGCCGTTCCCTCTCACCGGCTCCCACGCGGCCGTGGCCTGCGCCACCTGCCACGGCAACCCGTGGAAAGTTGGCCAGTCGACCGACTGCTACTCGTGCCACAAGCCCAGGTACGACGCCACCTCCACGCCGCCGCATGCGACCAGCGGCATCAACACCCT
>JANXVU010000080.1 GCA_025351485.1 Candidatus Eiseniibacteriota bacterium | reverse complement strand
GTATCGTGGGTGTCCGTGCCCGGAGCATCAACACCAGACTTGTGGCGGAGGTCAGTCCGTGAATCGCTCCAACTCATTTCCCGCCTTGTGGTTGCTCATTGCGACCAGCGCCCTGTCCTGCTCCCCCCAAACTCCCCCGAGGCCCAAGGTGGCGGTCACGGTCGCCAGTGTCTCCCTGCGCGACATGGCCCACGAGATCTCCGCCTCGGGTACCGTGGAAGCGTGGCAATCCGCCTCGGTGCAGGCCCAGGTGGCAGGGATCATCCAGCGGGTCGCCTTCAAGGCCGGAGACCAGGTGCAGGCAGGCCAGGTGCTCTTCCAGATCGACTCCCGCCCCTACCACGCCGAGCTGGAGCGCCTGCAGGGCGTGCTGGCCCGCGATGCGGCGCAGGCCAGGAACGCCGTCGCCGAGGCACGGCGGGCGGACGAACTGTTCGCGAAGAGCCTGATCTCCCAGGCCGAGCAGGAACAGAAGCGCTCCGCCGCCGCCGCCCTGGAGGCCACCGTGCGCTCCGACTCGGGTTCGCTGCGCGCCGCCCGGATCAATTTTGAGAACACCACCGTGCGGGCTCCCATCCCCGGCCGCACCGGCGAGGTCTTGATCAAGGAGGGCAACCTGGTCAAGTCCTCCGATATCGGCAATCCCCTGGTCACCATCAACCAGACCCACCCGATCCGGGTGCGCTTCACGCTGCCGGAGCGCGACCTGCCGCTGGTGCTGCGCCGCCGTGCCAGCGGCGTGCCGGTGCACATTCATCCGCAGGGCGACGATTCCACTTCGATCCCGGGCACGCTCAGCTTCGTGGACAACGGCGTGGACCCCGCCACCGGGACGATCTTGCTCAAGGCGGATGTCCAGAATCCCGGGGGCATGCTGTGGCCGGGTGAGTTCGTGGGGGTGAGCCTGATCATGTCGGTCTCCCCCAACGCGCAGGTGGTGCCGGCGATCGCCGTCAACCCCGGCCCCTCGGGAACCTACGTCTACGTGATCGGACCCGACAGCGTCGCCAGCCTGCGGCCGGTGAAGGTTTCCATGACCGAGGGCGCGTGGTCGGTGATCTCGGACGGCCTCAAGCCGGGCGAGCAGGTGGTGACCGACGGGCAGCTGAGGCTCTCCCCCGGGGCCCGGGTGGTCATCAAGGGCGCCGACCCGGGGGCCAGGCCGCGTCCATGAACCTCTCCGAACCCTTTATCCGCAGGCCGGTCATGACCGTGCTGGTCATGGTGGGAATCCTGCTCTTCGGAATCCTGGGCTACCGCGAGCTCCCGGTGAGCGACCTGCCCAACGTGGATTACCCGGTGATCAGCGTCAGCGCGAGCCTGCCCGGGGGAAGCCCCGAGACCATGGCCTCCGCGGTGGCGACCCCGCTGGAAAAGCAGTTTTCCACCATCGCCGGCCTGGACGCGATGACCTCCACCAGCAGCCAGGGCCAGACCTCGGTCACCATGCAGTTCAGCCTGGACCGCAACATCGATGCCGCGGCCCAGGACGTGCAGTCGGCCATCGCCAAGACGCTTCGCCAGCTTCCCCAGGGCATCATTCCGCCGTCCTACCAGAAGGTGAACCCGGCGGATTCCCCGATCTTGTTCCTGGCGCTCAGTTCCCGGGCGCTGCCGCTGTCCAGACTGGACCAGTACGCGCAGAGCTTCCTGGCCCAGCGAATCTCCCAGGTCAACGGCGTGGCGCAGGTGAACGTCTTTGGCTCCCAGAAGTACGCGGTGCGCATCCAGCTGGATCCCCAGGCGCTAAGCTCGCGCAAGCTGGGGATCGACGAGGTGGCCGACGCGATCACCTCGGGCAACGTCAATCTGCCCAGCGGGATCCTGTGGGGCCCGCAGCGCGCCTACACCCTGCAGGCGAACGGGCAACTCCAGAGCGCGGAGGAGTTTCGAAACCTGATCGTCATGTCCAGGAACGGCGCCGCGGTGCGCCTGGGCGACCTGGGGCAGGTGCGCGACAGCGTGCAGGACACCCGGACCGCCAGCTGGTTCAACGGGCGCCGGGCCATCATGCTCGCGATCCAACGCCAGCCCGGCACCAACACGGTGCAGGTGGCGAATGACGTGCTGAAGCTGGTGGCGGGCCTCAAGAACCAGCTGCCGGGCTCGGTGGAAGTGACCACCCTGTACGACCGCTCCGAGTCCATCCGCCGCTCGGTCAACGACGTGCAGTTTACCTTGCTGCTGACGCTGTGCCTGGTGGTGCTGGTGATCTTCCTGTTCCTGCGTAACCTTCCCGCCACGATCATCCCCAGCCTGGCCCTGCCGCTCTCGGTGGTGGGCACATTCGCGGCCATGCAGCTCCTGGGCTTCAACCTGGACAACCTTTCGCTGATGGCGCTCACGCTGTCCGTGGGATTCGTGGTGGACGACGCCATCGTGATGCTGGAAAACATCGTGCGGCACCGCGAGATGGGCCAGGGCCGCATGCAGGCCGCGCTGGAAGGCTCGCGCGAGATCAGCTTCACCATCCTGTCCATGACCCTTTCGCTCACCGCCGTGTTCATTCCGGTGCTGTTCATGGGCGGCATCCTGGGCCGGCTGTTCCACGAGTTCGCGGTCACCATCAGTGTGTCCATCCTGGTCTCGGGGTTCGTCTCCCTGACCCTGACCCCGATGCTGTGCAGCCGCTTTCTGGGGACGAGCCGCGACACGTCCCACGGCCGCCTGTACGAGGCGTCCGAGCGGGTCTTCCGGCGAAGCCTGGCGTGGTACGAGCGGAGCCTTGCCTGGGTGATGCGCCACCGCCGCGGGGCGCTGCTGTTTTCCGCGGGGATCCTGGCGGCCACCGTGGCCTTGTTCGCCGTGGTGCCCAAGGGCTTCATTCCGAGCGACGACAACTCGCAGATCGTCGGCACCACCGAGACGCGCGAAGGCACCTCCTTCGAGGCCATGATGCAGCACCAGCAGGCGGTGGCGGCCATCGTGCAGAAGGACCCCAACGTGGAAGGCTTCATGTCCAGCCTGGGCGGAGGCGACCGAACCACCAACCAGGGCCGGCTGTTCATCCACCTGAAATCCCGCGACAAGCGTTCCATGGGCGTGGACGAGGTCATCCGAAAGCTGAATCCGAAATTGGCCTCGGTGCCCGGCATCCGGGTGTTCTTGCAGAATCCCCCGCCGGTACGGATCGGGGCTCGCAACACCAAGAGCCTGTACCAGTTCACGCTCCAGAGCACCGACATGTCGGCGCTCTACCAGGGCGCGCGACAGCTGGAACAAAAGCTCAAGGACGTGCCCATCCTGGAAAACGTGACCTCCGACCTGCAGGTGACCAATCCGCAGATCAGCGTGAACATCGACCGCGACCGGGCGTCGGCGCTGGGCGTTTCGGCGATGCAGATCGAGCAGTCGCTCTACTACGCCTACGGCTCGCGCCAGGTCTCGACCATCTTCACGCCCAACGACCAGTACTGGGTGGTGATGGAACTGCTCCCGCAGTACCAGCGTGACATCACCGCGCTGGACAAACTGTTCATCCGTTCTGCCAAGGGCGAGCTGGTGCCGCTCGGGGCGGTGGCCACCCTCACCCCGGGCCTGGGCCCGCTCACCGTGAACCACGCCGCGCAGCTGCCGGCCGTGACCATCTCCTTCGACGTGAAGTCGGGCGCTTCCCTGGGCACCGCGGTGGACCGGGTGAACCGGATCGCGCGCGACGTGCTTCCCTCCACCATCACCACCAACTTTGCGGGCACTGCCCAGGCGTTCCAGTCCAGCCAGCAGGGGTTGCTCTTTTTGCTCATCGTGGCGCTGCTGGTGATCTACCTGGTGCTGGGGATCCTGTACGAGAGCTTCATCCACCCGCTCACTATTCTTTCGGGGCTGCCGTTCGCGGGATTCGGGGCGCTGTTGACCCTGGCCATCTTCCGCACCGAGCTCAGCGTGTACGCTTTCGTGGGGGTGATCATGCTGATCGGGCTGGTCAAGAAGAACGCGATCATGATGATCGATTTCGCGCTGGAGGCGGAGCGCAAGGAAGGGCTATCGGCGGAGGCGGCCATCTTAAAGGCGTGCAGCGTGCGATTTCGCCCGATCATGATGACCACCATGGCCGCGCTGATGGGCACGCTGCCGATCGCCATCGGCTTCGGCGCGGGCGCCGAGTCGCGCCGGCCGCTGGGGCTGGCGGTGGTCGGAGGCCTGGCGTTCTCGCAGGTGATCACGCTCTACATCACGCCGGTGATCTACACCTACCTGGACCGCATCGTGAAGCGCGGCCGGGCGGGGAACTCCACCGTTGCCCCGCAGCCCGAGCTGGAAGCAGCCGCCAGGTAGGAGCGGGGATCTGAGTCCGCAAAACCCCTAAGCCAGCCCGGGCCTTCGCCCATGCCACTCCGTGGACTGCTCATAGGCATACGCCACCCGCAGCGCCATGTCCTCGCAAAACGGCTTCGCATACACCATCAGCCCGATGGGCAGGCCCCTGGAAGTGAACCCGCAGGGCAAAGACACGGCGCACAGGTTCAGGATGTTCCCGAGGCCCGCGTTGCGATGCAGCCGGAAGTGCAGGTCCACGTAGGCCCTCGGGTCCTCGGCCACGCCCGCGAGCGGCGGCGCGGCAATGGCGGTGGTGGGAACCAGCAACGCGTCCACGTTGCGCAGGGTCGCGATTGCCGATTGCTGCAGTTCGCGGTAGCGCCGCAGCAGCTGCAAGTAGTCGGGCGCCGACATCTCCCGCCCCCGAATCATGCGGGGGCCGACCAACGGATCCATCTCGTCCAGGTAATGTTCCAGCAGATCGCGGTTGATCACGCACGCTTCGGCGTTTACGAAGAAAGGCCGCCACTTTTCCGCCCACGCCTGCGCCGCTTCGGGAAGCGCCATGCTTTCCACGGTCGCGCCCAGGGATCGCAGCACGGATCCCACCTCGCGCACGGCCGCCTCCACCTCCCGGTCCACGTCATCAAAAAAGACCGTTTCGGCAAACGCGATCCGCAGGCCTTTGACCCCGGCCTTCAGCGTGCCCAGGAAGTCGCCCGGCGGGATCCCGAGCGTGGTGGAGTCGCGCTTGTCCTCCCCCTGCAGCGCCTGGCACACCAGGGCCGCATCTTCCACGGATCGGGTGAGCGGCCCCACGCTGTCCAGCGTCCAACTGAGCGGGTGGACTCCGGCTCGGCTCACCCGGCCCACCGTGGTCTTAAGCCCAACGGTTCCGCACAGCGAGGCCGGAACACGAATGGATCCGCCGGTGTCGGTGCCGAGCGCGACCGGCGTGAGCCCCGCGCTCACAGCCACGCCGCTGCCGCTCGAGGATCCGCCGGGCGCGTGCGGCTCCGCCTGCCACGGATTGTGGGGCGTGCCCTGGTCGCTGTTGATCCCGACCACCCCGAACGCGAGCTGGATGGTGTGGGTCTTCCCCAGCAGCACCATGCCGGCCTGCCGGAGCAACCGGACCGCCCGGCTGTCCTCTGCGGCCACGTTCCCCGCCAGCAGCCGGGTGCCGGCGGTGGTGGGTGCTTCTTTCACGTTGAACAGGTCCTTGGCGGCGAAGGGGATTCCATGAAGCGGGCCCAGATCGCGGCCGGATTTGATCGCGGCCTCGGCGGCGCGGGCGTCATCCAGGGCCTGGTCGCTAAGAACGAGCAGGTAGGAGTGGAGCCTGGCGTCCATGGCCCCGATGCGCTCGAGCATGAATTCGGCCAGCGCCACCGGGCCCGGACCGCCGTCGCGCATCCGCGCGGCCAGGCGGGTGATGGGTTCAAAGGCGAGATCGTTTTCGGACAAGGAATTCCTCCGCGGGCGCTCCATTCAGCTTCCTGTTGCATCTTCGGCCGCTCAACCGCGAAACTGGGTGAAGTCGTTTCGTTTCAATTCCTGGAAATGGAGACCTGATGAAGCCGCGCCGTCCCCCGCTCCCCACGCACGAACAACATGCGCTGATGACCGCGTGGGCCGAAGTGTGGGGCGTTCCGGGGCTCGAGCGCCGGGTCAAGTTGTCCTGGAGCGGGCGCATGCACCGCTCGCTCGGGCGCTGCCTGCCCACCCTGGGCGTGGTCCGCATCAACGACCAGCTGGCCGAGGGCCAGGAAGATCTGCTTACAGAGGTTTTGTGCCACGAGCTGGCCCACGTGGCGGCCTGCGAACTCCACGGCCGGCTGCGGCGCCCTCATGGCGGTGAATGGGCCGCGCTCATGCGCGCCGCCGGCTACCCCCCGCGCGCTTCGATCTGCGTGCAGCACGCGCTGCTGCCCCCCCGGGCCGGCCGCGCGTCCCGGCGGCGCTACCTGCACTCCTGCCCGGTGTGCGGGGCCTCGCGCGCATCCGTTCGAAAGATTCCTCAATGGCGGTGCGCCCGCTGCATGCGGGCCGGGCGGGACGGACGCCTGGTGGTGACCGATCTGCTGGCAAGCGCGGGATCCGGAAGCTAGCGCCGGCGCCGGGCTGCCACGGATGCCAGCGTAAACACGAAGACCCCGGGAACGCCAGCGGCTCCCGGGGTCTTCTGCTCATTGACGCGGGCAGCGCCTACTTTCCGGCGGGCTTGCCGGCAGCGTCCGCGGGGGCGGCGGCCGGAGTTGCCGCCGCCGGGGCCGCCTCGCTGGCGGTCTTCAACTGCGAGAGCCCCTTCTCGAAGTCCGGACCGATCATCTTGTCCATGCTCCCGAACATGCTTATGGCCTTGGCCATGAAGTTGTTCGTGCCGTCCATGCTCCACGTCACCTTGGTGCCCGAACCCTCGAGGGCCAGCACGAATCCAGTCTGGCAGGTGGCGGCGAACGGCTTGATGAACTCCAGCTTGATGCCCACCTTATCGCTGGGCTGGGCATCGCTGAGCGTCATGCGCCCGGAGCCCACCTTGTCGTTGCCGGTCCACTCGTAGATCTGGCCCACGCCCGACGCTGCGCCGGTGTAGGTGGTCTTCATGTTGGGATCGATCTTGGCCCACGGCGACCACTCGCTCCACTGGTGGAAGTCTACGAGCTTGCCGTAGATCGCTTCCGTGGGCGCGGCGATGACCTGGGAGCGCTCCACGTGGTAGGTGTTCGGTCGGGTCTGTACCAGGATGATCAACAGCAGGATCACGCCCAGGATGATGCGAATGACATTTCTCATGAATTCCCCCAGAGCCGGTTCCGCGTGCAGGGAACCCGCCAGGACAGGTGGCATGCGGCGCGGGGCCGCGGATACGTGGTTCATGTTCCGGCATCGGGGTCGCGTGGCCAGGCAGGGATTGCCGGAACCGGGGAAGGTTAGCATATCCGGCCCCGGGTGGTGCGCGGGGCCCCCGGGGACCGGTTCGAGACCGGCCTAGTGGACCAGCCTGGTGGGCCGGCGGGAATGACTTGGCCGGCCCCTCGGACCCTGATAGTCTCCTGAGTCAAATCCCCGACCATTCGAATCTCATGCAACCCTGGAGGCGCCCGTGGCTCCCAAACCCAGACCGGCGGACGGCAGGCATGTTGTCATTGACGGTGAGTGGGTGGGCAGCATCGCCCGCATGTACGGCATTCCCGACTGGCAGAAGCTGTGGGACCATCCGCTCAACAAGACCTTGAAAGAATTGCGCGTGGATCCCTTCGTGCTCGGCGAGGTCAATTGGTCATTTCGACCTTTTGTGGAGGCCTTTGAAAAATGGACTCCCTATGCTCTCACGTCTCCCTTAGTAAGAGCGACTCTTTTAAAAGCTTTATCAAAAGCGGATG
>JANXVU010000079.1 GCA_025351485.1 Candidatus Eiseniibacteriota bacterium | reverse complement strand
GGTTTGCTTTTCCGCGATCTTGAAGGTGAGGTCCACGTCCCCGTTCGGATTCGGTTCCGGCAAAGGCTTGTAGTCGATGCCCACGTCCGAGAACAGCCCCAGGGCAAAGACGTCGCGCTGACTGCGCTGCAATCCGGAGCGCCGGAACACATCGCCCTGGCGCATGGACAGCTCGCGGCGGATCACTTTTTCCTTGGTGTGGGTGTTGCCGGTCACGTGGATTTCGTGCAGGTGGGCGATCTTGCCCTCGGTGATCGCGTACTGGAGATCCACCGTGGTGTCCCGCACCCCCATCTGGGGGTCGACGTTCACGAAGATGTAGCCGCGCTCCTGGAACGCCTGGTACAGGCCTTCCAGGGACTTGCGGATCTGCGCCTCGCTGTAGACGTCGTCCGTCTTGTAGGTCACGAAGCGCGCCAGCGCCGAATCGGGCAGCAGGCTCGATCCCGCATAGCGGGTGATCCCGAAGCGATACCGGGCGCCCTCGTCCACCTTGTATTCCGCGGTGATGTTCCTGCCGGTGGAGTCGTAGGTGATGGTGGGCACGTGCACCACCGCGTCGCGGTAGCCGTGATCGCGGTAGAACGTGGCGATGCGGGAGGCATCCTCGTTCACCTCGTCGGGCTTGTAGGTGCCGCCGCGCAGGAAGCCCTTGGGCTTGGCCTCCATCTCCTTGCGGAGCTGCTTGTCCTCGAAGTGACTGTTACCGGCAAATTGGATGGCGAGGATCTTGACCTTGTCGCCCTCCTCGATGTCGTAGACCACCGCGGGGGTGCGCGAGCCCGGCGGGACCAGCTTGGCATTCACCCGGGCGCCCGCGTAGCCCTCGCCGCGGTAGTACTCCCGCAGCTTGGCGGTCTCGGAGACCAGGCCTTCCTCGTCCACCCAGTCGCCCGGGTTCAGGGACTGGGCGGTCTTGAGCTTGGAGGAGTCCACGTGCTTGTTGCCCACGAAATCGACTCCGCCCACCGTCGGCCGCTCCTCGACCTCCAGGAGCAGCGCCAGCTTGCCGTCGTCCAACGTGTCGGCGCTTACCTGCAAATCCGAGAAGTAGCCGAGAGCGTACAGCGCGTGCAGCCCCTGGCGCACCGCTTCCATCAGGAAAGGCTTGCCCGGGCGGACTCCGAACTTGCGCAGGACCAGCGAGGAGTCCACCCGCACCAGCCCTTCCACGTAGACCGACTCGATCTCCGCGCCCCTTTCCAGGGGCTCGATGGACTGGACCGCGGAACGGTCAAATGCGCCGGGCGGCGCCCCTTTCAGGACATGCGAAACGGGCGGTTGGTTCTGCGCGATGGAACTCCGGGGACACGGCAGCAGCACCGCCAGGGCCAGGATCGCCGGCCACCAGGCACGGAAACGCCAGCGCGCCGGCTCCTCGGGGGGACCGGCGCCCGGCTTCATCGGGATGGGGTCAGGACTGGGTTGCGACAGCGTCTTGCTCAAAAACGATCTCCTCGCCCTGGGCCATTGCCTTCACTCGCGATCCTTCCTTGACCGCTCCGCTCAGAACCTGGTCAGCGAGGGGGTCTTCGAGGAGCTTCTGGATGGCGCGCTTCAGGGGCCGCGCTCCGAGTTGCGGGTCGAACCCACGCTTGATCAGGAGCTCCGTGGCTTCCGGCGTCACCTCGAGCTCGATGCGCTGCTGCGACAGGCGCAGCCGCAACTGGTCGAGCAGGATTCCGACGATGCTCTGCATTTCAGTCATGCCGAGCGGATGGAAGACGATGATGTCGTCGATGCGGTTGATGAATTCCGGGTTGAACGCCCGCTTGACCTCGTCCATCACCGTGTTCTTCATCTGGTCGTAGGTGTGCTCGGTGTCCTGCTTCTGGAACCCCAGCGACCCCTTGCCGCGCATCAGCCGCGAGCCCAGGTTGCTGGTCATGATCATCACGGTGTTCTTGAAATTCACCTTGCGGCGCATGCTGTCCGTGAGCTGCCCGTCGTCCAGCACCTGCAGGAGCAGGTTGAACACGTCCGGGTGCGCTTTCTCGATTTCGTCGAGCAGCACCACCGAGTAGGGCTTGCGGCGCACCCGCTCGGTGAGCTGGCCGCCCTCCTCGTAGCCGACGTAGCCCGGAGGGGCGCCCACCAGCCGCGAGACGTTGAACTTCTCCATGAACTCGCTCATGTCGATGCGGATGAGCGCGTCGGGATCATCGAAGAGGAACTCCGCCAGGACCCGCGCGAGCTCGGTCTTGCCCACTCCGGTCGGGCCCAGGAACACGAATGAGCCGATCGGGCGGCGCGGATCGCGGAGCCCGCCCCGGTTGCGGCGGACCGCCTTGGAAATCGCGGCGACCGCCTCCGGCTGGCCGATGATCCGGCGCGACAGCACTTCCTCCATTTTCAGGAGCTTCTGGGATTCCTTCTGCTCCAGCTTGACGATGGGGATGCCGGTCATGACCGAGATGACCTTGGCGATCACTTCGGCATCGACCACCATCTCCTTGTCCATCTTGGTCTCGCTCCAGTTCTTCTTCAGCTCCTTGAGCTGGGAGCGCAATTCCCGTTCCTTGTCGCGGAACTTGGCGGCCTTTTCATACTCCTGCGCGCCGATGGCCGCTTCCTTTTCCTTGACCACCTCGTCGATTTTCTTCTCGGCGTCGCGGATCTCCACGGGCGCGTTGGCCGTGGACAGGCGCGTGCGGCTGCCGGCCTCGTCGATCACGTCGATGGCCTTGTCCGGCAGGAAGCGGTCGCTGATGTAGCGATCGGACAGGCGAACCGCCGCCTCCACCGCCTCATCGGAGATCTTCACGCCGTGGTGCGCCTCGTACTTGTCGCGCAACCCACGGATGATCAGGATGGCCTGTTCCAGCGACGGCGGGTCCACCATGATGGGTTGGAAGCGCCGCTCCAGCGCGCCGTCCTTCTCGATGTACTTGCGGTACTCGTCCAGCGTGGTGGCGCCGATGCACTGCAGCTCGCCACGCGCCAGGGCCGGTTTGAGCATATTGGACGCGTCGATCGCCCCCTCGGCCCCGCCGGCGCCGACGATCGTGTGCAGCTCGTCGATGAAGATGATGGTGTCCTTGGAGTCGCGGATCTCGTTCATCACGGCCTTGAGGCGCTCCTCGAACTGGCCGCGGTACTTGGTCCCGGCCACCACCGCCGCAAGGTCCAGCGTGACGATGCGCTTGTCCTTGAGGATCTCGGGAACCTTGGCCTCGATGATGCGCTGCGCGAGACCCTCGGCGATGGCCGTCTTGCCCACTCCGGGCTCCCCGATCAGCACCGGGTTGTTCTTCTTCCGGCGGCTCAGCACCTGGATGACGCGTTCGATCTCGGAATCACGACCGATCACCGGGTCCAGCTTGCCTTCGCGGGCGAGCTGGGTCAGGTCGCGGCCGAACTGGTTCAGGGCCGGGGTTTCCACTTTTTCTTCCTTCTCCTGCGCGCCGGAGCTGGGAGCTCCGCCGAGCAGCTTCAGGGTTTCCTCTCGGACCTTCTTGCGGTCCACACCCAGTTCCATCAGCACCCGCGCGGCCACGCCTTCGCCCTCGCGGATCAAGCCGAGCAACAGATGTTCGGTCCCCACGTAGTTGTGCCCCAGCTGGCGGGCCTCGTCCACGGCCAGCTCGAGCACCCGCTTGGCCCGGGGAGTGAACGGGATCTCCCCGATGGTCAGCGTGCCGCCGCTGTTGGAAACCATGCTTTCGACGGCCTGGCGAATCTGGTCCAGGTCGAGGCCGAGGTTGTTCAGGACCGTCGCGGCGATGCCCTCTCCCTCGCGCACCACGCCAAGAAGGAGGTGCTCCGTGCCGATGTAATCGTGCTGAAGCCTGGCCGCCTCCTCGCGTGCCAGGTACATCACCTTGCGCACCCGCTCCGTGAATTTGTCGTGCATGGCTCCCTCGGTATCCAGACCGCCGGCGCGAGGCCGGCTGCTAGTTCAGTTTGTTTCGGACGTAACCGGCGCGGGCCACGTTGCGTTCCGGCGCCTGCATCTCCCTGCCCAGCAGCTTTTGCAGATGCGCCGGCTGGGAGAAGACCAGGATTTCGTTGAGCACCGGCAACTCGGGCAGCGATTCCAGGCCCAGGGCCACGCCGAACCGGACCGCGGAACACAGATTCAGGGTCTCCTGAGAATGGATGCTCCGGCAGTACTTGAGAGTTCCCAGCGCCCGGTAGATCTTGTCCTCGATCTGGGTGCGCGCGTCCCGGAGCAGCACCTCGCGCGCGCGTTCCTCGTATTCGATCAGCTGCCGCGTGACCCCTTCGAGCTTCTCGACGGTCTCCTTCTCCTTCTGGCCGAGCGTCGTCTGGTTGCTCACCTGGAAGAAGTTGCCCATCACTTCGGAGCCCTCGCCGTAGAATCCGCGCACCGCGAGCCCCACCTGGGTCACGCCCTGCAACACCTTGTTGATCTGCTTGGTCAGCACCAGCGCCGGCAGGTGCACCAGGATCGACGCCCGCAGCCCGGTGCCCACGTTGGTGGGACAGGCCGTAAGGTATCCGAGTTCCTCGGAAAAAGCGTACTCGAGCGAACTGTCCAGCTCGTCGTCCAGGGCATTCGCGGACCGCCAGCACTCCGAGAGCTGGAACCCCGAGTGGATGGCCTGGAGCCGGAGGTGGTCTTCCTCGTTGATCATGACCGACAGGGTCTCGTCCGGCCCGATCAGGATGCCCCGGGTGCTGGGGCCCTCGACCAGGTCGTGGCTGACCAGGTGCCGCTCCACCAGGAACTGGCGGTCCAGCGCCTCCAGGTCGCCCATTCGAAGCAGCAGGCCATGGGCCAGTCCCGAAGTCTTGTGCGACGCGCTCACCACGCTGTGCATGACGTGATGGAGCTGCTCTTCTCGGGCGCGGTGCGTGAAGGCCGAACCCACTACGTTGCGCGCCAGGCGCACCCGGGTGGAAAGCACGGTCTCGGAATGATTCCCGGTGGCGTCCAGCCAGCGGCTGGGACGGCGGGCCAGTTCTTCCAGGGCCTGGCTCATGAGGGCGATCCGGGAGCCGCCCCGGGCTCCAGGCTCATGATCTTGTCCCTGAGCTCGGCGGCCTGCTCGAATTCCTCGTGCTCGATGGCGCGGTCCAGCGCATCCTGGAGCTGGGTGAGCGCGCGGCGGCGCTCGACGCGACCCTCGTCCCGGGCCGGCGTCTTGCCCACGTGCCGGATCGCACCGTGGATGCGGCGGAGCACCGGGCGGAGCTGGGTGCCGAAAGACTCATAGCAGGCCGGGCAGCCAAGGCGCCCGGTCTCGCGAAAGGTGGAGTAGAGCAGCCCGCAGCCCGCGCACTGGATGTGGCCAATCCGCTCCTGGTCGCCGGAGGCCGATTCGTCGATCATGCCCGCGATCAGGTCACTGATCCAGAACTTGCCCTTGCCCTGGGCGGGCTGGACCCCCTTCTCGTGGGCACAGGCCTCGCACACGTGTAGTTCCGACATCTTCCCATTCACGATCTCCGTGAAGTGGACCGAAGCCGGGGATTTTCCGCACACCTGGCAGACCATGGGACTCCTCCGGGACCTCGCCCTGGGGCCGGGTTCCGCCCGCGAGGACACGCTGGCGGCAACTGATATCCTTATATCGGACGATCCCGAACCCACATTCACCTTAAAGGGACTCCGCCTCGCGCACAAGCCCCCCCTCCAAGTTCAATACACGCATGGCCTTCCGTGAGGTCCCCGGATTGTGCGTGGCCACCAGCAGGGCCGCCCCCCGGTCCCGGGCGAGGCCGGAGAGGAGATCCTCCACCTCGGCCGCCCGGATCGGGTCCAGGTTTCCGGTGGGCTCGTCCGCCAGCACCACTTCGGGATTGTTGACCAGGGCCCGGGCCACCGCCACCCGCTGCTGCTCGCCGCCCGAAAGCTCGCCGGGCCGATGCCCTTCCCGGTCCAGCAGGTCCACGGCCTTCAGCAGCTCCCGCGCCCGGCCCCGCGCCTCGGGCTCAGCCGCGCCTGCGAGGAGCGCGGGCATCATCACGTTTTCCAGGGCGCTGAACTCGCCCAGGAGGTGGTGGAACTGGAACACGAACCCGATCCTCCTGCTCCTTAGACGCGCCAGATCCCCTTCCGATTGCCCGGTCGCCAACTCTCCTCCAAGGCGAATCTGGCCATGCGTGGGAGGCTCCAGGGTGCCCAGGATGCGCAGCAGGGTGCTCTTGCCCGCGCCGGACTTGCCGGTGATGCACACCCACTCGCCCGCGTTCACGACCAGGTCGACGCCGCCCAGCACCTGGATTTCGCGCCCGGCGGCGTGATAGATCTTGGTGATCCCCTGCCCCTGGAGGGCAAACGTGCCGGCGCTCACTCGTACCGGATCGCTTCCTGCGGGGGGAGCCTGGAGGCCCACCACGCCGGATACCATGCCGCCGCAAGGCTGACGCCCAGCGCGCCCACGGCCGTCACGACCACGTCCAGGGGAAGCACCCGGATCGGCAGCGACTCGATGAAATAGACCTCGCCCGGCAGACGGATCAGGCTGTACTTCCATTGCAGGAAACACAGGACGAGGCCGGCCACGAGCCCCAGCACGGCCCCCGTCCCCCCGATCCACAGGCCCTGCACCAGGAAGATGCGCCGAACGAACGCCGGCGAGGCGCCCAGGGTCTTGAGCACGCCGATGTCGCGCTTCTTTTCCAGCACCACCATCAGCAGCCCGGACACGATGTTCACTGCCGCCACGGCCACGATCAGGCCGAGCAGGATGGACATCACCAGGCGCTCCTTGCGCATCCACTCGAAAAGATTGCGGTTCAGGTCGATCCAGTTGTTGGTGCGCAGCTTTTCGCCCGGAAAGCGCGCGAGCAGTTCGGCGGCCACCTCGCGGGCCCGGTACATGCGGTCGATGCGCACCTCGATGCCGGTGGCAGCCCCTGGCATCTCGAAAAAATCCTGCGCCGCGTGAAGGGAAAGGAAGCCCATGCTGGAGTCGTACTCGTAGAGGCCGCTGCTGAAGAACGCCACCACCCGAAAGGTCCGGGCGCGCGGGACCACGCCCAGGGTGGTGCGCACGGCGTTGCGAGGGGAGTAGAGCTGCACCAGGCCGCCGCGCGAAACATGGAGCCGGTCCGCCAGGTCGCGGCCCAGCGCGATGCCGGGGTAGCCGCCCTCGGTGGTGTCGGGCAGGCGCGCGAGCGGCGGGTCCAGGTTTTTCGCCAGGGAAGTGACGGAAGCTTCCGCGGCCAGGTCGACGCCCTTGACCACCATGCCGTCGGCCGCCTCGCCGTTCTGAACCAGGGCCTTGGCATAGATGAAAGGGGCTGCGCCCAGCACTCCTCGGCTGGCCCGCACCCGGGCCACCGGGCCCTCGAAGCTGCGCCACTCGGGATCAGAGAGCGGCAGCAGCACCACGTGGGCGTTGGTGCCGGTGATGCGCGCCTCGACCTCGCTCTGGAACCCGTTCATGACCGCGAGCACCACGGTCAGGGCCGCCACGCCGACGAACACGCCCACCGCGGCGATGAAGCTGATCAAGGCAATGAAGGCGCTGGATCCCTGCAGCTTGAGGTAGCGCCGGGCGATGAAGGTCGCGGGTGACAAGCTACTCCGCTTCTTCTTCGGCGATCTCTTCGAGCGCGGTTTCGGGACGCAGGTGCGGGAAGAGCAGCACCTCCCGGATGGTGTGCTGGTTGGTGAGCAGCATCACCAGCCGGTCCACACCCACCCCGAGCCCACCGGCCGGAGGCATGCCGTACTCCAGGGCGCGCAGGAAATCCCGGTCCTCGGGCTGCGCCTCCTGGTTTCCTTCCGCGCGCAACACGGCCTGGCGGCGGAACGCCTCTTCCTGGGCCAGCGGGCTGTTCTGCTCGGAAAAGCTGTTGGCGATCTCCATGCCGGCCACGAAGGCCTCGAATCGCTCCACCAGGTGCGGCGCGCCGCGCTTCTCCTTGGCCAGCGGCGAGAGGTCCCGGGGATAGTCGATCACGAAGCACGGCTGGATCAGCTGCGGCTGAACCACCGCGCTGAAGAGCTCGTCCACGGACTTGCCGTAGTCCCAGTCGTGGCCCACCGTGAGCCCGGCCTGCCGGCACGCCTCGCGGGCTTTTTCGCGGTCGCCGTCCGAGAGGTCCACGCCGATCTTTGCCTTGAGCAACTCGAACAGCGAGTGCCGCGGCCAGGGCGCCTTCCAGTCCAGCGTGTGCTCGCCGAACTGCAGCTGCGTGGCGCCAAACACCGACACGGCGATCTCGTTCACCATGGCCTCGGTGATGTCCATGATGTCGTGGTAGTCGGCGTACGCCTGGTACAGTTCCATCTGCGTGAATTCGGGGTTGTGGGTGCGGTCCACGCCTTCGTTGCGGAAATCCCGGCCGATCTCGTAGACCCGCTCGAACCCGCCCACCAGGAGCCGCTTCAGATACAACTCGAAGGACACCCGCATGAAGAATTCGCTGTCCAGGGCGTTGTGGTGCGTGACGAACGGGCGCGCGAACGCGCCTCCGTAGATGGGCTGCAGAATGGGCGTTTCCACTTCCAGGAAACCCCGCCCGTCCAGGAACCGGCGCATGGCGGTGATGATCGCGCTCCGCTTGCGGAACACGTCGCGCACCTCGGGGTTCGCGATCAGGTCGGCGTAGCGTTGCCGGGTGCGGGTTTCCACGTCCTTGAGCCCATGGAATTTCGCGGGCATCGGGCGCAGCGACTTGGAGAGCAGTTCGACCGATTCGGCCTTGACGGTGATCTCGCCGGTCTTGGTGCGGAACACCGGCCCCGAGACTCCCACGAAATCGCCCAGGTCCAGGTCGCGCCAGCGCTCGAACGCCTCCTCCCCCAGCTCGTCCTGGCGGCAGTACGCCTGGATCTTGCCCGACTCGTCCAGGAGGTGCATGAACCCGGCCTTGCCGTGCCCGCGGTGCGAGATGATGCGGCCCGCCACGCGGACCTTTTCTTCGGGGTGGGACTCGAAGTGCTCCGCGGAGCCCAGGATCTGGTCCGCGTGATGGGTGGGCTCGTACTTATAGGGGTAGGGGTTGATCCCCTGTTCCTTCAGCCTGGCCAGCTTCTCCCGGCGCAGGCGCTGGACTTCGGACAGCGCGATGACGGGCCTCCTTGGGTGCAAACGCAATTCCGACGGACGTTTGCCGGACTATACGGAGGCCTGCGGGGGGATGTCAACGCGGCGGGGCGCGGGATCGTTCCACCCGGCGTCCCACCGCGCGCTAGAAATGGAACCGGACGCTCTTAACGCATCACCAGCATCTTGCGAGCCGGTTCCGGCCGACCATCCACGGTGAGCCGCGCGAAGTAGATGCCGGAGGTCAGCGCGCCGCCTCCCCGGGGTCGGCCGTCCCAAGAGAAGCGGTGTTCTCCGGGTACGCCGGCGCCCTGCAGAACAGTGCGGACCAGGCTCCCGCGAACATCCAGGATCTTCAGCTCCACGGACCCCGCACGTGGAAGGTAGATCATGAACTGCACCGGGCCTCTCACCGGGTTGGAGCTCAGTTGCGCGAATTCCACCCTGCCTCGCGATTCCCCGTCTCCCGGCACGGCCACCACGGTGGTCGCGCCCTGGCACCAGAAGCCGGAGCACACCGAGTTGGGGGCCCCGGTACTCTGGCCGGCGATGTTCTGACCGGCGGTGCCGAGGATGCTGAAGTTCACTCCGGAAGTGGCCGCGCCACCGCTTGCGAACACGCTCGCCCCGAGGCTGGTCTGGGCAAAGGTGGTGGAGGCAGCCGGCAAAGCCAGCACGACGAGAGCTCCCGCCAGGAGAAGCGCGGGCCTCACTTGCCGCTCTCCGGCGTGATGTTTGAGCCCATCTGGCTGGCCTGCCCGCCATTCTCGCGGCGGTACTCCACTCCCCGCTCCGGTCCCTTGCCGTAGGCTGATGGGTCCAGGTACAGTCCCCGCTCGGATTCGGGCTTGGGCACTTCCACCTTGATCCGGTGCGCCAGGGCCGTGGCGTCGTGACGGATGCCGGTGACCTGCCAGGAAACTTCCACGCCCGGCTTGTCGGTGCGGATCACAAACCGGTTGCCGTCGATCTTGCGGGCCACGATGGCCTGGGCGAACTGACCCATCACGGTAAGCTGGTAGCGGAAGTCCTGGTTCAGGGCCTGGAACCAGTCGGGAAGTTTCACTTCGGCTTCGCCATCGGAGTCGGTGGTCGCCACGCCGTCGTACATGTCCTTCATGTCAGGGGATTCGACAAATGAATGGAACAAATACTTGTTCTCGGGATCCAGCGGGTGGTCGATCTTGAACGAGCCCGAGCCCTTGGTCACCGAACCACTCACGACCAGGTTTCCCGCCACGGTGACATTTCCAGAGAAGAAGCCGGCATAGAGCCCGCCACCGCCGTACACACCGGTGCCGCCGGGTCCGGCAATCCCCCGCACCCCCCAACCCGCGCCGGTCACGGTTCCATAGACGCCGTAGCCGCTTCCGGCCTGGGATCCCCACACCCCGATTCCGCTCCCGGCCGTACCACCATTCGATCCCCGCACCGCAGAGGAACTGTTCCCCACCGTGGGACCCGGGATGTCTCCGTGGATGCAGACGGAGTTCGTGGCCGTGCACGGCGCGCTGCCGTGGATCGCCTCGCCCGAAACCGTAACTCCGTAAACGCCGGTGCCCACGTTGCACGTACCGTACACCCCGATCCCGGCGCCGCGATCCAGGCCCTTGACCCCGTACCCGGTGCCACCGACCTCGAAGTTGTCGCCCACGACTCCCGAGCTGCGCGGCCCGGGCCCGGGAGAGTTCTGGAAACCGTAGATTCCCGCGATGTCGGTGGCGCCGCCCGTGCCGGAAGCTGCACCGAAGATCGCGTGCCCGCTGTTGGGAGGATTGGGGAGGATGGCGCTCAGGACATTGCCGGTTCCGTTGTTGGTCAGGAACAGAAGATCGCTTGAAGTGTTGAAGCTCTCGGTGTAGGGCAACTCCAGGGCCCGCGCCCGGGCGGCGTAGGCGGAGGAGTTCAGCGCCACCCGCGGCGTCAGTTCCGGCCCGGCACCCACCGTGATCCCCAGCCAGTAGGGCTTGTCAAAAGGCAGGTTCAATGGGGTGATGCTTCCAAGCACGGTGCTGAAGATGCCCTTGCTCACCGGAATGTGGTTGGCCCCCCCGGTGTGCGCTTCGGTCCACAGCAGCGTCCCCCCCACGGAAGCATCGTAAAGCTTGAAGGTAAGGTCGTAGCTGGCATCGGTCACCGCGCCCCCGGCGGGCCCGAGTAGCAGGCCCTGGTAACTCATGGTCTTGGGGGTCTGGGCCGAGGCCGGGGCAGCCACCAGCAGGCAAGCGGCCACGAGCAGTGCGAGGACGATGGCAGTCCCCTGGGATTGACGCATGGGAAACCTCCAGGTGGGCGGATGGACGGGTCGCCGCCTGGGAGCCAGGCGGTCGACGCTTGGATTGTGAGTGTCATAAAGTATAACGCGGGCGGATCGAGGATCGCACGTGCAGAAATAGAACGGGCGAACCCCGAAGGGTCCGCCCGTTCACTTCACCGGCATCAGCGGTAGAGCTTGCGGATCGCACTCCAGTTGGTATTCCCGGCCGGCGTGGAGCGCCGCACGGGAATCGTCTGGCCGGTTTCGGAACCGGTCGAGTACTGGGCGTCGTAGGGCTGGGAGCCGGGAAGCACGGCGTCGTGCCAGAAGAATTCCACCTGGTAGAGGCCGAAGGACGAACCGACCGCCACGGGACTGGCCAGGTTACGGAACCGCTCGCGCCACGCCTGCTGGCCGAACGGCGGAGCAAAATAGGTCGGGCTCCAGCCCGCCGGCGGAGTCACAGCCGCAGGCGGCGGGTCGGCGTGCAGCAGGCCGTCGCTGTTGAAGAAAGCCTGCAGCGTGTTGATCGCGCCCGGGGCCGAGTTGTTGTACAGGATGTAGTCGTAGCGCCAGCGGTTGGCGCCGGCCTGGTCGCCACCCGCGGGGAACAGGTCACTCGGGTAGTACTGGATCCAGCCGGCACCCTCAAAATGGTAAAGCTTATAAACCACCATGGTCCCGCCCGCATGGGCCAGACCCGCAAACGCAAGCAGGCCCACCAGGACCGCTGCGAAAAGGCGCCTCACTTGGATTCCTCGACCTTACGGCGACGGCCGCGGAAATACCCGGCCAGGCCGAGCATCCCGAATCCGGAACCCATGAGCGCCAGCGCATTGGGCTCGGGTGTGACGGCGGTCGTGCCCTCGTTGGGGCGCGCGCCGAAGGCTTCGAAGAACTGCGAGCCCGGAGGCGCATCGGGGTTGGACCAGTGGAACGAAACCGAGAATCCGCCCAGGGACTCGCCCTGGACCACGCCCGGATCGTTGGGGTCGGCATCCACCCAATCGACCGACCAGGCGTAATGCCCAGGATCCGGAGGAATGACTGCGCCCGAGCCGGAGTGCTCCCAGCCGGCCGGGTCTTCGATGCTCAAGGGCGGAAAGTCGGCGCCCGGCAGATCGTCCGAGTTGAAGAACAGGATCAGTTCATTGATCCCGCCCGCTTCCCCAAGGTTTGCCAGGGAGTAGTCGAGTTTGTAATTGTCCGAGCCGAGGGCAGTCAGGTTGTAGTCAAGGGCGACCGCCGGCAGCGCGCGCGCTTCGCCGGCGGCGAGTCCGCCTAGAAGAACCATCAGAGCCACTAGCTTATTCGTCACTCGTCTCTCCCGTTGACCGCATGAACGTCCAAGACACATCGCGTATGCGTTATGTTTATGAAGGTCCAAAAAGAAACCGGCGGAACTGGCCGGCTGCCTAAGACTGAGCGATCTTTGGGCCTCACATCAACACAGAAAATATAACAGTAAACCCCATTCCTGTCAAGGGGTACTGTCCACGGGGTGCTTTTCACCTTCTAAGTCGTTCTCCATAGACAACTTAGTCGGCATCCCCTTGAACGGAACCGGGTACTTTCCACCGAAACAGGCGTAGCAGAAGGTGGCCGGCTGCCTCTGGACCAACTGCAGGCCCTCCATGCTGAGGTACCCCAGAGAGTCCACCCGGAGGTAGGTCCCGATCTCTTCCAGGTTGTGGGTGCTGGCAATCAGGTCCCGCCTCTCCGGGGTGTCGATGCCGTAGAAGCAGGGCCACTCGATGGGCGGAGAACTCACCCGGAAATGCACTTCCTTGGCCCCTCCGCGGCGGAGCAGTTTCACCAGCTTGCGGCTGGTCGTGCCCCTTACGATCGAATCGTCCACCACCACCACCCGCCTGCCTTCCAGGATGCTCCGGACGACGTTGAACTTTACCCGCACTCCCTGCTCCCGCACCGCCTGGGACGGGTTGATGAAGGTGCGACCCACGTAGTGGTTTCGAATGAGCCCCAGTTCATAGGGCAGGCCCAGTCGGGAGGCGTAGCCCTGGGCGGCCGCGTTGCTGGAGTCGGGAACCGAGATCACCAGGTCGGCTTCCGCCGGATGCTCGTCGGCGAGTCGTTCTCCCAGGGCGCGCCGCACCTGGTGCACCGACTCCCCGAAGACGATGCTGTCGGGCCTCGAAAAATAGATCAGTTCGAACACGCACTTGCGCGGGCTCGGCGGGAAGAGCTGCCAGCTGGTGATCCCGGAGGCGTCCAGGCGCACCATTTCGCCCGGTTCGATCTCGCGGATGTAGGTCGCGCCCAGGATATCCAGGGCGCAAGTCTCGGAAGCCAGCACGTGCGCGCCGTCCTTCTCCCCCAGCACCAGCGGGCGAAATCCGTGCGGGTCGCGGATCCCGTACACGGCCTCGGAGGTGAGCACCACCAGCGAATACGCGCCCGCCACCTGGGAGAGCGCCTCCGCCAGGCACTTTTCGAACGTGGCGTCCTGGGCGCGGGCCAGCGCGTGCAGGATGATCTCGGAGTCGGACGTGGACTGGAAGATGGATCCCCGTGCCTCCATCTCGCGCCGGAGCTCCTGGGCGTTTACGATGTTTCCGTTGTGGGCCAGGGCCACGCCTCCGAGCCGGGTGCTGACCGAAATGGGCTGGGCGTTTTCCAGGGTGTTCCGCCCGGTGGTGGAATAGCGGACATGGCCGATGGCCGAAGGTCCGGTGAGGCGATCCAGCTGGCCCCCGCGGAACGCGTCGCTCACCAGGCCGAGGTTCTTGTAGTCCAGCAGCCGCCCACCGTCCATGCTGGCGATCCCGGCGCTCTCCTGCCCGCGATGCTGCAGGGCGTACAGGCCGCTGTAGACCCACTCGGCGGCCTGCGGCGCGCCGAACACGCCCACCACGCCGCACTCTTCCCTCCAATGGATCGCCTCGATCAAGAAGCCTCCCGCTTCAGTTCCGAAAGCACTTGTTCCAGTTCCGTGAGCGATGCCGGCGCGGGACCCACGCGATGCGCCTGCGAATGCCGGTTGACCAGCAACCCCTGGAAAGCCGACCGGACCACGGACGCCGCCTGCGCGGCCTCGTCGGGCGAAACTCCCTCCGGCGCCTGCAGGCGCCATACCGTCGCGCTCAGCAGGCCCAAGGGTTCGGGGAGCCCCCGCTCCCGCATCGATCGGAGCGCACCGGCCTCGGGCGAACCGGACCGGTCGCGCACGAACACCCAGCGCTCCCTTTCCCGGCGCTCTCCAAAACCGCCGGCGGCGTTCCAGCGAAGCCCGCGTTCCTTGTTGGGATTGAACCACACGCCCTGGCTGCTTTCAAAAGCGCCCGGATCCCCCGAGACCCACCACACCCGTCCGCGTTCCAGGCGAACCGGAGCCTTCGGCCCCATGAGCCGGAGCGCCGCGAGCGCCGTCAGCGCGGAGGGATCCGGCACGCGCAGCGTAACGTAGAGCGCGTCCGAAATCATACCCGCACCCCGGAAGCAGCGTGGACAAAGGCATCGAAGAGCGCCTGGCCCGGACCCGGCGCCTCCAGCGCCGCGGCCGTGCGCGCGCTTCGCCGCCGCGCGCCCCATTCGCCCGGCGCGCCTTCCGGAACCTGCCGGAGCCAGGCCGCGCGCTCCGGGTGCGGCATCAGGGCCACGGCATTGCCGCGTTCGTTGCACACCGCCGCCGCCGATCCCACGGCGCCGTTGGGATCCCACGGCCCGCCGGAGGCCAGCTTGCCTTCGGGGTCCACGTATCGCAGCGGGCAAAGGGACCCGGTTTCGATGCCCGCGATCACCTCGGGATCCAGGCTGGTGAAGCGCCCCTCGCCGTGCGCCACCGGGACCGGCCAGCGCGTGCCGTCCAGCGACCGCAGCCACGGGCAGGCGGACAGGGTTACTTCCACGTGCACCCAGCGGCACAGATAGCCTCCGCGGCCCTCCCCGCCGTTCGCGGCCAGCGCGAGACGCACCGCTCGTGCGGGCCCGCCAGGCACGATGCCGGATTCCACGAGCACCTGGGCCCCGTTGCAGATTCCCAGGATCGGCTTGCCCGCCTCGTCCGCCGTTTCCAGCGCCCGCATCCATTCCGAGCGCGAGGCCACGGCTCCGGCGCGAACGCGGTCCTCGTAGGAAAATCCTCCCGGCAGCACGAAGCCGTCGTAGTCGTCCGGGTCCAGCACGTCGCCGAACTGAATCCAATCCACGCGCGCCCCGGCGCGCTCCAGCACCAGGGCCGTTTCCGCCTCGCAATTTACTCCTGGAAAGCGCAGCAGGGCGATGCGGCCGCTCATGGCACGATGCCTTTCAGCACGGAGGAGCGCGCCTCCGCCAGGGTGGCGAGGGCCACGCTGCGCTCGATGGCCCCCTGCCGCAGCCGGAGCGTGCCTCCCGGAATGATCCGCGCAAACGCGAAACATTCCAGCCCGGACTCCCGCGCACGCCGCTGCAGTTCCCCGGAATCCCCGGGCGAGACTTCCAGCAGGAATCCGCAGTGCTCTTCCAGCATCCACGGGGCGAACTCTTCCTCCACGGCAATGCCGAGCGGCTCCGGATCCCCGGAATCCATGGCCATCTCCAGGGCCGTCCACAGCGCTCCGCCTTCGGCGACGTCGTGCGCGGCATGGACCCGGCCCGCGCGGATCCCTTCCAGCACCAGGTCCACCTCGCGCCGCACCTGGGCTCCCAGTTCGGCCGGATCGGGCAGCGCGCCACGCCCGCCGAGGCCCACCGAGGCGGCCGCCCAGGAGCCGGCAAAGGCGCCGCGGCGGCGGCCCAGGAACATCAGCGGGTTTCCGGGCTGTTTCAGCCGCGGAGTGGTGGCCGAGCCGTAGTCCGGCACGAGCCCCACGCCTGCCACGATCGGCGAGGGGGGGATGCTGCGGGCGCCGCTGCGCTGGTTGTAGAGGCTCACGTTTCCGGAGATGAACGGCAGCGGGCCGCCGCCCTTGACGCCGAACGCGCGGGCCGCCTGGCCCAGGCCCTCCAGCACGTCCTCGAACTCGCCCATGACGTCGGGATCTTCCGGGTTGCCGAAGTTCAGGCAATCGGTCAGCGCCAATGGCTCGGCCCCGGTGGCGGCCAGGTTGCGGCACACCTCGCACACCGCGATGCCCGCCCCGCCGCGCGGATCCGCTTCCAGCGGTCCCGGAGAGCCGTCGACGGTCACCGCGATCCCTTCCGGCCCGCCCCACCGCAGCAGGAACATGCCCGCATCGGCCTCCCCGGGGCGCAGGATCGCCCGGCCCTTCACCTCGCTGTCGTAGAACCGATAGATCGGGCGGCGGGAGGCGGCCGCGGGGGACGAGGACCACGACTCCAGCAGGGCGAGCACGTCTTGAACCGCGGGAGTGGCCAGCGGGGCGGGCGCCGCGCGCCGACGCACCGGATGGTGCACCGAGATCCCGGAGGTGATCAATTCGTTGGGCACGTCCGCCACCACCCGCCCCCCGTGCCGCACCACGAATCGGCCGTGGCCGGCGAAGCGGCCCAGGATGCGAGCGCCCGCGCCCGGGTACATCCTTGGAAGGCCGAAGCGCTCATTGTAGATCCGGAGGACTTCCGGCGTGAGCCGCGCCGGCACCGCCCATGCGAAGCGCTCCTGGGTCTCGGCCACCAGCACGAATTCTGCCGGCAGGTCGTCGGGGACCTTGGTTTCCAGGTCCAGGTCGATCTCCACCCCGAACCCGGAGGCGGCCGCGATCTCGGAGGCCACGCAGCCGATGCCGCCGGCGCCGAGGTCCTTGAACCCGACTTCGGCCCCGGACTCCTTCAGCATGCGCTGCACGTCCTGTTGCGCCGCCAGCAGAACCCGCTTGAGGAACGGATCGGGCAGTTGCACCGCGCCTAGGCTTTCCTGGCTTCCGGTGAGCGTCACCGAGGCGAACGAGGCGCCCCCGAGGCCACTGGAATCGGTGGGCTTGCCCACCAGGATCAGATCGTAGGGCTCCGAGGCGGCCGCGGCCGGGACCCGGCTGTGGATGATGTCCTCCGCGCGGCACACGCCCATCGCGACGACGTTCACCAGCACGTTTTCGTCGTAGACCGGGGAGAATTCCGCGTCGCCGCCCAGGTTGGGCACGCCCACGGCGTCGCCGTAGTGCGCGATTCCCTCCACCACCCCGCGCATCACCGTGCGCACCCGCGCCGCATTGGCGCCGAAGGGATCCCCGAAACGCAGCGCGTCCAGGATGCCGATCACCTCGGCGCCCATGCAGGCCACGTCGCGGATGATCCCGCCCACGCCGGTGGCCGCCCCTTCGTGCGCAAGCACCTGCGAAGGATGGTTGTGGCTCTCGTGCGCCATGACCACGGCGTAGTCGCCGTCCGCGGTGGGCACGCGGATGACCCCGGCGTCCTCGCCCACTCCGACCAGGATATGAGCGCCCTCGGTGGGCAGGTACTTCTTCAGGAGATGCCGGCTGCTCTTGTAGGAGCAGTGCTCGCTCCACATGGCGTCGAACAGGAACAGTTCCGGCCACGCGGGATCGCGGCCCAGCGCAGCGGCGAGCCGGCGGGCTTCGTCGATCTTGAGGTTCAGTCCGCGGCCCCGGAGGCCGGCTTCGAGGTCCGCGTCGATCAGCGACGCGGCCGCGAGCGCGCCCTCAACCAAGGACCCGGTGGAAGATGGCATCGATGTGCCTCAAGGCATGTTCGAGTTCGAAACACTTCCGAAGGCGCTCCGGCGGCAGCCGCCGGGTCACCTCGGAGGAAGCTTCCAGGTTTTGCAGAAAAGTGGATCCGTCTTCGAGGGTCTTCATCGCGCAGGCCTGGACCAGCGCGTAGGCCTCTTCCCGGGTGATGCCGGTGTCCACCAGGGCAAGCAGCACCGCCTCGGAAAACACCAGTCCGCGGGAAGAGTCCAGGTTCTGCTTCATGCGCTCGGCCCGCACCACCATGCCTCGTGCGAGCTCCAGGGAAATGTGGAGCATGTAGTCCAGCGCGATGCAGCTGTCCGGCAATACGACGCGCTCCGCCGAGGAGTGCGAGATGTCGCGCTCATGCCACAGCGCGATGTTCTCCAGCCCCACCTGGGCGTTGGCGCGCATGAGGCGCGACAGTCCGCAGATGCGCTCGGAGACGATCGGGTTTCGCTTGTGGGGCATGGCGCTGGAGCCCTTCTGGCCCTTGCCGAACGGCTCTTCCACCTCGGCCACCTCGCTCCGCTGCAAGTGCCGGATCTCCAGCGCGAACCTTTCCAGGGTCGCGGCCATCAGGGCCAGCGATCCCAGGAACTCGGCGTGCCGGTCGCGCGAGATGACCTGCGTGGCCACGGGGGCGGGAACGAGGCCCAGCCGCCGGCAGGCATCCTCTTCCAGTTCGGGCGAGAGTTGCGCCAGGGTGCCCACCGCCCCGGAAAACTTGCCCGCGGAAATTCGCCGGACCGCTCGGTCCAGGCGCTCCAGGTCGGCCCGCAGGGAATCGTAGAAGCCGAGCAGCTTCAGGCCCAGCGTGGTGGGCTCGGCGTGCATGCCATGGGTTCGCCCCACCATCACCGTGCGGCGGTGCTCGTTGGCTTTTTCAGCGAAGGCCTTGAGCAACGCCTGCGCTCCGGTCACCAGGAGCTCCCCGGCCTCGCGCAGTTGCAGCGAAAGAGCGGTGTCCAGGAGGTCGGAGGAGGTCATGCCCCAGTGCAGGAAGCGGGAGTCCGGGCCCACCGATTCGGCGACGGCGGTGAGGAATGCGATGACGTCGTGGCGGGTGACGGCTTCGATCTCGGCCACGCGCTCGGGACTCACGCGCGCCCTGGAGCGGATCCCGGCAGCCGTGCCCGGAGGAACCGGGCCCGCCGCCTCCCGGGCCTCGCACATGGCAAGTTCCACGTCGAGCCACAGCTCGTATCGGTGCGCTTCACTGAAGATGCGGCCCATGGCAGGCCGGGTGTAGCGATCGATCATGAGGGAGTCTCTCAGGACCCTTTGCTGGGCCCAACGGGCCCGGTTCGTCGCTGCGAACGGACGCGCTCTGGAAGATGAAATCGAGGCGCGGCGGAACGGATAGATGAACTGATGTCGGAAACATAGCAGAAGCGGGCGGCCCCGCGCCAGCCCCGGCCATGAAAAGGGCCGGCCCTCCCGTGGAAGGCCGGCCCCATGACGCGACGATGCGGTTCTAGCGGTAGCTGCGGCGGAGCTTGCCCCAGTTGACGGCCTTGGCCGCCGTGGTCAGGTCCGTTCCGTTGAGCACCACCACGGCGCTTCGAAGGTTGTTCTCGGAGCAGCAGTCGTCCACCTGCGTGATCACCACGCGGTTCAATTCGCCGCTCACCACATAGTTCTTGAGATCGGCGGTGCCGGTGCCGCCCAGGAACACGTAGCTGCCGGGAATGACCAGCCCGGTAGGATACACCGAGTTGAAGATCGAGACCCGGGAGCCGTCATCCATGCCGTTGAAGGCGATCGTGAACTGGGTCACCTGGACGTTGACCGGAATGTCGACGAACGTCTGGAAATAGGTGAAGTCGCCGTAGGCCATGCAGCTGATCGGAGCCTGGCAGACGCGCGAGGGAATGCTGAAGTTGATGATCTGGCCGTCCGGAGCGGGGCCCCAGCCGGGATCGGCGCCGGCCGGAATGGTGGCGACGTCGTATTCGCAGACATCGCCGTGCTGGCTGGGGCTGCAGGTGAACTGCACCAACCCGAGCGGATTGGACGGCGTGACTTCCAGGCCGTCGTGCATCTGCCACGGGGTGCGGGTCTGGGCGCCGGCAAGGGAGGCCAGCGCGAGAATGAACAAGGCTGAGGAGACCACGGTGGTAGCTTGGCGCATGGGGATTTTCCTTCTGGTGCATGGTGCGCTGCGATCCCCTGTGCCACGGAGGCGACGGGGCATTTTCCGGCCATCATGTTGCCGGAATATCTAGAAGAATGCGGATTACCATAACTGCAAATTCTGGCTGGCGTCAAGGTGGTTCGGGCCGGTCGGATTGACAGAAGCCCCTCACGGGTAGAGGCTTATGGAACCATGGATGACTTTGTGACTCTGGCCACGTTCTCCTCCCACCCCGAAGCCCACGTGGCCAGAGGGGCGCTGGAGGAGCAAGGAATCGAAGCTCTCCTGGAGGGGGAGGGCCTGGTGTCGATCTACGGGCAGGCGCTGGGAGGAATCCGGCTGCGGGTGCGAACCACGGAGGTGGAGCGCGCCTCGGCGGTGCTCGGCATCCTCCGCCGGCCGGTGGCGGCGCAGGTGCCGCTCCGCTGTCCTTCGTGCGGGTCCTTGCGCGTGGGGCGCGACCAGCCCATGCGCTGGCTGGTGTTCCTGTCATGGTTCCTGGTCGGCCTCCCCCTGCCCTTCTTTCGCGCCCGATGGAAGTGCTGGAACTGCGACCACCGCTGGAAGTCCCGTTGGGACGCACTGCCGGAGGTCGCGCCCCCGGAGTCCGCCCCCGAGCGCCCGGTGCTCCGCCTGGAGCCGCGGGTGCTCCACGTGGCGGTGCCGCCGTGGGATGGCAGGTCTGAAACCATGCTGGCGGGTTTCGTCCTGGTGGTGGTGCTGTTCCTGACCGCCGGGAACCCGGACTTCCGGGCCTTGTTCATCCTGGCGGGATTCGCGGCGGGACTTTTCGCATTGGCCGCGGTGCTCACCCGGCGCACCCTGCGGGTGGTGCTCCGTGACACCGGCCTCCTGCTCGACGGGCCCGACGGCGACCAGGAGTTTCCGCTGCAGGCCTTGGATGCGCGGCAGTTGGAGGACGGCCGGCTCCGGATCGGCCTGGGCGGTTCGCTTTCGCTGCAGGGCGTGGATTCGGGAAAGCGTGATGCGGGCACGGTGCGCCTCGCGGAGTCGGATCTGACAGAGATGTGGGTAAAGATTCGCGAGCTCAAGGGGCAGGATTCGCGAATCTGGGAACGCGGGGCCGAACGGTGGTGCCCCGCGTGCGGATTGCAGTTCGCGCGGGGCGCCGAAAAGTGTTCGCAGTGCGGAGGGCCGCTGGAGCCCGTGAGGCGCGGGGATCCATAGTCGGCCGCGGCCCCGTCGGCCTCAGCGGGCGGATGTCCCCAGCGAGTCGGCGGCGTGCAGTAGATTTCCGCGGTCATCGAAGAGCGCGGCGTTTTCCCATGGCGATCCCGCTCCGCGCGCCGTGATCCACTCCGCCCCCCAGTAGAAGACTCCCCGCCCTCGCCCTCTGGGCACGGCCCTCACGGCACGCACCACATCACCCACGAAGGCGGCCTGTCCCGACTCCGAGGCCTCGTATCCCGAATGGAGCTGCGCGGGCCGGCCCACGGCGTTGGCGGTGGAATCGAACCACTGCAACGTCCACGGGTACGCCGTCTCCACCACGTAGACATCCTTGTGATAGCGCTCCGCCATGAAATCCAGGTTGTCCCGGAGCCCCGCCAGCGTGCCGTGCCACCATGGATAGAACGACACGCCGATGGCGTCGTACTCCACCCCCGCGTCTTTCAGATGATCGAAGAACCATCGGCAAGTCGCGCGGTTGCCTCCCTGGTCCACGTGCAGGACGATTCCCGGGCCGGGCCGCCCTGGCGAGGCCTCCTGCACGCCGCGGGTAGCCGCCTTCAGCAGGCGGCCGAGGCTGCGCCACTGCGGCGGCGTATCCAAACGCCCGCCCACGCGGCCCGTGTCCCACAGCATTCCCGAAGTGATCTCGTTGCCGGGCTGGACCAGCGCGGGCGGAGTCCCCTGGGCGAGAAACGCGCGCAGGACATCGCGGGTGTAAAGGCGGACGCTGTCTTCAAGGGCCAGGGGGCGGATGTGCCGCCATGCAGCGGGCGGATCCTGGCGGCCGGGATCGGCCCAGGTGTCCGAGTAATGCAGGTCGAGGAAGATGGAAAAGCCTTGGGCATGCGCCCGGCGCGCCAGGGCCAGGGTCCCGGCCAGGCCGCAGCGGCCATCCGCGGGCGCGTGCCACAGGCGGAGCCTCACCCACCGCAGGCCGTGCCGGCGCAGGATCGACAGCGCATCCCCGGTGCCGAGCTCGTCGCGGTATACGCCGCCGTGCGCTATGATCGCGGGCAAGGAACTTACATCGGCGCCCGCCGCGAAGGAATCGCCCGGGCGGGCATCTCCCGCCTTGGGTTGCGCGGGCGCGGCGACCGGCCACGCGACCAGGATGGCCGCGCCGAGCGCCACGCAGGCCCCAAGGCTCGCGAGCCGGACCGATGACCTACGGCGAATCCTTCGCCTCCCCCAGCACCAGCTTCGCCTCCTGCTCCTTGCCGTCGCGCTCGGTGGTGAGCGTCACCGAATCTCCCACCCCCGCCCCAAAAATCGACCGCCCGGCCTCGTCGGAATTGCGGATCTTCTCGCCATTCACCTTCCGAATAATGTCGCCCACCCGGATTCCGGCCCGTGCCGCGGGGCTGCCCCGCTCGATCTTGCTTACGATCACGCCGTCGCGATTAATGAGGCTCATGCCCTGTGCCAGGTAAGGCGTGATGTCCTGCACCTGCACCCCGATCCACACGTTGCGCACGTGGCCGAATTGAAGAATCTCGTCGAACACCTTCTTGGCGGTGTTGATCGGGATGGCGAATCCCAGCCCGATCGAGCCCCCACCCTTGGAAAAGATGAACGTGTTGATCCCGATCACCTCGCCCACGCTGTTCACCAGCGGCCCGCCGGAGTTGCCGGGATTGATGGCCGCGTCGGTCTGGATCATGTTCTTGTACACAGCGCTCGTCCCGGCCTCGGGCTTGATGTCGCGGCGGGTGGCGCTCACCACTCCGACCGTCACCGAAGGCTTGGTATCGTTGAGGAGATACCCGAACGGATTGCCGATGGCGATGGCCCACTCTCCCACGATCAACTCGTCGGAGTTCCCGATCGCGGCCACCGGCAGATTGGCCCCCTCGATCCTGATGACCGCCAGGTCGAAGTTGGGGTCGCTGCCGATCAGCTTGCCTTCGAACTGCCGGCCGTCGGTGAGGGTGACCTTGATCTGGCGGGCCCCCTGGGCCACGTGGGAATTGGTGAGAATGTAGCCTTCCTTGTTCATGATGAATCCCGAGCCGAGCCCCGGGACCTCGCGGCGGTACTGCATGGGCGGCGAGAACCGCTCGAAGAACTCATCGGGAAAAAACGAGAAGAACGGGCTCTCCTGCACCACCTGGGTCTGGATGACGCTGATCGAGACCACCGCCGCGCCGGCGCGTGCCGCCGCCCGGGTAATGGCGCTCTGGCGAGATCCGGCGATGGCATCCCCGCCCGTGCCGGAGACGATGCCCGGATCCGCGGCCCGGGCCATGCCCGAGGCGATCCCAAGGGCCAGCAGCGCCGGCGGCGCCCAGCTTCGAATCTTCATTCGCTTGATTCCTCCCGTGAAACTGTTGCAAGAGAACCTTGAACTTCCATCCGGCCGCCGGGAACAGGACGGGCGGCACGCCCCCGTGGGACGCGCCGCCCGGGAGCCGGGTTGGCTGGAACTAGCCGGCGGCGCCCTGCGCCTGCGACTTCTTGTAGTCTTCCAGGAAGCGGGCCAGCCCGATGTCGGTCAGGGGATGCTTGAAGCACTGGTCGAACACCGACTTGGGCATGGTCCCAACGTGCGCCCCGGCCAGCGCGGCCTCCAGCACGTGCATCGGGTGACGCAGGCTGGCCGCCAACACCTGGGCCTCGAGGTCGTGCAGCTCGATGATCTGGACCATGTCCCGCACCAGCACCATGCCGTCGTGCCCGGTGTCGTCGATGCGTCCCACGAACGGGCTCAGGTAGGTGGCCCCGGCCTTGGCGGCGATGAGCCCCTGGACCGCCGAGAAGATCAGCGTGCAGTTGATCTTGATCCCTTCGCTGCTGAGGGTCTTGATGGCCTTCACGCCCTCCCGGATCATCGGGATCTTGACCACGATGTGCTTGTGCACCTTGGCCAGCTTGCGGCCCTCCTCCACCATGGAGTCGTATTCGGTGGTCACGACTTCGGCGCTCACCGGTCCCTTCACGGTCTCGCAGATCCTGATCAGGTTCTCGAGGTAGTCGCCCTTTTCCCTGGCCACCAGGGAAGGATTGGTGGTCACGCCGTCCAGCACTCCAAGCGAAGCGGCCTCCTGGATCTCCTGGAGGTTGGCGGTGTCGAGAAAGAATTTCATGGGTCCCCTTTCAAGCCCTGCGGGCAGGGCGCGGGCGGTAGTGGACACGGACGAGGCAGAGGCCGCGGGCCGGCGCGGTGGGCCCGGCCAGGGTGCGGTCTCCGCGCTTGAGCAACTCGGTGAGACTCGGGCCTGGCCAGCGGCCCTGGGAGATCGGCACCAGGGTTCCGACCAGGTTCCGGATCATGTGATGCACGAAGCGATTGGCTTCGAGCTCCAGATAGATGCCGCCGGGCCAGGATTTCCAGTCGGCGCGGCGGATTTCGCACACGGTATCTTCGTGCCGGCCGCTGCGGGCGCAAAAGCACTTGAAGTCGTGCTCGCCCAGGATCCGGCGCGTCTCGCGCTTCAACAGCCCTAGATCCACCGTGGCGCGAGTGTACCACGACCGTCCGCGGGCCAGAGGCGATTTGCGGAAGGCCACGTGGTAGCGGTAGACCCGCGCGGTGGCCGAGTGGCGCGCGTGAAACTCCGGGTGGGCCCGGCGCATGCCGCGGATGGCCAGGTCCAATTTCAGGAATCCGTTGATCTTGAATTCCAGCTGGGTGGGGACTACGGGCTTGGCCGTGTTGATGTGGGCCACCTGTCCCAGGGCGTGCACCCCCGAATCGGTGCGGCCCGCGCCGTACACGGTCACCTTTTCGTGGAGCAGTGCGGAGAACGCCGCTTCGAGATCGCCCTGAACGCTGCGCCGGCCCGGCTGGAACTGCCAGCCATGGAAAAGCGCGCCGTCGTACTCCACTTCGAACCTGTAGCGGCGGGTGTCGCCGGTCACCGGAGCCTCGAGAGCAGCGCCAGCGCGCCGGCGGCCCCGGCCGGGATCAGGCCCTCGCGCCAGGGCCATCGGTACTCGTGGGCCCGCGTCGCCGGCCCCGATCCGTAGCCGCGCGCGACCAGCGTGTCGGCCAGCGCCTCGGCGCGGCGGAGCGAGGAGGTCACCAGCGGCACGATCAGCCCCACGCCCTGCCCCGCCCGCCGGGCCACGTTGCCGCCCCACTCGACACCGCGCGAGGTCTGGGCCAGCACCAGCCGCTCGGCCTCCTCTCCGACCAGCGGAGCGAACCGCAGCGCAAGCTCTACCGTAAGGCGGAAGTCCTGCATCGGGCCGGGCGCGGTCTGTCCGGATCCGCGCATGGAGCGCAACAGTTCGTCGGGGCTGGTGGTGGCCCAGAAGAGCGAGAACAGGAACCAGGTGAGCCAGAAGTGCAGGGAGTGCAGGAGGCCCGAGCGCAGTCCATGCAGGCCGGGGCTGGGCAGAAGGCCCGATCCAGGGCCGTAGAGGCAGTTGGCGGCCACGGTGAAGAGCAGCGGGATCAGGGCCAGGCGCAGCATGCCGCGCGTGAATCCGGCCGGCATGCCCAGGGCGCGGGATGCCAGGGGCGAAGCCAGGGCGAGCGCCAGCACGACCGGCAGGCCGGGAAGCGAAGGGATCCCCACCAGCAGGACCAGGAGCAGGGCGAGCCTTGTCCGGGGATCCAGCCGCGAGAATGCGCCGCGGCGCGCGACGGCGCGGCCCCACACGAGGGTTCCGCTCATGACGACAGGACGTGCTCGGCGATCTGCACCGCGTTCAGCGCGGCGCCCTTGCGCAGATTGTCGCTGCAGAGCCACAGGCAGATGGCGCCGGGCTGCGAAAGGTCTTCGCGGATCCGTCCGACGAGTGTGCTATCGCCGCCCTCGGCATCGCGAGGCGTAGGGTAGTGCAACCGCGACGGATCATCCCACACCTCGATTCCGGCGGCGCCACGCAGGGCCTCCCGCGCCTCGCCCGGAGTGACCGGACGGCGCATCTCCACCGTGACCGATTCGCTGTGCGAGCGGAACACCGGGATGCGCACGCAGGTGGCGCTCATTCTGAGGTCCGGAAGCCCCAGGATCTTGCGCGACTCCTGGGCCACCTTGAGCTCTTCGCGGGTGTAGCCGTTCTCGGTGAACGCGTCGACGTGCGGGAAACAATTGAAGGCGATCGGACGGGGATAGACCTGCGGCGGATCGTCCTCGCCGGCCAGGTGACTGACGGACTGGCGACGAAGCTCTTCCATGGCCTCCTTGCCGGTGCCCGAGACGGACTGATAGGTGCTGACCAACACGCGCTCCAGCCCGGCGAGCCGGTGCAGCACGGCCAGGACCTGGACCAGCGGAATGGCGCAGCAGTTGGGATTGGCCACGATCGGCGGGCGGGCGGCCAGAAGGTGCCCGTTCACTTCGGGCACTACCAGGGGAATGGCATCGTCGGTGCGAAATGCGGTGCTGTTGTCCACCACCAGCGCGCCGGCTTTGGCCGCGCGCGGGCCGTGCAGCGCCGCCAGCTCAGCCCCGGTGGAGAAGAGCGCCACGTCGACCCCGGCGAAGTCGGCTTGCTCGAGGTCTTCGACGATGGTGTCGGTTCCGCGAAACGGGATCCTGGCGCCCGCGGAATTCCGGCTCGCAAAGAGCCGCAGGTGGTCGACCGGGAAGGAGCGCTGGTCCAGGATGCGCAGCATCTCCTGGCCGACGGCCCCGGTGGCGCCGACGATCGCAACATTCACTTTCTTCATGGGTCGAATGTAAAGTACGAGGCCGCCCCTGTCAAAAGCGGGCGGCGAACGGCTTCAACGCACCAGGGTCAGGCGTTTCCGGTCCCGTGCCCCGTCCTGCGAAACTTCCACCCAGTAGATGCCCGAGGCGCAGCGGATCCGGCCCTCGCGGGTGCCGTCCCACAGGAATTCGCGAGTCCCGGGCTCCACCACCCCGTCGTGCAGCGTCCGGACGCTGCGGCCGGCTACGTCCAGCACCCGAACCTTGGCCTGCCCCCGCCGGGCAAACGAGACGCGTACCGCCGCGCGGCCACGGAACGGGTTCGGGCCCGCCTCCATCGCCAGCGGAGCGGGTGAAGATGGTCCGTCCACCGCGGCCGGCGTGGCCATGGCGCCCGCGAGGCTCAGTTTGCCCCAGCCCCATGTGTTGTTCGGCGTGGCGCCCACCGCCGAATCGCGCACCGCGCCCAGGGTCAATCGCGTGAGCGCTTCCGAGGGTCCCATGTGCGGATACCTCTGCAGCATCACGCACAGCGCGCCGGCCACGTGCGGGCAGGCCATGCTGGTGCCCTGGTCGATCATGTGCACGCCGTCCTCCACCGTGAATCCCGCGGGCGCGGTGGTGGAGCCCGACAGGGCCCCGGCCACGCCAAATCCGGGAGCGCACAACTCAGGCTTCATGCGCCCATCGCGGGTGGGGCCGCGGGAAGAGAAGAACGCGATCCCGCCGGGCGCCGGGTTGGCGACGTAGCACAGGGTGTGGGCGTAACCGAGCGCCTTCCAGCAGCCCTTGGTGGTGAAGGCGCCCACGGTGATCACCTTGTGGCCCGTCCCGGGCGTGGTGATGTCGCCGGTCGAATCCCAGTTGGCGGACGTGGTGGCCGCGCCCATCCCGTCGCCCAGGTTGTAGCCGGCGAGCCAGCTGTCGAACTGCGCGGGCACCGACCGGGTGTTGTCCAGGCGCAGCGTCCAGGTGCCGACGGCGGGCGCCTGCCCGATCTGCGGGTCCCACACCTCGATGAATAGGTGGCGCAGCCCGTTCTGCGTGAGCTGAGTGCCGTTCTCTCCGTAGAGCGCCCCGTCGGGCGTGCTCACGGCCTGCGGCGTGTAGTAGCCGACCGGCACCGGGCCCAGGGTCTGGCCGTTGGGCGAGAGCAGGGTAAAAGTCAGACTGTCCTGGTCGGAATACCACGCGTCCAGATCGAAATAGTTGTAGTTCTGCTGGCTCGGAGTGTAGTTGGAGACGGTCCAGGAAACCGTGGCGGTCAGGCCGGGCTTCACCATCACCTTGCCGTGGCGCTTCTCTCCGGCGGAGTTGCCGGCGGCCTTGACGATGATCCGGCCGGGACCGGAGAGCGCGTCCAGCGCGATCTCCTCGGGGTCGGTTCCGTCGTGCGGCCCGTAGTTGGAGCCCAGCGAAAGGTTCACCACCGCGTCCTTGCCGAGTTGGGTGGCCTTCTGGAAGATCCAGCTCACGCCGTCGATCACCCCGGTGTTGCTGAAGTCGGTCTTCACCACCACCAGGTCGGCCTCGGGAGCCATTCCCACGTACGTGTAGGGAGGTTTGCCGTTGCCGGTGGCCGCGCCGTTGCCGGCGCCGATGCTGCCCACGTGCGTGCCGTGGCCCTGGGTGTCCACTTCGCGGCAGGTGCCGGGGGCCTCGATCTGGGCGCGGGTCCACTCGCTGCCGTAGGGATAGAGCGCCGGGTGCGGGCCGGTGGCGTCGGTCTCGTCCCACATGTACAGGATCCGGCTGTGGCCGGCGAGGTCGCGAAAGTCGCCGTGGGTCCAGTCGATCCCGGTGTCCACCAGGCCGAACACCACGTTCTTTCCGGTGTAGCCGTTCCACGGCGGCGCCGAGGAGCCGTGCACGGCGGTGGCGCCGACCATGGTCGCGGACACATCCAGTTCGGGATCTTCACGGCGGCTGATCTGCAGGGTGCGGACGCCCGGAACGGCGGCAAGACGCCCCAGCGATGCTTCCGCGAGGCGGGCGGTGAAGAAGCCTTCTCCGCTCGTGACCAGTTCGGCCCCGGCCCCTTCGAGGGCCGCCGGCGAAGGATCCCCGATGATCACCACGCTCACGATCCCGCTGCCAACCGCGTGAAAGTCCAGGCGGTGGTCGGAGTGGCGCAGGCCCAGCAGACGCATGCGCGCGCGCGGCTCGGCCGCGCGGGGAGTGGCGGTCATGTCGGGAGAGGTGACGCGGTCGTCCGCGATCGGGCGGGGCGAGGCGTACGCGGCGGCTTCGCCGATCGCAAGCAGCAGGGCGATCATCCAGGTCCGTAGCAAGGCTACCACCGCACCCCCGTGCCCATGTTCGCCGGGCGGCGCACCACGTGGAGCAGGACTTTCAGGAATTGGCGGACGGGCGCGAAGGGGATCGGGCTGGGGATCGGCATGGCCAGCAAAAAGCGCCCTTCCCTGCAGGACGAAGCATCCCGGGAATAGCGCTGCTCGAAAATCGAATCGTATCCACGCATGGGGGGCGCGTCCCTTTCACGACGTCACCGCCACCGACCAATGCAGATTATTGCATACAAATACTCACGTCGTCAAGCGGGAACGCGCCGCCCCTCCCATGGACCCTAGGATCAAACCCCACAACATGATGGATGCAAACCTGTTACCGACTCGAGTGAAAGCGCTGTCCGAGGCCTTCAACTGGACGCGTTCAACCACCAGGCGGGTCTGGAAGGCGGGAGTCGAAGCCCGGATGCGGCCGTCCGGATCCACCACGAAGCTGATCCCGGTGTTGGCGCACCGAACCATCCCAACCCGGTTTTCCACCGAGCGGAACACCGCCATCGAAGCGTGCTGCCAGGGCGCGTGGCGCGCGCCGAACCACTCGTCGTTGGTGATGTTGACCAGCAGGTCGGCGCCCGAATGGACCTCGGAACGGGACGGCTCCGCGAAGATGGATTCGAAGCAGATGAGCACGCCCGCGCGCGCCGGGCCGGCCTGGAGAACCAGGGGTGACTTCCCGGGAGTGAACTCGGCCTGCCCGAAGTCCAGCCGGCCCAGGATTGGAAAGAGCCTCTGGAACGGCATCCGCTCCCCGAACGGCACCAGGTGCATTTTGTCGTAGATGCGCTCAAGGCGTCCCGTGGAATCGAGCACCGTGGCGGAATTGTAGGAAAGCGGCACATCTCCCCCGCCCAGGCGGGCGTCGGGAAATCCGGTGAGGAGCGGGATACGCACCCTCCGGGCCAGGTCGGTCACCACGCGGAAGGCCTCGGGGTCGAACCGGAAGTACGACGGCACGGCGGTCTCGGGCCACACGATCAGGTCCGGATTCCGGCGGGCCACCTCCTCGGTGAGCCGGACATGGACCGCCAGGTTCTGGAAGAGGTACTTCGGGTTCCACTTGATGTCTCCGGAGATGTTGGGCTGGACGATGGCCACCCGGATCTCCCGCGCGTGCGGGAGGTCTCGCGCCATGCGGTCCCCGGAGAACCATGCCCCGGCAAACAGACCTGCGGCGGCAAGGACCCACCCGAAGCGCGCCGGAGCAGAGCGCGAGCGCAGCGCCTCGAGCAGAAGCCCGCCGCATCCGCACACCCACAGCGAGACCGCGGCCACCCCGCCCCAGGAGGCCCACTGGATCAGCTGGGGAGTGCGGAACCAGGCGTAGCCCAGGGAGAGCCACGGAAATCCCATCTCCCCGATGGCCTTGAGCTGCTCACCTCCCAGCCACGCCAGGGGAAAAGCCAGCCAGCGCGCCAGGCCGAGCCGGCGGAGCAGCACGTAGCCCAGGGCGGCGAGCGCGGTGAAGCAGGAAAGATAGGAGACCAGCAGGAAGTGGCCCGGATAGAGCACCCAGGCGTGCTTGAGTTCCTTGAGCGGCAGGCGAGCGATCCAGAAGAGAGCGAGGCCGAAGAAGCCCACCCCGAAGCACCAGCCGCGGCCGAACGCCTGCCGCAGCGCGCCGGGGCGGTCGGCGCGCTCGAGCCCCTCGAGGGCCAGGCCCAGGACCACCGGGGCGACCAGCGTGATCCAGGGCTGCTCCCAGTCCGGGAAGGCCAGGGCCATGGCGAGACCGGCCAAAGCGCACAGCAGCCCCACGCGCGGGAATCCCGGCAGTCCACCGCGCCGCCCGCCCGAGGGGCCCCCGGCGCGATGGCTCACGCTAACTGACCTTGACCTCTTTGCGCGTCGCGGCCGACTTGTAGATCGCGTCCATCACCTTCATCACCGCGTGCGCCTCCTCCCCCGAGGAAATGGGCGTGGTGCCCTTGCGAATGCAATCCACGAAGTGCGCGATCTCGTTCTCGTAGGACTCCTTCACGTTGCGCGAGGCATCCAGGTTGGGGGTGACGTTGACCAGGTTCCCGTGCATGCCGCGGTGCAGCCGCAGCGGGTTGAGCAGCGCCGCGCCCGAGGAACCGTACAGGTTCAGGTACGGGAAGTCCTTTTCCATGAGCAGCGTCCAGCTCACTTCCAGGGACAGCGTCACCCCGCCCTCCAACCTCAGGAAGGCCGCTCCCAGGTCCTCGACGCCGCTCTCTTCGTCGCTCACGTGGGTCGAGGCATTCACGCTGATCACCCGGGGCTGCCCCAGGAACCACAGCGCCAGGTCCAGCATGGGCACGCCGAGGTCCATCAGCACGCCGCCGCCGGAGCGCTTCTTGTTGCTCATCCAGTGCTCGCTGCCCCATGCGCCGGGGCGGCGCAGCCAGCCGGCCTTGGCGTAGTAAATGTTGCCGAGCTCGTGCTTGTCCATGACCCGCTTGACGAACTGCGCGTCCGCGCGAAAGCGGTTGTTGAAGGCGCACATCAACTGCAGGCCTTCGGCCTTGGCAGCCTTGACCATGGCTTCGGATTCTTCCGAGTTACGGGCCATCGGCTTTTCGCACAACACGTGCTTGCCGGCCTGGAGCGCCGCGATGCTCATGGGCGCGTGGAGATAGTTGGGCGTGCACACGTGCACGACGTCCATGCCCTCGACCTTGAGAAAGTCGTCGAGGTTGAACTTCACCTGCTCCACGCCGAACTTTTGCGCGACGCGGCGTGCCTTGTCGCGATCGGTGTCGCACAGCGCGACGATTTCGACGTCGGGGAGTTTCTTGAGCGCGGGCAGGTGATTGACCTGGGCTGCCGCGCCGATGCCGATCACGCCGACACGGAGGGTCTTCTTTGCCATGGGCCCTGTTTTCTCCGGATTGGAAGTGTGGGGCGAACCGCCTTCGGGGGCCGGTTTGTCTCCGGGCTGGGAACGCGGGTGACTCTACCAACGCCCGGTTCGGGCGTCAAATCGAGGCCTGCAGCGGGCTTGGCCCGGTAGATGGAAGTCCGCGCGTGCGCCGGCGCCAGATCCCCACCGCCCGCGGGGAAGTGGGCCAGGAAAGTCTCCAGCGCGTTGACCTGGGTCGACGTGAGCCACGCGAAGGGGGGCATGCGGCGCGGAAAGCCCCGGGCGAGGATGGTGCGGATCCCGGTCGCGCCCCGGATATTCGGCCCCACGCCCCCCTCGGCGCTGTCCCCATGGCAGCGGGCGCAGTACCGGGCGAAGATCACTCCGCCGTTGGATACCGAGTCGGCGCCCAGCGGGGCCAGCGAGAGCAGGAAGGCCTCGATGGCGCCGATCTGTGGATTGGAGAGTGTCGGAAAGGCGGGCATCTTGCCCCGCCCCGAGCGCACCACGGCGAAGATGCCGCTCACGCCCTTCAGGCCCGGTCCGGAGCCGCCCCGCGCGGAGTCCCCGTGGCAGCGGGCGCAGAAGCTCTTGAAGAGCCTGGGGCCATCCAGCGGACTGGTCTGGACGAAATGCCCCAGGAACAGCTCGATGGAGTTGACGTCGGCATCGGTCACCGAGGGAAATGCGGGCATGGATCCCTTGCCCCGGCGGGCCACCTGGCCGATCCCGGTGGCGGCCTGGATGCCCGGCGCAAAGCTGGACCCCTCGGCCGAGTCGCCGTGGCAGCGGGCGCACAGCGCCCCGTAAACGGCGCCGCCCTTCTGCTGGGAGACCGTGGTGTCCGAAGGCACCGGCAGGCCTCCCCCACCCGGCCCGACCGGCGGCGGTCCCGGGTTGGGATCCAGGAGCCGGCACGAAGCGACGGCCAGCGCCAGCACCGCCACAACGGCGGCGAGACGGGGAGAGACTCGAAATCCCTGGGACAATTCAGGCCTCCGATTCCATCGTGCGCGGCCGAGCCGCGGGCGCGCCGGCTTCAGCCGACGGACACCGTGATCTTCATGATGCCGTTCGTCCCGTTCCGCACGTCGCCGTCCACGGCGGGCTGGACATTGCCCGCGCCGTCCCGGGCCCGCACTTCCAGCGTGTGCACGCCCGCCAGCGCATCCCAGATGTAGCGCCAGCGGGCCCACACTCCCGGAAAGGGGTAGCTGCGGGCGCTTCGCACCTGTTCCAGTTGGGACGGGTCAAATCCTTCCTGCCGCACGATCTCCTCGAACGGGACGATCTCGGCGGCCGACCATGCGCCCGCGTCCACTCGCACTTCGACCGCGCTCACGGGCCCCTCGCCCGCCAGCGCGAACCCGGCCACTTCGTGAGGGCCCGGGGCGATCCCGGAGGAGTTCAGGGGCACGGTGGTGCGCGAGTTCACCGAGAGGGTGCCGGCGTCGAAGAAGCCGTGGTCCTGGTAAGTCCCAAACGGCGCGTCGGATGCGGTCACCTCGATCCGGGTGAGCCACTTCACGTTCTTGTAGCCGTAGGTCTCCGGGACGATCAGCCGGGCAGGGGCGCCATGCTCGCGGGTCAAGGCCGCCCCGTTCAAGTTCCATGCGATGCACGCCGGAATCAATCCGAGGGAGCCGGGGCCAAACACCCTGCCGATCTTCAGGTTGTTGCCGAAACCCTCCGAGCCGTGAAACCGGATTCGCACCGCGCGCGCGAGATCCACCCCGCAGTCCTCCAGCACCCGCCGGAGCGGGATCCCGGTCCATGCCCCGTTTCCGGCCAGCCCGGTCACCGACGAAAGCAGCGGCGCATCGAACACGCACTGCAATGTCTTGAGCATGGTGATCTCTTCGCCCGCTGCCAACGCCTTGAGTTCCGGCAGGGCGTACGTCGCGGGTCTTGCCACCAGCCCGTCCACCTGGAGCCTCCAGGCCACCGGATCCAGGTCGGGCATTTGCCAGTTGGGAGTGGAGGCCTGCGCGCCGTTCTGCACGAACAGGTCGCGAGCCGGGGTGAGAAACGCAAAAGTGGCCGGCCGGGCGATCGGCTCGATCAGGTTGGAGTCGCACCCCTGGAATACCGGCAGCAGGGTCACTCCCGCGATGCCCACGCCAAGCTGGCGCAGGAACTCCCGGCGCGAAACGGCGCGCCTCACCACTGCAGCGCCACTCCCAGGCTGATGTCCACCGAGCGCGCCGTGTTGGTGCCGGTCGGTGTCCCGGAGAGGTCGGCGTCCAGGGCGAGCCGTGGCGAAAGACTCCAGGTCGCACCGCCGCCCGCCTTCAGGTAGCGCTGGGTGGTCGGGATATCGGTGAGCGAGAACGCGCTGCCGGAGGACCGCAGCGAGCGCAGGCCCTGCAGGTGGATCCGCAGCAGCAGCTTCCCCGCCGGGGACCAGCCTCCCTCCACACTGTAGAAGAACTCGTCCGAGTAACTCGGCCTTGATTCGTTGCCGAACGAAACCACCTCGGGATCCGTGGAGGAAAGGAACATGCGCGAGCGCAAACGCACGCCGGCCGAGGCGGTGGCATAGGCCGGCACAGGATAGAACGAGTGGCCCAGGTTGCCCGCAAGCGAGAAGTCCGCCTGCCCCGCGCCCAGGGGAGGCTTGAGGTTTCGTCGGTAGCCGCTCGGGAGGCTCACCCCGGCCTCGGCGGAAGCGACCCACGGGCCCGAGTCGAGCAGCCGCACGCGCAGGGAGGCGCCCAGGTTCCCCAGTCCCACGGTGCGCGACCGATAGATGCGGTCGTGGATGAAGATCCGCTTGATCGCGGCCTCCCCCACCAGGGTCAGGCCTTGCCGCAATCCGAATTCGCCGTAGAAGTACAGGCTGCGGTCGGCGAACGGGTAGTCGGTCACCCCTTCGAGGATGGGCCGGGTGAGACCGTCAAAACCGAACTGATCGTTGGACGAGGACGCGCCGTAGGACAGCTTGAGGTAACCCGAGCCCGGATCACGGGTCCAGGCTCCGGCGAGGGCGCCGCGGCCGGACAGCAGGAGGCCCGAGGCCAGCAGCGCGGCGCAGGCCCAGAGCCGCGAGGGTGCCCGGCACAGTTGCAGCCTGCCCATCAAAGCCCGTAGCCTCCGGCCACCGGCAGATGCGCGCCGGTGATGTAGCCGGATTCATCCCGGCACAAGAATTCCACCGCGCGCGCGGCTTCGACCGGCTCTCCCAGGCGCCCCATGGGCACGAATTTTTCCGGGTTCCGCCTCACCCCGGGGCCCGCGCCGGGCGTGTCCATGATTCCGGGAGCGATGGCGTTGACCGTGATCCCGCTCGCCGCCTCCTCCAACGCCAGGGTGCGCGTGAACGAGAGCACCGCGGCCTTGGCCGCCATGTACGCGCCCATGTGCCGGGCGCCGCCGGCGCCTTCGGCCGACGCGGCGGTGAAGGTCACGATCCTTCCCCACCCCCGCTCGCGCATGCCGGGCAACGCCGCATGGACGCACAGGAACAGCGGATCCAGGTTGTTGCGCAGCACCAGGCCCCAGTCCTCGAAGGATGTGTCGGCCAGGCTCCGGATCAGGAAGATGCCGACGGTGTGGACCAGGATGTCCACGCCGCCCTCGGCCGAGACCCGGTCGAAAAGGTCGCGCACCTCCTCGGGCCTTTCCAGGTCGGCGCGATAGGTTTCCGCCTCGGCTCCCAGGGCGCGCGCCTCGTCTGCCAGCGCCACCGCTCCGGCCTCGTGCGAGCGGTGGTGCAGCAGCAGCGAATGACCGCTCCGCGCGAGCTCCAGTGCGATCGCGCGCCCCAGGCCCCCGGTCGCGCCGGTCACCAGCGCGCGTCTAGGTTTCGCCTTCCTGTCCATCGTCGCCTTTCAGGTTGAGCCGGTGACACAATTTCAGGAAGCCCTGCCGCGTCAGGCCCAGTTCACGGGCCGCGGCCGACTTGTTTCCGCGGGTGCGCGAGAGCGTCTCCCGCAGCAGGCGCCGCTTGAAGAGGTCCGTCTCGAACTGGTAGCTGCCGCGGCGCCCGCGCCGCAGATCGGCCCTCCCGAACTCCGGCGACAGGTGGCGCGCCTCCACCGGCCCGCCGGGTTCGAACCACAGCAGGGCCCGCTCCATCTCGTGGATCAGCTCGCGAATATTGCCGGGCCAGGTGTGCGCCAGGAGCCGCTGGGCCAGCGGACGCGAAATCTCCGGCACCGGCTTGCTCCAACGCGCCGCCGCCCGGGCCAGGAAGTGTTCGGCCAGCAGCAGCACGTCGTCACCGCGGTGGCGGAGCGGCGGAATTTCCATGCGCACGCCCCGCAGCCGATAGTACAGATCCTCTCGAAAGCGGCGCGCACGGACCTCTTCTTCCAGGGAGCGGTTGGTCGCGGCCACCAGGCGCACATCCACCCGCCGGACGCGGCTTTCTCCCACCCGGTGCACTTCGCCCTCCTGCAGCACCCGCAGGAGCTTCACCTGGCTCTCGCGGGAGATCTCCCCCACCTCGTCCAGGAAGAGCGTCCCCCCGTCGGCCAGTTCGAAGAGCCCGGCACGCTCGGTCAGCGCGCCGGTGAAGGCGCCCCGCGCGTGGCCGAAAAGCTCGCTCTCCAGCAGCGGCTCGGGCGTCGCGCCGCAATTGTGGGTGACCCAGGGGCCGTGAAGCCGTGCGCCGTGATGGTGCAGGGCGCGCGCCACCAGTTCCTTGCCGGTGCCGGTCTCGCCCTCGATCAGCACCGGCACCGAGGACGGCAGCACCCGCTCCAGGAGATCGAAAAGGGCACACAGGGGCGCGCTGCGCCCCAGGATTCCAAACCGGCCCAAGGGCTCGGCAGGGCGGGCCACGCCGGGCCGGGGAATCTCCAATGCTTCGGTCATCTAGGTTTCCTTCCGGGGGTCGGGCCGGCGAGGGAAGCCGGTTCGGAAGGCAGGCCGGGCCTGGAAAGCAGGGCTCGAGCCTGACTGAAAGATACACGGGTACGGGTCGAACGGAAATCCCGGTAAACCGGGCGAAAGAGCGGGGACTTGAAACGCGGTTCCGGGTCGCTCCTGGGGGAAGGGCTCGGGACTTCTGGGAAGTGGATTATAGAAGCGCCGGCGCGAATCGCGCAAGCGGAACCGCGAGGCTCAGGGGGAACCACCCTGGAAGCGGACTCCCGCGCCCGCCGACACCCGGCCGAGTCGCCGGGGCTGCTGGCCGGCTCCTTCCAGGAGCGCAAACGCTTCCTCCGCGCGGGCCGCCTCGAACAGCATCAGGAACCCGTACCCGAGGTTGAACACCCTTCGCATTTCCTCGTCCCCGACCTCGCCCTTGCGGCGGATCCACTCGAAGAGCGGCGGCAGGGGCCAGGGTTCCAACTCCACCCCCAGCCCGTCCGGCAGAATGCGCGGCAGGTTTTCGGTGAAGCCGCCGCCGGTGATGTGGGCCATGCCGCGCGGACGCAGCGAGCCCAGGCACTTGAGCGCAGGGCTGTAGGAACGGTGAGGGGCCAGCAGCGCATCCGCCAGCGCGACTCCGCTCCCGGGCACCGGCGCGTCCAGCGCATGCCCGCCCTTTCCCAGCAGTGCCGCGCGGGCGAGCGAGTAACCGTTGGTGTGCAGCCCGGAACTGGGCAGCCCGATCACCACATCGAGCGGAACAAGCGAGCGGCCATCGATCCAGTCGGCCCGGTTCACCCAGCCCACCATGCAACCCGCGAAATCATAGTCCGGCTCGGTGTAGAGCCCTGGAAGCTCCGCGGTCTCCCCGCCCAGGATGGCCACGCCTTCGCGGCGGCAGGCCGCGGCCGCGCCCTCCAGGACCTCCACCATGACATCCGGATCCAGTTTCGCAGCCGCGAAGTAATCCAGGAAGAACATCGGAGTGGAGCCGTGGACCAACGTGTCGTCCACGCAGTGGTTCACCAGGTCCTCGCCGATGCCCCGGTGCCTTCCCGCGGCCACGGCGATCTTGATCTTGGTGCCCACCCCATCCAGCGTGGAGGTCAGCAGACGGCCCGGATCTCCGGGAAACGCGTAGCCGCCCGAGAATCCCCCGAACCCCTCCATGCCGGGGGCCCACGTGGAGCGCACCAGCTTGCCGATGCGCTCGCGCGCCTCCATCGCCCGGGAGCGGTCCACTCCGGCGTCGGCGTATTTCATCAGGCGGGCTGCGGCTCGGCCGCGTGCGATGGAATGTAGGGCGCCGCCTCGCGGGCAGGCGCAGCCACGGGCTCGAACTCAGGCTCGGGGACGCGCCGGGGCGAGCGCAGAATGTCGTCCAACCGCCCCTGCTCGAACAAGCGGACAAAGGTCTCCACCACGGCCGGGTCGAACTGGGTAAGGCTGTGGCGGTGCAGTTCCAGCACGGCTTCCTCGGGCGACCGGGCGCGCACGTAGGGCCGGTCGGAGGTCATGGCGTCGAAGCAGTCGCACACGGTGAGGATGCGCGCTCCCATGGGAATCTTTTCGGCGGTAAGCGCCTGCGGGTATCCGCGCCCGTCCAGGCGCTCGTGGTGGGCGCGCACGTATTCCGCGGCGCGCCGCAGCGACTTGACCTGTTCGAAGAGGGCCGCCCCCACGGTGGGGTGGCTGTTGAGGACCCGCTTTTCGTCCTGGGTCAGGAGCCCGGGTTTTTCGATCAGCGGCCGGGCCTCGGAAGTGATCTTTCCTAGGTCGTGCATCAGCGCGGCATACTCGATCATCTCGATCTCATGAATGGGCAGGCGCTGCTGGCGCGCCACGCGCACGGCATAGCCGGCCACCCGAAGGCTGTGCTCCCGCGTGAAGGGATCCACCGCGTCCAGCACCCGGGAGATCGCCCGCACGAATTCCTTCAGGTCAGACCGCGAGCGCAGGTAGGCGGCGAAGGAAAACCGCGCCAGCGACAGCGGGGCCACCACCAGGCTCGCGGCCACCAGTCCGCCGGTCAGGGTAAAGAGCGCCAGCAGCATGCCCAGCGGCAGCATGGACAGGTGCTGCAGCAGCCCCCAGCGGAAGTTGTCCTTCCACACGCTCAGCACGTTCCGCCGCTCCACCAGGGCGAGCACGCCGGATACCGCGGCGCTGTTGACCGAGAAATAGACCGCCCCCATGGCCAGCAGGGCGGGCAGGTCGTGCATGAACCGGGTGTCTCCGAAGCGGCCGCCGAACAGCACGTAGACGCTGCCCGCGGCAGCGGTGGTGAGCGCGTACAGCCCGGCGTTGAAGGCGACCTTGGTGATGGGCGTCTTCTTCCACAGGCCCTGGAAGATGAGCACGCTCACGACGTCGGCCCAGCCCACGAGCAGCGGGCCGAAGCACAGGATCCCCGCGAAATCCACCACGCCGGACACGGTGATGAACCCGCCACTCGGAAGGTCCAGCCCGGTGGACTCGGTGGCGAGCAGGATGAGGGTCCAGACAAGGAACGGGGTGAGTGGCGGGACCGGGTACTGCAGGCCCATGAGCCACAGGGCCCCGAGACCGCCGAGCAGGATGGTCACGACGAAGATCTGGACCGGCAGGGAGCGGTGGGACTGGGTCATCGACGATCCTTGGAGGTTCGGGGCGCCCGGACGCGGACTCCCCTTCGCCGGGTCGGCCCGGATGTCCATCTCCGGCACCGGGGACTTGCGCGCTTTTCATTCCGCGCGCCATGGAGGCTTCGGAGGACGTCCTGCCCCCCGCGCGGGAGTTGAGCTCCCGGCTGAATATTTGAGACCGACGTCCTACTAGGTCAACTGCTTACGGCCCACCCGGGCCCCAACCCGCTCGGTAGAAGCCGATCAGGAGAACCCCGACCAGCTCCAGCAAGTCCAGATTGATGAAGCTCATGCGCGCACCTCCTCAGAAGTGTGTCCATCGTGCCAGTGAATTCTGACAGGAAGGTTGGCGCTTCGCTCGTACTTGACCTTCGCTCAGACCTCGATGGAAGTCGGTCTCAATTCGTACTCGATTCTCTCCCTCTGCAGCAGCCGTCCAAACGACCGGTTCAGCGCATCCAGGGTGGCGTGGACCACCGCCTGGTGCGGATCCCCTTCCACCGCCGCGGTCCCGAACAGGACTCGCTGACGGCGGTCTTCAAGGCACACGATCGCGACGATCGCGACGCGCTGGCCACCGATCTCCACGAAGTCCATGGCCTCCAGGCCGAACTCCACGTCCTCGGCCACCAGCTGTTTCAACGCCTCCAGGGCGGCCGAGGCCACCAGCCGGGGGGTGCCCATCCTGGACCCGATCCCGCTCCTGGTGCCGAGCACGACCTGCCCCAGGAGGGAGAGCTCCACGTCCGCCGTGGCCCGAAATCCCACGTTCATGACGTTGACGCTCTGGAACCGCAACCGCGCGGAAGCTTCCTCGCCCTCGGGATCGGTGCCGTTGGCATAGCCCGGACGAATCGCGCGGGGCCGAGGGTCCGCGATACGCGTGCCCTGGATCGGGAGCAGCGCGGGTCCCGGTGGAGGCAACTCGAGAGAAGGCTCAACGGGCGCATGGCCGTTGGTGGCGTGCGCCGCATCGCCATTCACGGACTTGCGGACCTGGGCGACGCTGATCACCCGGTGGTCCACCTTGATTTCACGGGCCTTCAACGCCGTTTCCACGTCCCTCGAAATAAGCCGCGGGGCGCGATCGCTCGAAGACACGATGTGGATTTCGCTGATGGAGCGGCCATCCCACACGATGGCGACTCTTTCGATTCCTTCCAGTGCGCGGACCTGCTGCTCCGCCTCCAGAATCCAGGCAGGTTTGGTGGCTTCGTGTGTCAGGGCAGTCCTCCTTGACTTTGGGACCTGAACCAAGCCTCAACGAACCTTGTAGACGGACCGTCGCGGCACACCGTCCGACACGCCGGGGGCAGGGCTGCATGGGCGTTTCGGACATGGCAACAGCCCTGCGGAAAGAGGGGTTCGCGACCTCCCCCGCAAAGGGTCATATAAGAGTACCACCTGCGCCCATCGAGTCAAGAAGGGAGATTCAATGGCAAAAGATTTTACAGTGCAAAATAAGAAGTCCCCCGCGCCGGGGCGGGCACGGGGGACTGGATGGATCAAGGAATCCGTTTACCCGAGTCCCCCGGGAGCCGGGAACTGCGTCATATCATGGAGCTTGGCCGCCCGGGCCCCCACCGTTTCCAGCGTGGCACGCATCAGCGCGCGCAGGCTGAAATCCTCGATGGTAAAGGATGCCAGCACCGTCCCCATGACCATGGCCTGGCGGTAGGCGTCCCGGTCCAGCCGGCCGCACCGGGCGAGCCAGCCCACGAAGCCGCCCGCGAAGGTATCGCCGGCCCCGGTGGGATCCACCACCCGCTCCACCGGGAAAGCCGGCAGAAGGAATACGTCCTCGGGGGTGAACAGCAAGGACCCGTTCTCGCCCATCTTGATCACGATCACCTTGGGGCCGTAGCTCGAGATCACCTCGCACGCCTTGTAGATATTGGCGATCCCGGTGAGGGACCGGGCCTCCTGCCCATTCAGGATGACCACGTCCACTTCGAGCAGCGTGCGCAGCAGCTCGGCGCGCTTGCCGTCGATCCAGAAATTCATGGTGTCCAGGATCTTCAGGCCGCCGGCCTGGCGCAGCACGTGCAGCTGGAGCTCGGGATCGATGTTCGCAAGGAACACGAACCTGGCCCCGCGGTAGCTCTCGGGCAGCTTCGGATGGAAATCGGAGAACACGCCGAGTTCCGTGGCCAGGGTAAACGCCTGGTCCGGATCGTCGCCGTACCGGCCCCGCCACTTGAACGTGGAGCCGGGGACCGTCTCCAGCCCCTCCACCCCGATCCCGCGGCCCCGGAACATCTCCACGTAGTCGCGCGGAAAGTCGTTGCCCACGACCGCGACCAGGCTGACCGGGGCGAAGTGCTGCGCCGCGACCGAGAAATAGGAAGCCGAACCGCCCAGGACGCCCTGGACGGAGCCGTGCGGGGTCTGGACGTCATCCAGGCCCATGGATCCGACGACGACGATGCTCACATTTTCTCCGGGGCCGAAATTCCGAGCAGTGCGAGGCCGTTGCCCAGCACCTGCCGCACTGCGTTCACCAGCCGGAGGCGCGCGGCCGATAGGGCCGGTTCCGACGTGACCACGCGGTGCTTGTGATAGAACGGGTGGAACATCTGTCCCACCGACGTCAGATAGTTCGTGACCCTCATCGGCTCGCGCAGCCGCACCGCCATCTCCACCGCGAGGGGCAGCTTCATGAGCTCCTTGATGAGCGTCATCTCCTCGGGCTCCTTGAGCAGCGAGAAGTCCGCCTGCGCCCCGTCCACGCCGTTTTCCGCGGCAAAGCGCTCCACGCTGCAGGCGCGGGCGTGGGCGTACTGCACGTAGAACACCGGGTTCTTGTCCGACTGCTCGCGCGCCAGGTCCAGGTCGAAATCCAGGTGCGAGGTGACGCTGCGCATCAGGAAGAAGAACCGCGCCACGTCCACGCCCACCTCGTCCACCAGTTCGCGCAGCGTGACCAGGTTTCCGGCGCGCTTGCTCATGTCCACCAGTTGGCCGCCCCGCCTGAGGTTCACCTGCTGGACGATGACCACTTCCAGCCAGTCGGCCGGATAACCCAGGGCCGCCATGGAGGCCTTGATGCGCGGGACCGCGCCGTGGTGGTCGGGGCCCCAGAAATCGATGGCGTGCCCGTATCCGCGCGCGTGCTTTTCGCGATGGTAGGCGGTGTCGGCCAGAAAATAGGTCGGCTCTCCGCTAGAGCGCACCACCACGCGTTCCTTGTCGTCCCCGAAATCGGTGGACCGGAACCACAGCGCGCCGTCCTTTTCCTCGATGTAGCCGCGGGAGCGCAGGTCGTCCAGGGATTCCTTCACCAGGCCGCGGGAGTGGATCTCGCTCTCGTGGAAGAAGCGCTCGAACCGCACGCCGTATTGCTCGAGATCGGCCTTCTGGCGGGCCAGGTTGAAGGAAACCGCCCATTGGCCGAACGCGCCGCCCTCCCGGGCGTCCTCTTCCCGGAGCTTTTCCTCGAGCCCCGCTTCGCGGATGGCCCGCGCGATGTCGCGCACGTCCTCGCCGTGATAGCCGTTCTCGGGAATCTCGAAGGGCTTGCCGTCCAGTTCCAGCAGGCGCGCCTTGACCGATTCGCCCAGCATCCGCACCTGGTTGCCGGCGTCGTTCACGTAGAACTCGGAGTCGGCCTGGAAACCGCACGCGCGCAAGAGCCTGGTGAGCCCATCCCCCACCGCGGCAGCGCGGGCGCTGACCACGTTGAGCGGGCCGGTCGGATTGGCGCTCACGAATTCCAGCAGCACCTTCTGCCCGGATCCCCACTCGGAGCGGCCAAAGGCGGGGCCGGCCCCCAGGATCTCCTGGAGGCCCTCGTGCACCAGCGCGGGCTGGAACATGAAATTGATGAAGCCCGGTCCGGCAATGGTGGGCGGGCCGATGCGGCTCGGATCGAGGCCTTGCTTCAGGTGGGCGACGATGTTTTCGGCCACCTGGCGGGGTGGCTTGCCCGCACCCTTGGCCAGTTGCATGGCCACGTTGGTGCTGAGATCGCCGTGCGCGGGGTCCCGTGGGGTTTCGAGCGACACCGGGCCGTCCAGCGAATAGCCGGCCTCGGTGGCGGCGCTACGAACCGCCTTGCTTAGATACGAGGAAATCAATCGGGAACTTCTCCGCGTCGCCCCACAGCCGCTCGAGCATGTAGAACTCGCGCGTCTGGGGATGGAAAATGTGGACCACCACGTTGACGTAGTCCATGAGAACCCACCGCTCGGCCTCGTAGCCTTCCAGGTGCCACGAGCGCTGGCCGAGCTTCTTCATCTCCTCGTCCACGTAGTCGGCCAGACCGCGCACGTGGCTCGAGGAGATGCCGCTGGCAACGATGAAGAAATCGGAGACCGCGCCCAGCTTCCGCAGGTCCAGGACCAGGATGTCCTCGGCCTTGCGGTCGTGGAGCATCCGCGCGGCGCGCTCGGCGAACTGGCGTGAAGTCACAGGCCCGCCGCGTGGCGGGAGTCGAAGCTCATGCTCATGAATGTCCTTAGAGAGGGCGGTCCACCACGTAGGCGGCGGCGTCCGCGAGAGCGCGGCTGGATTCGGATTCCGGGAAGCCGGCCACGATTTCGGTGGCCCGCCGCGCAAAGGCCAGCGCGCGGTCGCGGGCGTAGCTTTCGCCGCCCCGGCGCCGCACCCACTGGACCATGTCGTCCCATCCGCCGTTGATGCTCTCGGGGTGCGCGATCAGCTCGGAGTAGCGGTCTCGCTCCTCCGGCGGGGAATTGCGGAGGGCGGCGATGTACGGGAGCGTGACCTTGCCCTCCTGCAAGTCATTCCCGCGGTCCTTGCCGATGACCGCTTCGTCACCGGTGAGGTCCATGAGGTCGTCGGCGATCTGGAAGGCCAGCCCGAAGGACCGGCCAAACTCCTTGAACTCGTCGCGGTGCTGGCCGCCATGGCCCAGGTACGCGCCGATCTCGCAGGAAGCCTGGAACAGGACCGCGGTCTTGCCGTCGATCATGTCCAGGTACTCCTCCTCGGTGGTCTCCACCTTGTGCTTCAAGTCCATTTCAATCATTTCGCCGCGGCTCATCTGGTGCGTGGCGTGCGCCAGCACTTCGATCAGCGGATAGAGCTGGCGCTCGGCCAGCAGGGCGAAGGCCTTCGAATAGACGAAATCGCCCATGATGATCGAGACCGAGTGATTGAAGGCCCGGTTCACGGTGGGCCGCCCGCGGCGCAGCTGGCTGCCGTCCACGGTGTCGTCGTGGATCAAGGTCGCCGTGTGGACCAGCTCCACGACCGTGGCGGCCAGTTCGGCCAGGTCCTGGTTTTGCCCGCCCATCTTGGCCACCAGGAGCAGCAGGGTCGGCCGCAGCCGCTTGCCGCCTCCGGTGAGGACGTGCTCGCCCACCTGCCGGATGAGGCCGGTCTCCGACCGGCTCAGGTCGCCGAGCCTCCGGGTCACTGCCTGGAGCTCCGGCTGGACGGGCTCCTGGACAGTGGCTAGGGAGATGGTCTTCAAATGATTCCTTTCCAACCGGATGCGGCCGGACGGCTGAGCGTGCCTGCCAAAGGCTTCAAATTGGGGGTGCGGATCAGCGGGAAAGGTACCAGAGATGCCAGCAGGGGTCAACGAGAACGCCCCGTTCGGCTTATAGTGCGGGAATGGAAGACTGGAAGCTGGACCTCGCCCCCAACCGCCGCCTGCCGCCGGCGGAGCTGGAATTCCTCACCTCCCGGAGCGGCGGCCCGGGCGGCCAGAACGTGAACAAGCTGGAAACCAAGGTGGAAGCGCGCTGGAACGTGTTGGCCACGGCCGCCCTGGAGGCGCCGGCCCGGGCCCGGCTCGCCGAGCGCCTGGGAAAGCGGATCCACCCGGATGGCACGCTCCGGGCGGTCAGCCAGGCCCACCGGACCCAGCTTGGCAATCGCCGGGCCGCCGCGGAGAGGCTCGCCGCCTGGGTGCGCGAGGCTCTGCTGCCGGTGAAGAAGCGCACCCGGACCCGGCCGACGAAGGCTTCCAGGGAACGCCGCCTGGAGGCCAAGAAGCGCCGCTCGAGCACCAAGTCCACGCGGCGCACCCGGATGGAAGACTGAGCCTCGGCGCCGGGGCGCCAATCCCGATGGCGCTGCGGGTGGGCCCCGCTCCCAAGCTCGGAAGTTCCTGGCCAGTGACCGTGGAAACGGCGGAAGGAATGTTCTTCACCAAGCTGCGGGGCTCGGCCCAGGGCCCGGGCGCGCTGGTGGCGGAGATCGTCGTGGCGGAGCTGGCGGAGACGCTGGGGCTGCGGGTCCCCGCTCGAACGCTGATCTCGATTGGCCGGGAAATCCCGAGTGAAAACCGGGATGAGGAACTGCGCGACCTGCTACGGGCGAGCGAAGGAATCAATCTGGGCTTTCGGGTCCTGGAAGGCGCGCGCGATCTGGACACCGGGGAGGCCGCGGCCCTTCCCGACGGGTTCGCGTGGCGCCTGCTGTGGCTGGATGCGCTGGTGATGAACCCGGACCGCACGGCGAAGAACCCGAATTTGATGAAGGATCGGGCGGGCGAGGTGTGGTTGATCGATCACGGGGCCGCGCTCCCGTTCCAGCACAACTGGGGGCGGGTCACCGAGGACTCCCCGCGCGCCGACTCCTATGATCTTTCGCGGCACCTGTTCCACGATCGCGCGACGGGCCTCCCCGGGACCGATGAGGTCCTGGCGGCGCTGCTCACCCGGGAGACCCTGGAAAAAGCCGTGGCTCGCGTGCCGGACTCCTTCCTTGAACCGCTGCCGCCGGCCGGCGCTCCAGGCTCGATGCTCCCACGGCGCCGAAAGGCCTACGAGGCCTTCCTGTGGAAGCGGCTCAAGGCGCCACGGCCCTTCGTGTTGCGAGCCACCGGGCGCGCCAGCGGATCATCCCCTACATGAGCTTCGCCACGGCCACCAGTTGATCCAGGGCCTTCCCCCAGCCGGTGTGGAAACCCATTTCCTCGTGCTGCTTTCGCCCCGCCTCGTCCCGGTGCCTGCCAATGGCGGTGTAGCGCGTGCCGGTTCCATATGGCTCGAGGGTCACGATCGCCGTGAAAAAAGGCTTTTCCGCGGGGCGGAATCCCGGCAGCAGGGCGTCCGTAAACACCAGGCGCTCGTTGGGGATGACTTCCAGGTAGCACCCGGTGTTCGGAAAGTCCTTTCCCTCGGGCGAACGCATGGTGGTGCGGAAGATGCCTCCGGGGCGCAGGTCGACCTCGGCTTCAACCGTCGTCCAGGGCGCCGGGGTGAACCACTTGCAGAGGTGTTCGGGCCTGGTCCAGGCCGCCCAGACCAGTTCGGGGGGGACGTCGATGACCCTTTCCAGGACCAGGTCGAGCCGCGGATCGATCTTCCAGCGCGGATCCGATGTCATGGGCGCTTCTCCTTGAGGGCGGCGAGGTAGTCGTCGAGCTGGTCCAGCCGGCGTTCCCACAGGGAGCGCTGGCGGGCCAGCCAGTCTTCGGCAAGCTTGAATCGACGGGGTGCGATCCGGTAGGTCCTGACTCGGCCGGACTTGGTGGATTGAACCAGCCCGCTCCCCTCCAGGATCTTCATGTGCTGGACGAAAGAAGGCAGGGCCATGTCGAAGGGCTCCGCCAGCTCTCCGGCAGAAGCGGGGCCCCGGCAGAGCCGCTCCACCACCCGCCGGCGGGTGGGATCGGAAAGCGCGCGCAGCACCTCATCGATGGGCTGCGCCGCACGGGTTGCTGCCGCGCCTCGGGGCATTCTTCGTCCTTCCCGCGTTCAACCGGCCGCATGCCGACGGAGCGGACCGGGACGACCGCGCATCGCGCGGGCATCGAGGAGATCTTGCGCCCATTCATTACTTAGGTCACTACCTAAGTTTTAGGACATGAAAGACTCCGGGATTGTACCGCGCGTGGAAACTCTTGGAAGGTTCGGGATCTGCCGGATCAGGAGACCTCCCGGTCCGGGATCCCCCGCCGGCGCAGCAGGTCCCGGTAGGCCGCCGCGTAGGCCGAAGCCAGGCAGCCGATGCTGACGAGCACTCCTACGAACAGGCACACCACCCCGGCGATCACGATCGGAATGCTGACCAGCGCCAGCAGCAGCAGTTGCAGCCTGGCCCCCCGGGTGAGTTCCCAGCTGGCCTGGAGCGAGCGAATCGGTCCCCGCCGCTGGTCCACGATGAGCATCGGCGCGAATAGCGTGGGAAAGAAGGCCACCGCGGCCACCACCAGCATCCACAGGGCGAATGCCAGCACCGCCGGGCCGAGCATGGACTCCAGGTGGCTTCGAATGCCACCCTGGAAGAGGGTCGCGAAGAGCCCGCCCAGGCCGAACATCAGCAGAGCCGGGATAACCGCCGCCACCACCAGGACCGACACGAACACCTGGCTCGCCACCAGTTGCCAGGGCCTCGAATATCCCGCGAGGAACCGCTGCCAGTCCGGGTTCTCGCCGCGCTGCTCGGCGATGAAATAGAACTGCAGGGAATAGGCCATGGGCAGGAGCAGGACATTGACGGCCATCGAGAACAGGCCCGAGAGGGCAAACCCCGCCCCGCCCCGCTCGACGTTGCTCCCGAACACGAGGATCCGGAAGAAGCTCGAGCCGAAGAGCGCCGAGCAGTAGACGAACATGAACAGCACCGGCGGCCAGGGACGGTGCACGAAGGCGGCCCAGCCCTCGCGCAACCACTCGATCGCGTTCGGATCGGAAGGCGGGGGAAGCGGCGGATGTGCCGAATAGGGCGCGGTGTAGGGTGAGACCGCAGGGGCAGCAGCCGGCCAGCCCGGCGGCGCGGAAGCCGGTTCGGGGGCGACGGCGGGCCCGGGGGCGCCTTCCGGCATCGCCGGGGAATCCGAGGATCCGGGTTCCCCGTGGGTCGGCGGCGGAACAACCGGGCCGCCGGCCCGCGCACCGCAATAGGGGCAGAACGAGGCGCCTTCCGGCAGCTCTCGCCCGCAACTCGAACAGATCATCGGCTATCCCTCCTGGGTTCCCCGGGCCGCGGGACGGCCCTTCACGCTGCCTCGATACCCGCGCGACTATGCGCCCCCGATCCGCCCAGCGTCAATTCCCGGCCAAAGCGGCCGGCGCCCCGAAATGAAAAGGCCCCGGAGCCTGGGCTCCGGGGCCTTCCGCCTCTTGATCCTGCTTCAGGATCCTCCTAGCACTCGCTGTGGCCGCAGAAGTGGCACTTCTTGCAGCCTTCCTCGTACACGAAGGTGGCCTGTCCGCACGACGGGCACAGGTCGCCCTGTCGCCGCGGAGGCTCCAGGGTGGCCGTCGCGGTCGAGGTCATCTCGGCCGTTTCGGCCGCCTCCGCATCCTTCTGCGCGGAGGCAAGCCCGAGGTGCGTGGCCAGGACCTGGGCCATGGCATCGGGGAGCGAGCGCACGCGGTTGGGCCCGAAGCCCAGCGAGTGCCCGCCACCGATCCCGAGGAGCTGGTCCACCACTTCCTTCATGCGCTCGGTCGGAGTGAGCGGTGAAGGCAACCTCAGCACCAGCGAGATCAGCCGGCCCATGGCTTCCGCCACGGCCGAGGTCTCGGTGCCGGCCTTCCCCACCATCACGAACACCTCGAGGGGCTCCTCGGAGCCGTTTCGGTTCACGGTCATGAAGGCCGTGCCCAGCGGCGTGCGGGTGCGGTAGGTCGCTCCGGTGGCAATGGCCGGGCGCGGCTTGAGGGTGCGGCTCACGCCGGTGGTCGGCGTGTGCAGCGGGCCCACCTGCCCCTCCTTTTCCGTGGCCCCCGAGACCACGCTCTGGTCCGGGTTGGTGCCCATGTGCAGCACCTGCTGGCCCTTGCAACCGTCGCGGAACACGGTGATTCCCAGGCAGCCCACCTCCCAGGCGCGCAGATAGGCCCGCGCGATGTCCTCGGTGGTGGCGTTGTTGGGCAGGTTGATGGTCTTGGACACGCCGTTGTCGGTGTGCTTCTGGAACGCCCCCTGCATGCGCACGTGCCAGTCGGGCTCCACTTCGTGGGCGGTCACGTAGACCCGTTGGACCTCGAGGGGAATCCCGTGCAGGCCATGCGCCGTGCCGTGGTGCGACAGGTCGGCCATCAGCTTCTCGGAGTACAGGCCGCGCTCGCGGGCCATGCTCTCGAAGATCGGGTTCACGAACGTCAGGTGACGTTCGCCGACGATGTGCGAATAGGCCAGCGCGAACAGCGGCTCGATGCCCGAGGAGCAGCCCGCGATGATGGAGATCGTCCCGGTCGGGGCGATGGTGGTCACGGTGGAGTTGCGCAGCGGGCGGCC